>NVWT02000004.1 GCA_002733735.2 Robiginitomaculum sp. | reverse complement strand
TTGAATTAAAAAATAAAATCAGTGATAAAACAAAAATTCTTGAAGATGAAATTATAGCGCTCAAAGAAAAAATTGAAGCTGAGTTTATTACTCTGCTCAACAATCTCACACCAAGTGCAGATTTTGTTAACATGATTAAAAAGATGATGCGGGTAATTTGGGAGCGCGAAACCAAAGGGCTTAAAACCCGACAGCGATCTGCCTTAGCTGCCCTTACGGCCTTAGAAACTAAAATGGCAGCATTGATAGATAGAACAGTCCAAGCCACACAGCCTGCGCTTATAGCAGCTTATGAGGGCGAGATCAGCAATTTAGAAAGCCAGCGCATTTTAAAGGTGGAACAATTAGAGGCGCTTACTCAAAATAATAGCAATAAAACACAAGGGTTTGACGAAGCTTATCGAACCGCCCTGCGATTCTTTAAAAACCCACGCTATCTATGGGACTCTGGGCATATATCGCACAGGAAAGCCCTACTAAGAATGACCTTTGCCGACCACTTAATCTATTGTCGTGAGAAAGGCTATCGAACCGTAAAGACAACTCTGCCTTTCCTAATAAATCAAACACTTAGCTCAAACAAAGGAGATAAAATAATGAATTTTACACGAAAAGAAAATATGGTGCGGGCGGGGGGACTTGAACCCCCACGATCTTGCGATCCCAGGATTTTAAGTCCTGTGCGTCTACCGATTCCGCCACGCCCGCATTGAGTCTGACAGCTTTAGGCGCACTATGCAGATTAGTTTGAAAAAGGAAATACTATTTTGAAGTTTAATCAGTATTTTTCTGTTTTATTTCCAAAGTTTCTTGCGCGGCGGCAATTTTGGCCAAACGCACCAAGGAAATGAACTCCGCGCGATACCCAAATTCGTCCTTACCTTTGCTTTGTTGCGCCAAGGCAATTACCTGATCAAAGTCAAAACCCTGCAATCTGGTTTCCGAGCGTAAAATTTGCGCAAATCCGGCAACAGCCGTGGAAAACTGCACATAATCCGGTGCTTGGTTTAACTTACCAACCATATCGGCATCGGTAACTACCTGCTCAATAAGGCGGCTTTGATCTTGCTTGGGTAATTTATAGCGGATCCTGACATGGGCTATTTCATTGCTTAACTTTGATACAGAGCTGTCCTTAACACCATAACGCAAATCTTCGATCATTCGGGCTTTTGAATCCGGTGCAGTAATTTCATAAATAGCCGTCACCGTATGGCCGGAACCTATCTCGGCGGCATCAACCTTATCATTGGCAAAATCTTCGCGTTTTAACATTCTGGTTTCATAACCGATCAACCGGTATTCTGCCACTTTCGCCGGATTAAACTCCACTTGTATTTTTACGTCTTCGGCAATGGTAAATAACGCCCCTTGCATTTCTTCGACCAGTACTTTTCTGGCCTCATTCAGCGTGCCGATATAAGCAGCATTACCGTTGCCGGCTTGGGCGATTTTTTGCATCATTTGATCATTATAATTACCTCGACCAAAGCCCATTACCGAAAGATAAATGCCGCTTTCTCGTTTTCGAGTTACRAAATCTTCAAGCCGTTCACCAGAAACCACCCCGACATTAAAATCACCATCGGTTGCCAAAATCACCCGGTTTACGGCATTCTTATCGAAATTTTGCTCGGCCAAAGAATATGCCAGACGCAAACCCTCACCGCCAGCGGTAGAGCCTCCGGCTGTTAAGTTTTCCAGCGCCGCATAAATAGCCTGTTTATTATCGCCATTTGTCGGCGAAAGCACCATGCCAGCAGCTCCGGCATAAACCACTATCGCTACTCGATCTTTGTTGTTCATTTGATCGACCAATAATTTCATGGCTTTTATTGCCAAAGGCAAACGGTCTTTGCCGCGCATCGAACCAGATACATCAAACAACAGCACCAAATTGGCCGCGGTGCGTTTATCCGGCTTTATGTCATAGCCTTTGATACCAATATGCAATAATTGCGTGCCAGAGTTCCACGGGCTTGGCGTAAGGCTGATATTTGTTGAAAATGGCTGCTTTTTACTGCTGGTAATCGGATATTGGTAATCAAAATAATTGATAAACTCCTCAACCCGCACCGCATTTGATGGCGGTAAAACTCCGTCATTTAGAAACCTGCGGGCATTGGCATAAGAAGCAGTATCCACATCAACGGAAAAAGTCGAAACCGGCTGCTCGGATACCAATTTAATCGGATTACTTGGCTCGTCTGAATATCGATCACGATCAATGACAGGCAAAGGGCTAGGTGACTTAAGGTTTGCAATTCTATACCGAAAGGCAATATTGCTTTTATCTGCTTCCGGTTTTCCTTGCGGTATAGGAGAAACCATTTCAGTATTATCGCTTGTACAAGCAGCAATTCCAAAAACCAACATCATGCCAAGCAGCTTAAATTTTTGCATCAATATCTTCCCTTATTTATTTCACGATAAGTTAAGCAGTGGATTTCAAGGAAAATAAGTTGCAATTATGGTCATTTATGGACATTTGTTAATTAGAGCCAATAATATTAAAGATCCAAATTGTCAGATATTCCCACCATTCCTGTATTATATTCGTTCCGTCGTTGCCCTTATGCCATGCGGGCGCGATTGGCGATTATGGTCTCTGGCCGACAAGTACAGCTTCGTGAAGTGCTGTTACGCAATAAGCCGCAAGAGATGCTTGATATTTCCCCAAAAGCCACCGTGCCGGTATTACAGCTTGTCGATGGGACAATTATCGAAGAAAGCCTCGAGATCATGCTTTGGGCTTTGCACAATAATGATCCGCAGCAAATATTGTCATCGGACAAGAGCAAACATGCGCAAATGCTGGCTTTGATTGCGGATAATGACGGTGAGTTCAAACACAATCTTGATCGTTATAAATATGGTAATCGTTATGAGAATGTCGACCCATTGCACCATCGCAAGGCCGCAGTGCAGTTTTTGCAAAGCCTTGACGAATTATTACAGCGATCAACATATTTATTTGGCGAAAAACCTTCATTAGCAGACATAGCTATATTCCCTTTTGTGCGTCAATTTGCCGGAGTTGATCGTAATTGGTTTGAGCAAAGCGCACCAGAAGCTGTGCAAATCTGGCTTAGCAAATGGCTGGCCTCAAAGCAGTTTTGCGCGGTTATGCATAAATATCCTGCTTGGTTGGCAACTGATCAGGCTGTCTTGTTTCCGAAGACGGATAGTTAAATGAAATATGATCCGCCACTAATTTCCGGAAAATTGCTCAAACGCTATAAGCGATTTTTGGCCGATATAGAGTTTAATGATGGTCAAGTCCGCATCGTTCATTGCGCCAATCCCGGCTCAATGCTTGGTTTAACTGAACCGGGCAATGGTGTTTTCGTTTCTGATAGTCAAAACCAGAAACGCAAATTATTATATTCGTTGGAACTAATTGATCTGGGCAATACACTGGTTAGCGTCAATACGCACTTGGCCAACAAACTGGCCGAAGAAGCAATCAATGCCGATAAGGTAAAACAATTATCCGGATATAGTTCAATCCGACGCGAAGTGAAATACGGGCAAAATAGCCGAATTGACTTATTACTAGAACACCCGAACCGCCGCAGATGTTATGTCGAAGTTAAAAGCGTYACCYTRTCRCGTACTTCTGGTTTGGCAGAATTTCCYGATAGYGTAACCAAGCGCGGAGCCAAACATTTATTCGARTTAAGCGAACAGGTRAAAKCYGGDHRYMGMGCDGTGCAGYTGTTTGTSATTCAACGTAGYGATTGCCAAAARTTCAGYCCGGCRGCTGATATYGATCCCGAATACGCCAAGGCTTTGGCCGTGGCGCAAAATGCAGGGGTTGAAATTATCGTCATGGCCTGCAACATCACGGCACAAGAAAATTATATTAGCCATGAAATTCCGGTGCAATTTTGATGAGTAAGAAACCACAAGACCCTGACAATTGGGATCGCCCCGCTCCGTTCATTCATCGGGTAACAGCAAAGCCCGAACATATTGATCTATTTGGCCATGTGAATAATGCAGTTTACAACACTTGGTTGGATGAATGTGCATGGGCGCACTGGAACAGTTTTGATCTTGATCCGGCAGTATTGGCGCAAGCCAAACGCGGAATGGCGGTTATCAGAGCCGAAAGCGACTATCTACAATCAGCCTATGTTGGTGATGAACTTGATGTTGCGGTATGGATTACCGCCTCCGATGGAAGATTGCGGGCTGAACGTCAATATCAGATAAGAAGGGTTGATAATGGTAAAACAATTTTTCGTTCCCTTTGGAAACTTATATGTATAAATCTGGACAATGGCCGCCCAGCGCGTATGAGTAAGGAACTTAGCCGTCATTATCAGGTTACCACGCCTGAGGATTAAACAATAAATTGAGTATAGCCGATATGTATAGCCAAGCAGACGACACTCCCGCCCAGCGCAGCAACACCATAAAGCTGCACGATGAAGCATCCTTTGCCGGTATGCGAGCCGCTGGAAAACTAGCGGCAGAGTGTCTGGATATGCTGACCCCGCACATGGTTCCCGGCGCAGTTACCGATGATCTGGACAAAATGGCGCGAGAGTTTATTCTTGATCATGGCGCCTTGCCAGCCTGTTTGTTTTATCGTGGTTATACCAGAACCTTATGTATCTCGACCAATCATGTGGTCTGCCACGGCATTCCATCAGCTAAGACATTAAAAACCGGTGACATTGCCAATGTAGATGTAACGGTGATTGTCGATGGTTGGCATGGCGATACCTCCAGAATGTTTGCTATAGGTGATGTTAAGCGCAATGCCCAAAGACTTATTGATGTAACTTATGAGGCGTTGATGCTCGGCATTGCCGAAGTTAAACCCAGTGCAACTCTTGGCGATATTGGTGCGGTGATACAAGAATATGCAGAAATGAACCGGTGTTCGATAGTTCGGGATTTTTGCGGTCATGGCTTAGGTCGCGTTTTTCATGATGCTCCCAATGTTTTGCATTATGGCGATAAAGGCGAAGGTACAGAACTGCGCGAAGGCATGTTTTTTACCATTGAACCGATGCTCAACCTTGGCAAACCATCGGTAAAGATATTAAGTGATGGTTGGACAGCTGTTACCCGTGATAAGTCATTATCGGCACAGTTTGAACATTCAATCGGCGTTACAGCAACTGGTGCGGAAATATTTACGCTTTCACCGGCTGGCTTGCATAATCCAACTGCTTGATGGCTAAATCACCCACAGTAAAACCACACTTTCATGGCCATAGGGAGCGCTTGCGTAAACGCTTTGACGAGGTTGGCACCCAAGGTCTGGCCGATTACGAATTATTAGAATTAATATTATTTAGAGCTATTCCTAGGCGCGATGTTAAAGGCCTTGCAAAAAACTTATTAGAAGTTTTTGATGATTTCGCCGGAGTATTGGGCGCAAGCCCTGAGCGATTAGAAGAAATTTCTGGCATCAGCCAATCGGTCGCCAGAGAGATAAAGATAATTCAGGCCAGCGGGCTTTATATGATGCGCCAAAGCTTGCAGAATCAGCCAATAATTTCCTCGTGGAGTGCGCTTAATGATTATTGCCGCGCATTATTATCCCACGAAACCAGAGAACAATTCAGAGTAATTTTCCTTGATAAGAAAAACCGCCTGATTGCTGATGAACAGCAAAACCAAGGAACCATTGATCACACTTCTGTTTATCCGCGTGAAGTGATGCGCCGGGCGCTGGAGCTTGGATCGTCGGCTGTGGTTTTAGTGCATAACCACCCAAGTGGTGATCCAACCCCGTCTGTGGACGACATTAATATGACCAAGCAAGTTGTTGCCGCTGGAAAGGGGCTATCGATCCGGGTTCATGATCATATCATTGTCGGCAAAACCATGACCACCAGCTTTAAGGCCTTGCAGTTGATTTAGGTTTTTTAGTGGTCGCATTTACCAAGCAACTTGTGAAAAAGTGTGTGCTTTTTGTGATCCCACCTCGCTCGTCATTGCGGCCTACGAGCCGCAATCCAGCCTTGCGGGTGGAGTAATGGGAATGGTGGAAATTACCAACCRATCTTGATCCGGTGTCGGAGCATGGGACTAAAGCTTTTGCCAGCTATGCTCAGTCCGGCTCTGATCCCGGTGCTAGTTTTAACTCTAAGCCGCTTAGCTCTTCGGACATCAAAATCTGGCACGACAGCCGCGAATTTTCTTGCACCTCAAAAGCCTCGTCCAGCATGTCTTCTTCTTCGGTGGTTGGTGCAAATAACTTATCCACCCAATCATCAGCCACATAGACATGACAAGTCGCGCACGAACAGGCACCGCCGCACTCGGCCTTTATCGGCAAGCCATAATCACGGATCACTTCCATTGCCCGCCAACCGTCCAAGGCGATCAATTCATGCTTTGCACCGTCTTGGGTGGTCACATGTAAGATTATTTCTTTTTTCTCACTCATAACAAACCTGTTAGCGCGATAGCTGCTGTGCCGCAAGAGAGTGTTTATTGAGAATCTAATTGACATGGGAAAATTTCCCATTTATATATCACAACACTACCCACCACCGCATTCTCAACAGGAGGAGATTATGAGAAAACAACTAACCAGCCTATTAGCTGTAGTAGCCATTAGCCTTATCGGCGTTACAGCTAGTGCATTGGCATCTGAAATTCCGCCACCAACGGAGCTAAAAGTTACCCGTGACAATTATCAAAGAATTGTCGATCATCTGGTGGATTCTGGCTATAATCGCCGCGAAATCCAACGCTGGATCAATGCTAGTGTCGCTGCTCATTACCCGCCAAATGACAGGGTAATCAGCTCATTTCGTGCAAGAGCTGCCGAGCAGCAATCGTCAATGCGAGACGGGGTGAGAAACGATCAAAGGCGTGATAGAGCCGATAACCGTCGCGATCGAGCTGATCGTCAAAGAACCGATCGTCAAAGAGTAGACCGCAGTCGTGAGCACAGAGTGGAGCGCGCGCCGAACAGGGTGCGTCCGGTTCGTACAGGCCGGCCACATCGTGTTCAACGCCCAGCAAGAGGCGGCGGTTGACATTTTATCCGTCCGGCAGACAATCCGGGCGGATAACTTAAACCAAGTAAGATTATCGTTAAAATTTAAGGGGGCTTATTATGAACAAGCAATTAGCAGTAACAGTAATTAGCGTAGTATTATTTGCCAGCACTGGCGCAATCGCCGAAATTGTGGCCGTTGACAATGAATATCGCTGGAGCACTGGCATTGATTTTACCAGTGGCAATTATTCAGATACGCAGACCACCGAAATTTTATATGTTCCATTTAGTGGAACCGCTATGTTCGGGAACTTTACCGCCAAAGCGACCGTTCCTTATATTCGCATAACTGGCCCTGGCACGGTGGTTGGTGGCGGAGATATTGGGCCGATCCGCCGTAACAGATTGGCAAATGCAATCACTACGCAATCGGGCTTAGGCGATATAACAGCTTCGCTGGCCTATACAAAAATACTCCAAGACAACACTTTATTTGTTGATTTTACCGGCAAAGTAAAGCTTCCGACAGCATCATCGCAAAATAACCTTGGAACCGGACAAACTGATTACACTACGCAAATTGATTTTACCAAAATTGCAGGTTCAGTTAACTGGTTTGGTACAATAGGTTACAGGTTTATCGGTAGTTCCGTTGTTTTGCCTTTGCAAAATGGTTTTCTTGGTTCCGCAGGGGTAAGTGTTAATTTATCAGATAACACAAGTATAGGCATGATTTATGACTATCGTGAAGCTGCTGGTTTTGGTGGTGCTGATCCTTCGGAAATGACCGGGTTTGTTAGTTATAAGCTTAGCAAGCAAGTTAGACTTCAGACTTATGCGATATTAGGGTTTTCCAGCGGAAGCCCCGATGCCGGTGGCGGTATAAGTTTGAGTTTTCGTCATTAACTAAATGATACCCCGAAACAGCCAACAGCTAAAGCAATGAGGGTTTTGCTCTTACCGACAATTGCTTGAAGCCTTTTTACTGGCTGTAAAAAGACCGCCTTTGTTGCAACCCCCGCAATGAAGGCGGTCAATTATTTGTAAACCCCAAAAGGGATTGTTTCCCACGAAATGCGGGTGTACAAAGCAGGTGTATTTTTGAAATTTACATAAAGTGATCAAGCATGAACGTCCAAACCGATCCCGGACAACCTCCAAAAGCGTTAATTGCGGCTGTTCGTCGTATTTTACGACCTTTGGTTCGTGGGTTTATCCGGTTTGGCATTACTTACTCACTGCTCACCGAAATATTGAAACTAACTTATGTCGATATTGCCGCCGAAGACTTTCGCCTTGATCCCGACAAACGCCCGTCTGACAGCCGGATAAGCCTGCTAACCAGAGTTCATAGAAAAGATATTCGCAAATTCAAAACCCAAGATGAACCGGATAACATGGATTTGACTGATCATTCGATCAGCGCGCAAATAATTGCCCTTTGGTTGGCTGATGCAACATACCAAAACCAAAACGGCGCACCAAAACCAATACCACGCAGCGGAGAAAACAGCTTTGAGCAATTGGCAAGAGCTATATCCAAGGATATGCACCCACGGGCAATTCTTGATGAATTAACCCGTAGCGGCATTGTTACCATTACTGATGATGATCAGGTTTATTTGGACGTTTCAGCATTTATACCGGATCAGGATTTCGATAATCTTGCTTGGTATTTTGGCCTTAATCTGCACGATCATATTGCTGCCAGCACCCACAATATTTCTGGTAAAACGCCGGCATTTCTCGATCAAAGCGTACATTATTCTGGTTTGAGCAAGCAATCAGTAGATGAGTTACATGATCTATCACGAGAGCTGGGTACGCAAAGTCTGCTACGGATCAATACCAAGGCACAACAGTTAGAGGTCGAAGATGCAAAAAAGGATAATTTCAATCAGCGAATGACTTTCGGGGTTTATTTTTTCGGGGGCGATGATGAATAATACTGCTTTTCGAGCCAACAAAACCAACATAATTGTCGGCGGACTCATCTTGGCAATTATAATAGTCTTGCTTGTTATGCGTCCGGGCGGAATTGGCGGCACTGGAATTGGTAATGGCGGAGTTGGTGGAACCGGTATCAATACCGGGTTTATTGGCCGTATCGACCAATTTGGTAGCATCTATGTCAATGATGCAAGAATTTTCTATCCGGCTAATATAAAAGTGCAATTCAATCAACGATCCGCAAGTATTGATGATCTGAAAATCGGCCAGATAGTGCAGGTTCTAGCCAGCGCTGATCACAACGGAACCTTAACCGCATCAAGTATCAAGGTACGCTTTGAGGTCATAGGAATTGTTCAAAGCATTACAGAAAATCAGGCAATTGTGTTTGGACAAAAAGTAATTTTGCTCGCGAATAGCGTATACCCAGCCATTGGCGATAACATCATGGTTAGCGGTTTTCGCCGCAATGATGGAGTAATTGTCGCCAGCAGAATTGATCCGGCAGAAGACAGCCCTGCGTCTTTACTTGAGCCAGCTAAGTTACCTTTTTCCGGTCAAGCAGATAATGTTTCTTTAAGCGGTTATGTGCAGAAGAACCACGCTGGTTACTTCATCTATGGCTATCAGTTAGAGAACTTAGACACTGATATTCCCCTAGATAAAGTCACCACAATATCAGCTAAAGTTAATGCAAACAGCTTACAGGTTGAAACGCTTAAACGCAAAATAACTACTTTAACTAGACCGAAATCAACAACGCCGACAATCCCGGTAAATGAAGTTGTCAAACCAGTGGTAACACCAACGAACACAACGCCAGGCAGAGCAATTGAACCAAAACCAATTATTCGTAAAGCAATAGATAAACCTACTAATGATCGGCCAAACAATATTCCTGACAGGGCAGGCATAAGTAATGAAGCAAGCAAGCAAGAAGCACGTCCATCAGAGCCAGTTGCCGGTACGCAAACTGAGGCTTTGCCCGATGCAACTAACCGTGGGCATGAAACAGATAGTGCAGAAGAGCAGGTAACTGAAGAAACCATAGTTGAGAGAGATGCAAATGATAACAATGCCGATCAGGAGCAAAGCGTGCGAAGTGTCGAGACTGAGGCTATAAGGCAAAGAGAAGCGACAACGCCGATTGAGTCGGTAACACCTGAGCGTCGCCAATCGCCACAGCGCGAAACCAGACAGCCAACCACTGACCGACCACCGACACGGGTCAGGCCAGAGCGAGTTGATCGACCACAGCGCCCTGAACGCATCGAGCGCCCAACGCGCCCCGAAAGACCTCAGCGACCTGATCGCCGAGGGTAGGGTCAGGATCTACCGTCATCACACGATTTATTCGGGTGATCCAGCTTTACCCCGTCTTGGTCGGTGCTTTCGATCAGGGCGTGGTTTTTTCGGGGATTGTGGTTTAGCGGTATTGCCACTTCCAGAGCCTTGAGAATTTTTGCCAACTCCGTGTTTATTCTTTGGCCGTTTTTTCTTTTTCTTATCTTTTTTCTTTTTCTTTGGCGGCTCATTTTCTGGTGCAAGATTGCGAACAATCGGTGCATCGATAATAGCGCTGATGCTTTCTAGCAGATCTTTTGGGGCATTTTCTCGTGGAATTGATTTGCCAATTAGTTTTTCAATCCCTCTTAGGAACTTTCTTTCCGAGCCATCGCAAAGGGAAATAGCAATTCCGCCCTTGCCGGCGCGTGCAGTACGTCCAATGCGGTGGACATAGGTTTCTGCGATATTGGGTATTTCAAAATTGATGACGTGACTTATATCGTCAATATCAATTCCTCTTGCGGCAATGTCAGTAGCTACCAGCACATTTAATTGTGAATTTTTAAATGCGTCTAGAGTTCTTACGCGCTGGCTTTGGCTTTTATTGCCATGAATAGCAGCGGCCTTAATGCCAACTTTCTCAAGGTTCTGAACAACCTTATTGGCACCATGCTTGGTACGGGTGAAAATAATCGCCCTTTTGACATCTTGCCCGGCCAATAGTTTGGCCAGCAAATTTCGTTTTTCTGGTTTCTCAGCAAAATATACAGATTGGGTAATACGCTCAATTGGTCGCGACTGTGGAGCCACAGATATTTCAAGTGGATTGTTCAAGAAATCACTAGCCAGCGAACGAATTTGCTTTGGCATGGTTGCCGACAATAACAATGTCTGATGCTTTGGCGGTAATTTGCCTAATATRCGTCTAATCGCCGGCATAAAGCCCAAGTCCAGCATTTGATCGGCTTCATCAAGTACAACAGTTTGTGTGCGATCAAGGCGAAACTTACCAGAAGACATCAGGTCTTCTAACCGTCCCGGTGTGGCTACTACTATTTCCACGCCGGCTGATAGAGCTTTGACCTGCGCACCCGGCCTGACACCGCCAACAATTACCGTCACTGAATGATGAACATGGGTTCCATAAGCCTTGATACTCTCGGCGATCTGTGCTGCCAATTCACGAGTTGGCGCCAATATTAACGCACGGCATTTCTTGTGACCGGCTCCTCCGGGTGAATTCAAATGCTTATGCAATAATGGTAAAACGAAAGCTGCTGTTTTGCCAGTGCCGGTTTGAGCGATTCCGACCACATCGCGACCATCAAGCATTGCTGGTATCACCTGTTCCTGAATCGGAGTTGGCGAAGAATACCCTTGGTCTTCTATGGCGCGAAGCAATTCGCTATGCAGCGCAAGATCGGAAAATTTTGTCATGATGTTGTTCTTTTTAGGCGATGCAGCATGAATTGCTGGCAAATTCGCGGTGATTAGCGGCCAATTCACATATAAACGCAACTTAGGCAACTAAAAACGCCCAAAGGCTTACAACCTACAGGCAATGACGATTAGTCGCGTTGCTTTATGCCAAGCAGCAATTGGCTTTTGATGTGTCTTGCTGTAGACAAGCGTCGAATGTGAGTAATGTAGATTCGACAAGAAAGGCAATATCCATATGGATAACAAAAAAACCCTAGAGCCAACGACTCCAGAACTGCCTGTCGATCGTAATTGGATACCAGTTTTGGCCGGATATTGGAAACCGGACATGGCTCGCAGCATCTGGGAAATTGTCATAAGCTTGGTGCCGTTTTTGGCATTTTGGACAGCTTCATGGGCAGCGTTGTCAGTAAGCTACTGGCTTACCTTGGCTCTTATCATTCCTACCGCCGGCTTTATGGTTCGGTTATTCCTGATCCAACATGATTGTGGACACGGAGCCTTTTTTAAGAAACGGGTTTTGAATGATTGGGTTGGGCGGGTTTTAGGTGTGTTTTCTCTTACACCTTATTATGTGTGGAGACGATCCCACGCTTTACATCATGCAGGATCGGGTAATCTTGAAAAACGCGGCATGGGCGATATTGATACTTTGACTTTGGCTGAGTACAAAAAGCTCTCACCAGCGGCACGTTTCGGATACCGCTTATATCGTCATCCTTTGGTATTGTTCGGCATTGGCCCTGCATATAACTTTTGGATCAGACAGCGCCTACCGCTTGGCTTTATGGGTTCTGGCTGGCGGTATTGGTTAAGTGCCATGGGAACTAATCTGGCGATATTGGTTGTTGCTGGTACTGTTATCTACTTTGTCGGGTTCAAAGCTTTCTTATTGGTGCATCTTCCGGTGACAATAATTGCCACATCTGCCGGGGTTTGGCTGTTTTATGTCCAGCATCAATTTGAAAACACTTCGTGGCGACACGATAAAGAATGGGATTTACAAGAAGCAGCCCTAAAGGGTAGTTCTTATTACGATTTGCCGCCGATTTTAAGCTGGTTCACCGCCAATATCGGCATTCACCATGTTCATCATTTAAATGCCCGCATTCCGTATTATCGCCTGCCACAGGTATTGCGCGACCACCCGGAATTAACCAATATTCGCCGCATAAACTTAAAAGAAAGCCTTAAATGCGTGAATTTAGGCCTTTGGGACGAAGACGGGCAGAAAATGATCTCATTCGCAGAGGCGTGAAATTAAGTATACTGCTAGCTTAGGTTACGGTTCTGTAACTAACAACAAGTTGATCATCTGCTTTATTTGCTAGATACAACGAGTTTGAAATAATCAGTTAGTTGTTATTGATAATGAAAAAAGTACTTATTGCTGTTACTGGCTTTGCGGTTCTGGGGCTTGTGGTTTGGGTTGTATTTCTTCGCAATCCTTCAACCGTTAGCAATGGCCAGTTCAAAATAGAAACCGCTCTTGTTGAATTAGGTGATGTTGCTAAAATTGTTTCTGCATCCGGTTCGGTGCGCGCATTGACAACGGTCGAGGTCGGCTCGCAGGTTTCGGGGCAAATTCTTGAGCTAACAGCCGACTTTAACAGCGAGGTCACCAAAGGGCAGATCATTGCTCGTATTGATGCTCAGACCTTTGAATCAAGAGTTGCATCAGCCAAAGCTGAAGTAGAAAGCGCAAAAGCAAATATTGCAGTACAAAAAGCCCAAATCACCAGAGCAAAAGCAAATTTAGAGAAATTTGAAAAAGACTATGTTCGTCAAAACGCCCTTTACAAAGAAGACGCAATAGCGCTTTCATTGCTTGAAGATACTGAGCGGCAATTAGCGGTTGCTCAGTCAGAACTGGCGGTAACCAAGGCGCAGTTGCGCACTGGAGAAGCGGCTCTTACTCAGCGGATTGCCTCGCTACAAACCCAAAATGTGGATTTGCAGCGAACTATAATTCGATCCCCAATAACCGGCGTGGTTATTGAAAGAAACGTTGATGTTGGTCAAACCGTGGCCGCATCTCTTTCAGCTCCGGTTCTGTTTCGAATAGCCCAAGACTTATCTGACATACGAATAGACGTTGCTGTGGTAGAAAGTGACATTGGTGGCATTGATGCAGGTGATCAGGTGACTTTCAAGGTTGATGCCTACCCGGATGATGACTTTACCGGAACAGTTGAACAAGTGCGTTTAGCCTCTCAGGAAATTCAAAATGTAGTCACTTACACAGTGGTGGTTTCTGCAATTAACCGTGGCGGTAAATTATTGCCAGGCATGACTGCCAATGTAGAAATTGTCACTGAAAACAGAGAAAATGTTTTGCGAATTGCTGAAGCAGTTTCACGGTTTCGTCCTCCAGCTGATGGGCCTTTGGTAGTAGATAATAAAGGCGATGGACAGTCTAGGTCAGGTGGCAATGGCCGGGGGGGTAACTTTGTCAGGCAAATGCTAAAAGACCTAAATATATCTACCGAACGTTCGAGTGAAATTGAAAAATTGATAACTAAGGAGATAACCGAAATTCGCCAATCTATGGGAGATATGGCACAATTTCGGCGTTCGCAAATGCGCGAATTAATCAACGCTCGCATAAATAGGATATTGAAAAAACAGCTAACCGCTGATGAATTCAAAACCTACAAGAACAACCAACAGGCTAGATCAACTGTTCGTAGGATTACTGTGTACAAAGAGAACCTTGATGGGACGTTGCAAACGGCCAACCTTGTGATTGGCTTGTCGGATGGCAGCTTTACCGAAATTGTTAGGGGAGCAAAAGAAGGTGATGAGTTCGTAATTCGATTGTTGAAAACCAATGCGGGCAGCAAATAATGGCGGCGAATTCAGTTTTAAGCGAGCCGCTCATTAAATGTGTTGATGTTACCAAAACCTATATTATGGGTGAGCAGCAAGTTCATGCTCTAAACAGCGTATCGGTAGACTTCATTGCCGGCGAAATGACAGCAATAATGGGGCCTTCGGGTTCTGGAAAGTCCACCTTGATGAATTTGCTTGGGGCGCTTGATACTCCTACGTCTGGCGATTTGTTTATTGAAGGGCGCAATTTGTCTAGCCTTGATGCTGATGAGTTGGCGGATTTGCGAAACAAGACCATCGGTTTTGTCTTTCAGCAATTCAATCTACTGAATAGAGCCACGGCTCTAACCAATGTGAAGCTTCCATTGCGATATTCTAGAGATCCTGTTGCGGATATAGAAGCTAGAGCAATCGAGTGCTTGAGCATGGTTGGGCTAAGTGACCGCATGAACCATCGCCCAATGCAGCTTTCCGGTGGCCAGCAGCAAAGGGTTGCTATTGCTCGTGCTTTGGCCACCAGACCGGCAATTATTCTTGCTGACGAACCAACCGGAGCGTTAGATAGCCGTACTTCTATTGAGATCATGGAATTATTGGTTACCCTTAGCAAACAAGGCATCACGGTTATTTTGGTTACTCATGAAGAAGATGTGGCTGAATATGCTGCTCGCAAGATATACTTTCGTGATGGTGTTATTGTTGCTGATGACAGGAAGACGAAATGAAGTTGAAACTGGCAATAAGTTCGGCAATCGAAGCGCTACTTGCAAATGTATTGCGTAGCTTTTTGACCATGCTTGGTATTATGATTGGTGTAGCATCGGTTATGGCGATGATGGCGATCAGCGAAGGCGCAGCCATACAGGTTGACCAGCAAATTTCAGCATTAGGTGCCTCGAATTTAACTGTGCGACCCGGTGCTTCTAGGCGCGGTGGCAGGCATTCCGGCGCTAATTCCGCACCACCATTTACCGACAAACAGGTACAGATATTACAACAAGAACCCTATGTTACGGCCATTTCTGCCAGAAATAGTGGGTCGGTTACAGTGGTTTCCGGCTCTGACAATTGGGCAACACAGCTTTATGGAACCAATGTCGGTTATTTCGAAACTCAAAGCTGGGGCGTAACGGCAGGAGAATTATTCACCCAAAGACAGATCAGCCAAAGCGCCGCAGTAGCAGTAATTGGCAAAACCGTAGCCGATACTTTGTTCGAAGGAACCAATCCGTTGGGGCAGGTGATCCGCGCCAGGAATGTTCCACTTCGGGTTATTGGGGTTTTGGAGGAAAAGGGGCAATCCAGTTTTGGCGGTGATCGTGATGATATAGTTATTGTGCCGATCACTACTGCCAGAAATCGTATACTAGGCGCTCACAAGACCACGCCCAAACACGTTAGTTCCATCGCGATTAGCGTTGCTGATGGTTACATAATGGCCGATGTGCAAAACCAACTCGAAGACAGGTTGCGTGAAATACGAAGAATTAAGCCTGGTTCTGCGGATAATTTTCGGGTGTTTAATATTGCTGATTTTGTTCGTGCCAGATCTAGCACTCAAGCAACAATGGGGGTGTTATTGGCCTTTACTGCTGCTGTCTCATTGATTGTTGGCGGGGTAGGGGTGATGAACATCATGTTGGTATCGGTAACCGAGCGCACGCGGGAGATCGGCCTACGAATGGCTGTTGGCGCGCGAAAAGGTGATATTCTCGGACAGTTTTTGGCCGAAGCGATTTTACTTTGTTTGATTGGCGGTTTGATCGGCTCTGCATTAGGCGTAGGGGCTGCTGAGTTAGCGGCTAATGTCGGCGGCTTTCCTATTTCCATTTCACCTATGATTGCGGCCACTGCATTAAGTGCAGCTGTTTTTATAGGTTTGTTCTTCGGATATTTTCCGGCCAGAAGAGCAGCCCAGCTTAATCCGATCGAGGCTTTAAGGCATGAGTAAAATTTCGTATATTTTATTGCTTCCTTTTTGCGTTGTTTTATTGCTATCGGGCTGCGCAAGCGTGCCGTCTTTATCGTTCAAATCCGGCAAACCCGACAAATCCGAACCAAGTATTCAGCCCATCGACATTACTACTCCAGATAAATGGGTTGCCAACCAAGATGTTGATGGACAAATTGCTGATGATTGGGCGGGGGTGTTCGATGATCCTGTAATGCTGTCAATTATCGAAGAAGCCTTGCAAAACAACCCGTCTTTACGATCTAGTGCGCAAAATGTTTCCAGATCACAAGCAGCTTTAAGGCAGTCCCGATCCAGTTTCTTTCCGCGCCTTGATATTTTCGGCACGGCAAATTCCACAACTCCGGTAGAAAATCCAGAATTTACCGAACGGTATTCAGCCGGCTTAAGCGCCAGTTGGGAGGTTGATCTGTGGGGGCGTATTCGCTCAGGCGTTTCGGCTTCTGAGTTTAATCTAGCAGCATCGAAAGCCTTTTATCGCAATGCAAGAGAGGCTCTGATCGCCCAGACCGCGCGATCATATATTGCAATTATTGAGGCCAAGAAACAGCTTGAACTTAATAATGAAACTGTTGCTGCATTAATCGAGACCTTACGTATTGTAAGGCTGCGTCATAATCTTGGCTCTGCTTCRCGTAGGGARGTTGTKTTAGCAGAATCCGATYTAGCTAACTCYCRMGAYCGASARGAGACMGCYTCGGCCATYGTGCGTTCTACARTRCGCTCGTTAGAGGTKTTATTGGGGCGATACCCAACTGCKTCRTTAAAGCTGCCCAGYCATTTTCCRCAAATGGGGCAATCAATAGCCATTGGCCAGCCAGCGGATATTTTGCGGCGCAGACCAGATATATTGGCCGCCGAAAACAACCTTGCCAGCGCCTTTTCGGCTCTTAGTATTGAGAGAAGTTCGCGCTGGCCAAGACTAACAATAAGTAGTGATCTGTCTTCTAGCGCACTAGAGCCGGGTAACTTATTTGATCCGGCATCTTTGGCTTTTTCATTTGGTTTGCGTCTGGCCGATAATTTATTCGATGGTGGCCTGACCAAGGGTCGCATAGAGGCCGCAGAAGCAAGTTCCCGTCAAGCCGTAGCTGATTATGGCCAAATTGTACTGAGTGCCTTTTTAGAGGTTGAAAACCAAATTGATAATTTGGCGGTATTGGATCGTCGTAATGATTTTATCAAGCTATCAGCAGCCAGCGCTAATGAAACCTTATATCTGGCGGAAATTCAATACAAGGAGGGGGCTATTGACCTGCTCGATGTTTTGACCTTTCGCCAACGAAGCTTTCAAGCAGACAGGAATTTACTGGTAATTGAGCGTTTGCGCTTTGAGGCCAAAATCAATCTATATTTAGCATTAGGTGGAGCCGGCCTGCAAAGTGATATAGGCAAGTAAACGCTTTAAAACCGACTGTATAAAAAGCCTATTGCCAGTTTTACAGGTTTTTCCAGCGGATAAACATTAAAAATGCTCAGCAATAAAGAATTTGTTTCTATTACAAATTCCTTTGTATATTGCATAGAAACCCACGTTTCATTGAGCTGTTCGCGTATTCACCATGTCAAAGAGCCGCAAGCAGGCTTAGATGTGCCACTTGCAACACCATTATAGCAAACGTGAGTGTTGCGAGTATGGTTGAAATTTATCCCCGACCTCTGATTGCTACCAAGGGGTAATGAGTGCTAATTCTTTGCCAATGAACCCTTGGTGTAAGGGCGACCTTTGCCAATGATTGCTAATTAAGGGTTCCCCCTTAAGGGTCATGTGACCCTTCTTTTGTCTCGCGGCAAGTTCGCTTCGCTCACGCCTGCGACGGCGCGGCGAATGGTCGCCCCAAATCTTAAAATGGGCGCGGTCGCACCTAGTTAGTAACATTCTGCCTGTTTTGTCTTGCTATCAAACACCAAAACATCACGAATTAGACTCCCTCTCCCGGCTTGGGAGAGGGGTGGGGTGAGGGTTTCAAAAAACCGCAATTAAGAAAACTGTCCTCACCCGGACAGGCCGTGTGATGACGGTAGATGTTGGGGGTAAGCGCGTTTTTAGGCTTTCTTTGCCCTCATGGTAGAGTGCGACATAGCAGTTGTGAGAGGGCGGAGGGGCTGCAATCAAAATGCTCATTGAGGAATGGCTTGCACGATAGGTTTTGCAATTGCATAGTATTGGCAAATACCAATAAGGGTAAGTTTTGGCATTATCTGCAGACACTTGTGAACGGCTGGCGCTGCTGGCATCAAGCGCKWTRATTGTKGTGGCTTCTGGCACTGTTGCACCGGCGKTGRTTTTGGCGGCAGGTGCCGGTTTRSTCGGTAGTGCATTGTTGGATCGGCGAGAGCGCATACAGCAGGCCGACCCAAATACTGMYKYGGCCATTRCCAARGTTCAAAAACAAGTATTGGCTAACAGCAATTATAAGGATTTACACAATCAAGGCGGCAAAAATGCCGCCGTTTTGCAACAAGCCGATCAATTATTGGGCAAGCATATTGCCGAATGTTGGCCCGATCCACAAACCATCGCCCAACTGTCGGCGCAAGGCGAGGACTTCCCTAAAAGGGTGGCCGCTCACGTGGTTAAGACAATTTCCTTGCGTATTGAAACTCACGGTGTTTTTGATGAAAGCCACGCTAATTTTCGACAAGTCGCCCATGATTTTGCCATAGATACGGTGGTGGCGGCGATGATGGCCGCATTACAAGACGATAAATATTTTCGGCAATTACAACCGCATTTGTTGATGGAAAACTTGAAACTAAGCAGCCAAACTTTGCAGGCTGTGCAAGATTTGGCCGAAAATCAGGACAATTGGCAAAATGTGCTAAAATTGGTCAATGATGATTTTTTGCAAACCGTAACAAGAATTGACCAAACTACGCAAGAAATCTTAGATAAAGTTAAACGGTCATTGGAACTACAAGAAGCCCAAAGCGGTATTGCTCTTGATCCGCAAAGCAAAGCCAGCATTGTTGAAACGATCAAAGGGCTGCTCAACGCTGGTAAGGGTGCCAGAAGAAGCGCCGGTGAAAAACTGATCGCCTCGCCGCCTGATCCTGCTGGTGCGGTGGTGGATTTGAAACAATTGGTCGCCCAACAAGAAGATGCCGTGGCCGATGCCGCGCAAACCTGGTTGGACATTGGTAATATTGCTTATTTGAACGACACCGAAGAGGCGCTGGAGGCTTTTGAGCGGGTCACGCAATTGACCCCAAACAACCCGAAAGGCTGGAACCAATTGGGACACTTACTTCGGCGTGTTGGTGATTTGTCCGCCGCGAAAACTGCTTATGACAAGGTGTTGGCATTGAGCGAAACAATGGCCGACAAAGCATGGCAGGCCGACGCTTTGGGCAATCTTGGCATTGTCGAGAAAACCCGGGGTAATCTTGATGCTGCGATGGAGTATTATCAGCAGGCTCTGGCGCTAAATTCACAGTTAGGCCGAAAAAAGGGTATGGCCGCTGCCTTGGGCAATCTTGGTGTTGTCGAGGAAATGCGGGGCAATCTTGATGCTGCGGTGGACTATCATCTGCAGGCTCTGGCGCTACATTCACAGTTAGGTGGCAAGGAAGGTATGGCCGCCAATTACGGCAACCTTGGTATTGTCGAGAAAACTCGTGGTAATCTTGATGCTGCGGTGGAGTATTATCAGAAGTCTTTAACCTTGGAAAAGGCGCTGGGTCGTAAAGAGGGCATGGCTAGCGATTACGGTAATCTTGGCAATGTCGAGCAAATACGGGGCGACCTTGAGGCTGCCTGTGCCTATTGGCGGCAATCGTATGATTTGTTTGCTGAAGTTGGGGCTGCTCCTGAAATAGAGCAGGTTGGCAATTGGTTGCGTGATGCCGGCTGTTCGAAGTGACGGGCTCTAAGTATTTCATTGCTGTTACCAAAACATCACGCATCGAACTCCCTCTCCCGGCTCGGGAGAGGGCTGGGGTGAGGGCGAGCAATAATTAAAGCTTACAACGACAAACTGGATCACCCGCCTCATCCTGAGGTGTCGCAAAGCGACCTCGAAGGACAAGCCGTGTGATGACGGTAGGTGGTAGTTAAACACCAACCAAACAACAGCCATTTACTTCTTGCTATAAGTCTCGTCGAGTAGCATTTGTAAGCCTTTTGCGTCCAACATTTCTGGATTACTATCCGAGGCGTAATAGAAATCATCAGCAACTTTTTTCGCGCCTTCATCTAAATACGCTTGCTTGCGCCAACTATCATGGCTGGGCAGAATTACATAACGATCGGAAAGTTCCAGCGTCGAGTGGGCATCATCAATAGGAACCATGGTTTCGTGCAGTTTTTCCCCCGGTCTAATGCCAATAATTTTATGCGGTAGGTCAGGGGCGATGGTCTGTGCCATGTCGACAGTACTCATGGCCGGAATTTTTGGAACAAAAATTTCTCCGCCTTTGGAAATTTCCATTGAAGAAAGCACAAAATTTACCGCTTGGTTCAAGGTTATCCAAAATCGGGTCATTCGTGGATCGGTTATCGGTAATTCGGTGGCACCTTCGGCAACAAGTTTGCGAAAGAATGGCGCAACCGAGCCACGGGAGCCAACGACATTGCCGTACCTAACAACGCTAAATGTTGGGCCGCTTTGCCCTGACATCGCGTGGGCGGCAGAGAATATCTTATCCGCGGCCAATTTGGACGCGCCGTACAGGTTTATCGGGTTGGCTGCCTTGTCAGTGGAGAGGGCGCACACATGGCCGACATCAGCACTGATAGCCGCTCTAACCACATTTTCAGCGCCAATCACATTGGTTTTTATGCACTCAAACGGATTATATTCGGCAATGGTGACGTGTTTTAATGCGGCGGCATGAATTACGATATCAACGCCGCGCATTGCCTGTGTTAAGCGGTTTTCATCTCTAACGTCGCCAATGAAATAGCGAATATACGGAATGTCAGTTGGCGAAAATGTTTGCGCCATCTCATATTGTTTTAATTCGTCACGAGAAAAGATGATCAGCTTTGCCGGCTTGAATTCATCAATAATCGTCTGCACGAATTGCTTGCCAAAACTTCCCGTACCGCCGGTGATCATTATCGTTTTGCCGTTAAGATCGATCCGCGGATCGTTGAACTCTCGGTGGACAAAGGTGCTTTCTACCGGAAAGCCGATATTGTTGGTGGCGATTTTTGCGGGGGCAATATTGGTGCTCATAACAGGTTCCAGACCTAATTTCGTTGAGCGTATAGAATCTGCTCGTATGGTTAACCAGACGTTAGCAAGAAGCGGTTATATTGCATTTTATGACAGTTGCAGTGATAGTTCAGGCAAGAAATGGCTCTTCTCGGCTCCCCGGCAAGGTTTTGGAGCCGATTGGCGATAAACCGGCTTTGCTTTGGTGTTTGGATCGGTGCGATCAAATTGTCGGTGTTGATCATGTTGTTTGCGCTGTTCCTGATAATCGATCCGATGATGACGTAGCGGAACTTGCCGCCGATGCCGGATATTTTGTGACCCGTGGCCCCGAAGACGATGTTTTGGGCAGATATGTCAAAGCGGCCAAGGAAATAGGCGCAAAAACCATAATTCGCGTTACTTCTGATTGCCCGTTGATCGACCCGGATATTGCCACCAAAGTCCTTGACCTGCTATTTAGTTCAGGTGTGGACTATTCTTGTAATAATCTGCCACCAAAATTCCCACATGGGTTAGATTGCGAGGCATTTTCTGCTGATTTGCTGTTTGCCGCCGATGAAAATGCCAAAACTTCTCATGAATGGGAGCATGTAACCCCGTGGATTCGCAATCATCCGTCATTAAGCCGGGTGAATTTATTAGGCCCAGGCGGTGGGTTAGAGCAAATGCGCTGGACATTGGATCAACCGCAGGATTTAGAGTTTTTCCGKGCATTGAAYGAKGCWTTTGGYGAGMAWACYTGYAATGCTMGTGCTTCTGAACTKGCGGCRTTTTGTTTGCGCCGYCCCGAYCTTGGRCAGATMAAYCAGCAAYATRTTGATCATGCGCGATTACAAGATAYKAAKCGTGCCGGYTTGCAAAGTGCGCCAAGTCGCTTGTTAGAAGTTGCGTGAAATGCGTCTGCTGGTTTTAGGTGCTACTGGATTGTTGGGGTATCAGCTTTGCCGGCGAATAAAGCAGCGCGGTTTTGATCTTGTAACTGCCGCCAGGTCAGGAGCCGATGTTAATTTTGACATTACTGATCCGAAAAGCCTGCGGGATAATTTGAATATTGTGTCGGCTGATCTGGTGATAAATGCCGCAGCTAATGTTAATTTGACGAGCTGTGAGAAAAATCCGGCGGCAGCTTATGCGATTAATGCAGCACCGGTTCAGTTGATAGCTAATTGGTGCGTAGAGCAAAACAAAAAATTTGTGCAAATTTCAACCGATCATTTTTTTGATGGCAATGGCCGTAAAAGCCATGATGAATTAGCAGAAGTTACCATTGTCAATCAGTATGCAAGAGCCAAATTTGCCGCCGAAGAATATGCAGCCATCTGCCCAGATGCATTGATTGTTAGAACTTCTATTGCCGGTATTCACCCCGATGGTAGGGGGTTGGCGAATTGGGCGTTTGATCAAATATCAACTCGTAAACCAATGAAATTGTTCGATGATTCTTATGGGTCAATCATTGATACGGCGAGTTTTTCTAATGCTTTGCTGGATCTGATAGAAGCCAAAGCAAATGGTGCGATCAATTTGGCCAGCTCGCAAGTTTCATCAAAGCAAGAGTTGATAATTGAGCTTGCAAATGCAATCGGGATAAAGCTTGATTGGGGGGTCAGTTGTTCGGTGGCTGATTTGCAGCCAAAAAGGGCAAGGTCAACTGGTCTAAATGTGCAAAAAGCTGAAAGCATATTGGGCTATGAATTACCGGATTTGGCAGCAGTTTGTAAGGAATTGGCAGCGCAGTGGCAAAGGCAAAATGGCTAATGAGTGTAGAAAAAAACTTTCAAATAGGCGGGCGAGAAATCGGCAAAAACCAACCCACATGGTTTGTCGCCGACATTGCTTCATCTCATGATGGCGAACTTGATCGGGCGGTGGAACTGATCCATTTGGCGGCGCAAGCCGGGGCGGACTGTGCAAAGTTTCAGCATTTCTTGGCCAAGGATATTGTTTCCGATGTTGGTTTTTCGCAATTAGGCAAAGAAAGTTCGCATCAGGCAAAGTGGAAAGAAAGCGTTTTTGAGGTATTCCAGAAATACGAAACACCAAGAGACTGGACGCAAGTTTTGGTACAAACATGCCGTGATGCCGGTATTGAATATATGACTACCCCTTATGATCTGGCGGCATTGGATGTTATGGATAAATATGTCGGCGCTTATAAAATTGGCTCAGGCGATATTGGTTGGATTAGCTTCTTACAAACGGTGGCAAAGCGAAAAAAGCCAGTATTTCTGGCCACTGGTGCCGCAAATATTACAGATGTGGAACGGTCTGTGTCCGCGGTATTGGAGCATAACGACGATTTATGCTTGATGCAGTGCAATACAAATTACACAGGTGAAGTAAATAATTTTTCTTACATAAATTTGAATGTTTTGCGAACGTATTCTGCAATGTTTCCTGATCTTGTATTGGGTCTGTCTGATCATACGCCCGGCCATGCCACGGTTTTAGGGGCAATCACATTGGGCGCGCGGGTGGTGGAAAAACACTTTACCGACGATAATTCGCGCTCTGGCCCTGATCACGGGTTTTCYATGAACCCGAAAAGTTGGCGTGAAATGGTTGATCGTTCTAGGGAGTTGGAATTGGCATTGGGTGACGGGGTGAAACGGGTGGAGGCCAATGAAACCGAAGCTGCAATAGTCCAACGTCGTTGTTTGCGYCTTAAATTCGRCTTAGCGGCCGGSCATGTATTGCAAGAAAGYGATCTTGAAGCWTTGCGGCCAAAACCAGTAGGDTCAGTGGAACCGTGGCAAATGAATATGGTAATYGGCAAAACGCTGGCAAAAGCAATGCGCMAAGGTGAAGCATTAYTGCTAAMRGACTTTTCATGACAGGYTCGAATGTCATTCTTCAAGGCRARTATGTRMYTCTTCGAGCCRTTGARYCTGATGATCTTGAAACCTTGCGAGTGTGGCGCAATCGGCAACAATACCGGCAATTCTTTCGTGAATATCGCGATATAACTCCAAAAATGCAACAAARCTGGTACGAAAAAACTGTATTGRCAGACGATMGSGTGAYYATGTTTGCGATAACTGAYARGYMARATAACCGCCTGCTTGGGGCTTCTGGTTTGTGTTATATTGACCAACGAAACAGCTCTGCCGACTTTTCGATATATTTGGGTGCTGATGATTTATATATTGATGAAAAATACGCGCCAGATGCCGGTAAACTATTGCTAGAATATGGGTTTTCGACGTTAAAACTACACCGTATCTGGGCAGAAATTTACGCCATAGATATGGCAAAACAACAATTATTGCCAAACTTGGGCTTCTCGTTGGAAGGCCGCCACCGACAGGCGCATCGACTTGAAAATGGCGATTGGACTGATTGCTTATTTTACGGATTATTGAGCAGTTAAAACCTTGAATTTTCCACAAAATTTAATCATTAAAACTAATTCTCATTTCTTAAGCTATAATCAGGAAGTTATTGTTATTGTGATCTGGTTTTATAACTGGATTTTGATTATGTCGTTTAATGGCTCGTTTTCGCCAACCGGATTAAGCGCTGATTTGCTACTTGGTAGCTATCAGGCGGCAAGTGATTTGCGCCTGGCCAGATTGATCTCGGCTGGGCGGGCGGTCAATGTGCGAAACCTAAATGCCGCCAAGCCAGATACCTCGGTGCCACCGCCATGGGATGCTAGTGCCAAACCGTTAGGGCAAGCAGCTATCCTTAATAAGGCGTTGGCTTCGGGTCAGTTTTTCTATCAGGATTTGGAGAGTTTTTCCGACACGTCAGCTCCAGAAGACCAAAAGAAATTATTTGCTCTATATCAAGGGCTTCGCAGGCTTTCGGCGTTGGGGGTCGAGGCCGCCGACAAAACCGTCACTGATGCGCGAAGACGTTTGTTAGATCGTCGTTTGGGTGAGGGCATAGCCCAGTTGGAGGGTTTCCTTGGCGCAACAGAATTTGAAGAACTTGCGTTCCTAAAGGGTGCGAAAAGCAGCAAAGCCGATAGTACTTTGTCGATTGAACGCAATCGTTCGGATTATGTCACCGGGGTGATTTATGACGGCACATTTGATGATGCGGTTCCGGCGTTTGCGGGCAATGCACAATTTACCATAACCGCCAAGCGGGTAACAGGCGATGTGGTGGTTAATATTGATCTGGCCGAGATGGGCGCAACCGTGCGCAATCTTGATAATGTAGCCGATTACATCAATAGCAAGCTAGATGCTGCTGGTTTGTTCTCGACTTTTAAGCGGGTAAAAATTGGCGAGCCGGACGAAAATAATATCGTGCAAGGAAACCAGTTTGGTTACAAAATCCTTGGTGCTGAAGTCGAGCCTTTGCAGTTTATTCCGGTTACCGGAACGCCGGCAATTTATGTAGCTGGTGTTTCTGGTAATGGCGAGACAGCAACAGCCCGCATCAGTAAATTTGATGCCGAGGCGTTATCAGCGCCGGCGATAGATTTTTCCACCCGTCTTGAGGCAGCTGAAGATGCCAGCACGAAATTCCTAGCTACTAAAACCGGAGCCGATGGCGAAATTTACGCTATCGTTAGTTCTGATGGTGAGGTCGCAGGCCTACAGCCGCGCGGCGAAAAAGACATATATCTGGTGCGCTATGACAGCTCTGGCAAAACTGTTTTCACCCGTGGTTTGGGTGCTGCTGGTGATATTGATGTTAGTGATCTGGAAATAGGAAATGACGGATCGGTGATAATTTCCGGTAAGGTAAGCGGCACTTTGGGTGATACTACTAAATTCGGTGGTTCTGACAGTTTCGTTGCCAAATTTGATGCCAATGGCAATGAGCAATTCATCAAACGCTTCGGAGTATTTTCCGACGATCAAGCCAATGCGGTAACGGTTGATGCCAGCGGCAATATATTTGTTGTTGGCTCGACCAGTGCCGCGCTTACCGGCGTGCATAATGGCGGCGCAGACGCATATATCCGGGCGATGGACAGTAATGGTAATACCTTATTCACCCGCCAATTCGGAACCGCTGCCAATGAAACCGCCAAGGAAATAGCCATTGATGCTAATGGAAATTTATTGGTCGCCAGCGAAGAAGACGGCATTGGTAAACTAACCAAATTCAGTGCCGCCAATGGCACTGATCCGGCAATTTGGCAGATTGATTTAGGTGCGCTTGATAGCGGCTCAATTACCTCTTTGCGAGTTGACGGCACGGCAATTATCGTTGGTGGATCAGCCGGCGCAGCAAACGGCCTTGGTGCTGGTATTTTGGCTCCTTCTGGCGAGCGCGACGGGTTTTTGGCACGAATAGACGAAGATGGCGGCGGCAATCCTTTGCGCACTTGGACGACATTTTTAGGCACCAGCGCCACTGATACCATTAGCGAATTGGCATCAGCCAATGGAAAATTATATGCCGCTGGAACCACTGGCGGCTCCATGCCCGGCGGCGGGGTGTTAAGTGGCAGTAATAATGCCTTTGTCAGCAGGATTGATCTTGCAACTGGTGCGGTTGAGGGAACCAGCCAGATAACCGGCGGCGGCGGAAATGCATCGGCGGCGGCAATAAGCATTGATACCACCGGAACATCAATTTTAGACGCTTTTCGTCTGCCAAAGGGAATAGCGGTAACAGCTGATAGCCCGGTTTTAACCACCCGTTCGGTGGCTCGTGATGGTGATAGTTTTCAGATCAGCCTTAATGGCGGAACAAAACGAACTATTCGCATCGATAGTGATGATACTTATCGGGCGCTGACGTTCAAAATAAATGCTGTTTTGGTTCTTGATGGCAAAGCAGAAATTGTCCGTGGCGCCAAGGGGGATACTTTACGCATCGAGCCAGGCGAGGGAAATTCGATTGAATTATTTGCAGGGCCAGAAGGACGTGATTTGCTGTCGGCATTGGGAATTCCAGAGGGCGCGGTACAGCTAGAAGAAGAAAATGAAGCCGATGAAACCAGTAGCTCAGCGCCGCCGGTTTATGCCCTTGGATTTAGCGCCGATATTGCTTTGAGCACCCTAAAACAAGCAAATGCCGCCAATGAAGCATTGAATGAAGCCTTAACATTAGTACGCAGCGCCTATCGCACATTGACCCTTGATCCAGCATTAAAGGCGTTGCTTGAGGGCGGCAATAAAGTTAATGGCCCAGTTCCGGCATACCTCAGCGCACAAATAGCCAATTACTCAGCAGGATTAGCCAGACTAACTGGTGGTTGATTTAGAAAATACTGAAATTATTAAAACGAGCCTGTTTGTAGAGAATGTGTTTCAAACAGGCTCGTTTAAGTTATCGTTTTTTGAATGGATCTGAATACTGGGTAGCATTTAGAAAGTCTTCATCGGTTAAGGTTTTTAGAAAAGCGACCAAAGCTGCTTTTTCTGCTGCCGATAGGTTAAAGCGTATAGGTAATCCAGTTTGTCCATCTCGTAGCCGGGGTGCGAGGTTTGGGTGATCCTGGATACCGGAATTATAAAACTCTACAACCTCTTCTAATGTTGCAAATCTCCCATCGTGCATGAAAGGTGGGCGAATAGCTATATTGCGCAATGAGGGAGACTTGAAACGTCCTTCTCCGGCGCCTTGGTCGGCAGAGGTTTCTGCATCAAGCCCGTTATTATGCGCCGCATCAAGTGACTGAACAACTGTGGCATGACAAGCAGAACACATTAGTGATTGTGTGCCGGATCCAGGGCTTGGTTGAAACAATGCCAAGCCAAGCCTTTCTTCGGCGGTAAATGTCCCGGCAAAATCAGGTTGTGTCGGTGTGCCGGCGATATAGGCTTGGTCAAACTTAGAGTTAGAGGAAATCATAGAGCGTATGAATTGTGCCAATGCCTTGGATATACGGTCTGATGTTACAGTATTATCGCCAAATGCTGTCTCAAACAACGCGGGGTAAAAACTAACAGCTTGCAGTTTTGGCACCAATGTTGACAAGCTCATGCCCATCTCGACATGATCTTGGATAGGCATTAACACCTGATCTTCAAGTGTTGCGGCACGCTCGTCCCAGAAAAATGCTTCTGGAGCATAAAAACGCGCATTGGCCAAACCCATGGAATGACGCCCGGTAAGCCCACCCTCGAAGCCGACGCTTAATACATCAGGATCTGAAAAACCGATTGATGGCGCATGACAAGATGCACAAGAGATAGTGTCATTTATGCTAACTCGCTTATCATAGAATAATACCCGTCCCAATGTGGCGCCAGCATTGGTTACAGGATTGCTAGCAGGGGTGTTATCTGTGGCGATGGCTGTAGTTTGCCCCGGCCCCATTAGTACTGTTTGGGTGAAATGAGCTGGTAGGTTCTCAGCAATGGAAACATAATCAATTGCCGTGGCTGGTAGGTCTGGTGTGCCTTGTAATGTCCGCAAAGCTACCGAAGTTGAACCGCGAATTTCTGCTCCCTCTTTGAAAAGAATATTAACCCGTCGTCCCGCCGGGTCATATTGCCATACTGTTTCAGAGCTAGCAAAGATGGCAAAAGAAGGGGTTTCACCAGCACCAATAGTTAAAACAGTTTGCGCAGCAGGCGTTGCCAAACATGCGCCTGTACCCGGATCGGTTTGGCAGACCAGTAATGAAACTGGATAGGAGGCTGGAGCCGTGGATTCTGCGGTTACGGTAATTTCCGCTCCAATTCCTACATTAGAAGTAGCAACCACGAAGGCACCATCTTTTTCACGGTCAACCATATCGACAACGCCAGCTTCGGTGTTAAGGCCGACGGCGGAACCGGTTTCACTTACGGCAATGATGTCAGGAACGTCTGAATCTGATGCCGAAAAGAACAAAGTGTTTAGGCCAGAAATAATTGCTGCTGACTGCCGATTGGAGCAAGAAAACTCAATGGGTAAATCAAGTCCGGGGCTTTGCGCGGAGCTAGCTGTAAAAGAAAAGATAAAGCTTTGCGCCGCATTTGCTGCAATAGTCAGGGTTTGATCTGGTGTGCCAATCGGTACATTAGCTGCATCAGTTTGCTGAAAACTAAATGTGCCGGCAGGATTGGCTCCATTCATCACCAGTCCGCAGTTTAACGCATCAGTATTGCCAGGATTAATGATTGTGGCGAATGCGGTTGCTGCGACTCCGGTTTTTACAGACCGCGAAGACGGCAAGACAGCTGCGACCAATGCTATATTTTCATCGGCAGTCAATGGCCTAGCCGAGGCAATAGTGGCTCCGGTTGATTTTAGTAATGTATTTGATGAATATGCGTCTACTTTCCTGGTGGCAATCAATGTGACCGGATCTAAATTATTGTTTTTGCGTAGCTGATTGATCCGGCTAACAACATATTGAAGCCGCAGGGATGTAGATAAGCCGTACTTTTCTTCAAAATCAGATGTAAACCATGCAACTACAGGGCCGGAATTCAAGGTTAAGGCGCTACTTAATAAAGTTTCTATTTCTAACTTGGCTGGCAATAAGGTTATGGAATTGGCGGTAATTAACGCTGTCGGCTTTAATGCCTCGCTGTGGATCATGTAGCTTGTTTCGCCATTGATAGTCCATTGGCCAAAACCTCGTCCGTTTGCGACAACTAAATGGAGTTGATTCTGGTTATTTTTTGAATACCCCTGCAATAAAACCCCACCTAGGTGTGTGGGTTGCACTTTCGTAAGCAAAATAGATACTAATTCTGCGGATGGAGTTCTTAACTGAAGGTAGTCACCTTCTTCTAATTTGTGCAACCCGCCCTTAAAGGCAAGGGTTGAGCGTAAGGAATTAGGTGTGTCATCACGCTGAATATTCCATAATTCTTGTTCCGCCGATTGTGCTTGGCCGTTGAGCGGATATCCGAAAACCGCCATTGCAAAAACAAGAACAGCTATCGCCATTTTTTTCAAAAGTAGGGTATCTCTCATCTAATTTCTCCGGTCTCTTTTAAAAGGGTTACAGCTTGCTTGGCGGAATTTGTAATATTCTAAATTTATTGTAATGAAACGATTATTAGCACCTGCTTATATTAGGATAAGTTAATAATCAAGTGTGGTATTCACTTAATTTCATTTTTAGGGGTATCGAGAGTAGATCAAAACTGGGAGGCAAATAGCCAATTACTCAGCAGGCGTGGTCAGATTAACTGGTGGTTGATTTCTATATGAAGTTGACGCTTACATACTAAGACCATTTCACGGTATCTAGGTTTGCTAAACGTGCAAATCTGATTAGTTCTGCTTCGAGCTTCTTTTTGCGGTTAGATCCCCATTTAATGCCGTCCTCTGGCCAGAAGTTGAGTACATTTAGGCATTTAGTTTTGCGGTTTGCTTTGGCCTCGACCCTGCCGACAAAGCGGTCTCCTTCAAGGAGAAGGTAAACATAATATCCCCACCGGCGTTTTGCAGCAGGTACAAAAACTTCAAGTTTATAATCAAAACCAAATATTGATTTTAGACGTTTGCGGTCGCGTACAGCTGGATCAAAAGGATTTATAATTTTCATTCTTGAAGAGTGAGGCGGCAAATTTTCAATACGCTGTTTAATGTCATTTAACGCATAGGAGTCTTTCCACGTTCCACTGTCTGTTTCCCATTTTACCGGTATGACGTTTTTCTTGTTTGCCTCGATCCAGAGCTTTACCTCTTTAACGTCTTTTGCCTCCCAAAACTCCTTAATTTCTTTCGCACTGCCAGCCGCCAAACGCGACAATGCACCAGCACACAGCAAGTTTACCTGTTCTGCTTCAGGAATTTTTATATCTAGAAACTGTTGCGGAATAACGCGCTCAGTTAAATCATAAAATTTGATAAATTTTTCACGGTGCGACGTGGCTAAAACACCCGAATACCACAGATAATCCAATACCTGTTTATGAGGTGGTCTCGTCCATACTTTTTTTTTGCCATTGCTCTTACTGTTAAAGTCTTTGGTGCAAAGTGCGCCATCACTTGTGATGCGTTCAATTAAGACATCTTCCCAGTCTTTGATCCGCTGAGGATTATGATAGGAAGCTCGGTCTAGTGTGGCCTGCATACGTTTAAATCTTCGTTGCCACATGGGGTATATATCCATGGGAAGGACGCAAGCATCATGGGTGAAATGCTCGAATATATGCTCTTTTGCGCTAAGCAATTCATCTAGCATTGGCTCGCGGTATTTATGATTACGGCTCCAAATTATATGATGATGAGCTCTAGAAACATTTTGAATTGTATCTAGCTGAACAAAACCTAGTTTTTTGATAATTGAGACAATATCAAGTTTTTCTGATGACGATGAAAGTAAGCCATTGGTATCGAGCCATAGGCGGCGCATCATGCGATTGTTCAAAGTGACCGTCATATTGTCCATTCCATAAACCATCAAAGCATTATTTTATGCGATTACATATAGATTGAACATGCTCTAATTCTGAATGCTCAGATTAAAGGAATGTGATTGTTAGGACTTGTTATTTCTTTCAAAAAACAACCCGATGGCGAAGCTAACAACTCCGGCGATTGCTATACCTGTACCGATTTGCAGGATACCGGATAGGTCTGGCGCAATAGCTCTCATGCTAAATATTGTAATTAACCCAACAGATGCCCCGATAAGCCAAATCATTTTTCTTGTCATAGTGCGCACTTCTTTATCTTTGTTATAGCTTTCTGCCACCAAATCACCCCGGTAATCCAGAACCAGTCTGTTCCAAGCCTGCGGTTCTGCYTCGTTGTTTTAGCCGCGAGCGGTATTGYTCMAGATAMGARCGCATGSTGTCGGTGSCGCCAAGRGTTCTGGCAAGGTCTTTTACYKCGACACCRYTAAGYGAGGTYTTRCTKGWGATCARRGCAAATGCCTCTGCAGCTTTTGTYTTGGYTATTGGTTGCTGCCATTTGGCYACYARYYCGGTAAAGCYRCTTTGATCATYGGCAAGGGCRCTGGCGATTGTTGCCCGTAATACTAARYTGGCCTCAAYGTCRTTCAGGTCAGTTGGGTTATGTAAATGACGCTCAATTACYCKYACCARAAGTCTTGATATTTTTGGCCAKTCCTTGCTRSTCCATACAATATCAGCYCGCAAGAAATCGGCATCACGGGTTCTRTCCATCTCGATCAGGTCAAGCGCGTGRTCGGTTCTACCCAGTTCAACCAATGCTCTGGCYTCAAGCAAACGTCGTTCGCGGTTYAGATCGCGCGGTAAGCGGGMTTGCCTTGAGGAATGAATRGCKCGMARGGCTTTTTCCGGTTGTTTATCCATCAAATAAACCAATGCCAGATCGGTAGCTATTTGCGCTTTTCCGATGCCATAAAGCTTTTTATCGACTTGATATTGCAATAGTTCGGCAGCTTGCGGCAGTAAATCAAAAGCAATTAGACGATCCGCCATGCGGCGCAACATTCTATCGCCTTCTGTGCCTAAAGGTGTGAAGTCTTGAAACTGATAAAACAGAGCCAAGGCCTGCACCGGATCCATGGCATCAGCCCCGCCTTTTAGAAACAAGTCCTGAAAGGTTTGGTTTAGATCTTTAAGTAAACGCCTAGCAACGGGCGAATCCGGGAACCTTCTTATGGCTAAGCTCATGGCTTCCATTGCCCGGCGGTAATCGCCAGCTTGTGAATAAAACGCACCTAATGTTCTTACCGCTTCTAATTCCACTTCGTCACCGCGCCAGCGATAACGCAAGTTCTCAAGAATATCAGAGGCTTCTAGTGGTGAAATTAAATTAGCTTTTTGTTTTATCCGGGTTTGTTCGAAAATTGAGCGAACCACCAATGGTTCGTATTTGGTTTCGATGACATTATTTAATATTTTGATTGCCTGCTCGGTTTCGCCATTTCGGTCGTGTAAATCGGCCTTGGCCATTGCCGCATCAAGTTGCGTGTGCAGGCTTAAGTTTTGGCCAAATATTTCCTGCAATTGTTGTTTGGCGGTACCTAAGTCATTAAGGTTCATTGCTGCTCTGGCAAAGGCCGTGTGAAATATTGCCTGCCATTCAGGAGTAAACAGGTAAAGAGCCTCACGGCCTTTTTCAAAGTTTTGTCGTGCTTCTGTCCAGTTTTCTGTTTTTGCTGCCAATAAGCCGCGCCATAATGCTGCCGATGGATCACGGTTTAAGGTTTGCGCGGCAAAGTCTGCTTTGGCATCGTATATTCGGTTCATTTGCAAGTTTGCCACGCCGCGAAGCGATCTAAACCTAGCATCTTGCACCAACATTGGATCAAGGGCTTGTGCTAATGCTAATGCGCCCAAAGCTTCTGCGCCCAGCTCATTTGCAATAAGAAATTTGGCCAACATCATTCTGGCTTCGGGGTCGGTATCTTCAATCGCTACACGGCGTAAAAGGGCGCTGTAGGTTTTGTGGAAATTTCCGTCACCGCCTAGTTTTTTCCATGCATCAAAATCAATGAAACCTGGCGAGGCWSYRRTWRCWGSRSKWKWWGCTRTKGMMAMSRYRSYKYTATTRCCRGWGYTAAKWYYTAATGGKGTRGCMGAWGGGGTAAGRKTAAGYCCYAATGGYGATTTGATRGTCAATAAATCRTTGGCAACYTCYAYATCAAGATCATCAGCATTTATTTCAAAAGCCATTCCATGTGCTGATGGTAGGGAVGAAACCTCTACAAATCGCCTTAATGTBGATATTCCGCTGGCAGGACCTGTGCCGGTGATAACGGCCAAAGTATCGCCAACATCTTTGTCATCTACCCATAACAAAGTGCTGGCATTGATGAATTTTGCCGCCAGTCTGCCGGGGCCGGAGCCGTCAGCCTCTCGGCGCAAGTAAATTTCGCGATTGGCAAATTCCAGTTTATCATCCARRACRAATGTCCATTGKGAGCCATTTGCATCAGGCCTMGCCTCTACCTGACTTGCAGCTGGCAGGTGTATTAAAACACCAGAATATGTGGAGCCAGTAATTTGCTTARCGTCAAGRATATGCCGATTGCCACCATTGATCAGTTCTGCYAAGTCAATTTTGGCATTGGCATCGAATATCAACCAAAGATTTTCACCACGGCGAAATGCAGCGGCACCAACAGGGGCTTTCCAGTCGAATTTTAAGTGTAATGCTGTACCATTTGCTGTAACCTGYACTGGTACTAGACCSGAMGCCGGTACTGGRTCYGGACGATYGGCAAAGGTTATGGCTKTTATTGTATCAACCTGCTGTTCGGGTGTTACGGTTTGTAYRGGYTGAATWTCTTGTTGCTGTSSGCGGTACARATCAAGGACTATACGWGTTSCGTCTCTGGTTACTCTATGCTGGTAACCGGGTTCTGTATTCACCGAAACTATGGTTTTGTTTTGACGATTTAGTGCGCTGATCGTTAATAATCCTGCAGGGCGGCCAGCATTTATCGCGGCAAGGGCAGGGGCTGAKGGTCGATCAAAGACTAAGTCTAAGCCGCTTTCTCTTTCCAAGACCCGGTACTCAACTTGATCAGTCCAGTCAAAGCTTATTCTAGTGTTGTCGCTACTTTCTGCGAAGCGAACCTGTAACGGTAAAGCTGGGTTTGATCGATTTTGACGTTTGGCTTTTTCCAGCTCTTCTGTAACACGTTTTCTATTTTGCGTTTTTTGTTTTGTGATTTCTTCTGCTTTGGGCGAGCTAACTGCCGGTGGGGTGATGTTACTATTTACGGCAATCAGATCAATAGCGAAAACATTGAAAGAATTTGATGTTGCAATYTTTGCTGGAGACCTAAGAGCGATGCGAATTGTTTGACCATCAGTGTCCATACGAGCCAAAGCAATTTGATCTGGCAGACCGTCACGGATAATTTTGGTGTTTCCAGTAAGAATTTCTGAAAAACTTACAACCAGTACCCCATTGGTAATTTTGGCAGTTAGTTTGACATCTTCATTGGTTACCCCTTCTGGCCAGCTTACCAGAATACGGCCATAGCCTGCCCCTTTTTGTGTAGAAAATTCAACAGGTTGCTGTGCTGATGCCGCGCCTGCCGCAATAATGTTTATTGCGAAAAGCAGAGGTATTACAAAGTTGAAAATACGCGGCAATGTCATTTCATCAACCCAAAAATAGTTAGCACCCAGAAGAAGGAACCAATTCATGGCTAAGTCTACTCAAACAGGGTTAAGCAGGGGTTAGAGAAATGTCGTTAAATTTTGTCGATGGAGTGCACAAAAAAAGGGCCAAGCAAAAGCTTGACCCTTTTAAAAGATATATTGTTAACGACCTAGAATTTGCCGCGAACCGTTGCACCCCAAATACGAGGAGCGCCAGGGAACATGCTAAACGCATTGGCACCAGCCAAAGGCGTATCAAATGCAACCTGCATATAGCCTTGGTTAAGTGCATTCTTCGCCCAAATTTCTACCGACCAAGCGTCATCAGCTTCGGCGATTGTAAATCGGGTGTTGAATGTAGCAAAGCTGTCCTGCTGTTTGGCAGCATCAAGATCAGAGCCGGTATTGTACGCTGAAACTGCACGTCCATCTACATGCACACGCCATACCATATTTGCGCCTAATGGCTGTTCATAAGTAATGGCTGCGTTTACGTAGAGCTTAGGAGACAATGACATTTGTTGTCCTGACAAATTGGCCGGAGTTCCAGCCTGTGTGCCATAACGGGTATTAGAATAAGTCATTCCGCCTTGGATCGTTAGCCCGTCAATATTCGGTAGGTACAATAATTCCACCTCAATACCGTCTGATTTTACTTCTGGTACGGAGTTAACCACGAAAGATGTTCCGGTAAATGTATTTAGTTGGAAATCATTAAATCGCGAGGAAAACGCTGTTACATTAAACAACAAAGAATTGTCAAAACCTTCTGTTTTTAGACCAATTTCAAAAGTGTCAACGGTTTCCGGAGCAAACCTAGTATCCCATGCCGCCAATGTGCCGGGTGTTGCACCAGTGTCAAACTTACGATCAAGGTTCAAGCCGCCGGCTTTAAAGCCACTGGCATATGATGCATAAATCATTGCATCATCATTTATTCTGTAAGCTGCTTTGGCCGTACCAGATAGCTGGCTTGAGTCAATGCTTTGTGAGCTGGCTCCATCAAGACCAGATCTGGCCCACGGCAAACAAACAAGGCCGATAACAGGTGCTATCGCCCCAGCACCACCGGCAATGGCACCAGAAATTGGGTCAATACCGAATGCGCCTTCAAATACTGCACAGCCTGGTGCATTTGTTGTAAAGGTTGCATCCACGTCTTTGTTTTCGTTTGTCCAACGCAAACCACCGGTCAGCGAAAGCTGATCAGTTACTTGCCAAGTGTTATGAGTAAACAAGGCAAAGGTCTTGGCTGTATGTAGGTAAATATCCTGCAACATTCCCTGATCTGCTGGCAAACTAGAGCCAAACGGCAAACCGGTGAAGACAGACACTTGCGCAGGATTGGCACCACCTGAGAGCAATAGGCCAAGGTATGTTTCATAAGCTGCACCAAACCTAAAGGTATCACGACGCTCTAGTTGCTCGTTCATGTAAAAACCGCCGAATAGCCAATCAACATTACCTGTTGAACCGGCAACTCGTAATTCTTGTGTAAAAGTCTTGAACTCGTTACCATTGCTGCCATCACTTGGACGGTAGGCAATGTCAGCATTTGTGTAGTCAATGTCTTGACCTTGAACATTCTGCCAATTGCGATATGCGGTGATCGAAGTAACGCTACCCCAATCTGCATCCCATTCCATTTGTGCTGAAATGCCTTTTTCGTCAACTTTTTGACCGATTTCACGGTTGTAATATGCGGTGTAAGAGTTGCGATCCAATGCGCGAGGCGTTGTGGCATCAGTGTTAAGCGGATAGCCTGCGCCACCAAGAGCATTGACCAACGCAGAGGACGTAGTTACCGAAATAGGAACACCGGCACAGCAATTTTCATCACGTTCGCTGTAATCACCAATAATGTTCATTTTGAAATTATCGTTCGGTGTGAATTCTAGCTGGCCACGTGCTGTGAACACATCTTGATCGTAAGAGTCACCGCCCAAAGGTGCAGCATTTACCACATAGCCGTTCCGTTGGCGTTTCGCCACGTATATCCTAAATGCGGCTGTTTCAGCTTCGTTTAATGGGCCAGTTGCGAACAAAGATCCGCCTCTACCTCCATAATTACTGATGGTTGCTTCAGCGCCATACGATGCTTCATACTCAGGACCTTTGGTGATTACGCTTAATGCACCAGCCGAAGTATTTTTACCAAACAAGGTACCTTGTGGGCCACGAAGTAATTCGATGCGTTCAATCTCGCCAAGATCACCAAAACCAACTGAGTTGCGAGAACGATATACACCATCAATAAAAATACCGGCTGAACTTTCCAGACCGGTATTGTCACCAACAGTACCAACGCCACGAATGCGAACTGTAGTTGACGCTTCGCTTGATGTTGATGTTACCATTAAGCCCGGCGCAATAGCGATCAGGTCTTTAATATCTTGAACACCGGAGTTTTTCATAATCTCTTCACCAAAAGAGACCACGGCAACAGGAATGTCTTGTTGGTTTTGTTCACGCTTTTGGGCTGTTACGACTATTTCATCAACAGCTCTGCGCTCTTGCGCCTGAGCAATAGTCGGTGCCATTAAAATGGCCAGTGAACCAGCACTCAATAGTGCTAAACGTGAATTAGGAAGGAATTTCATTTGTTTCTCCGTTTTTCAAACAGTAAAATTATATATGGAATACATTTGCTTGTGTATGTTTGGTTTGAATCTTGGCTTCATAAACCATATTAAAATCTCCTGCTACTAAAATTGTAACGAGTTTGTGAATTATTGTTACTTTTTTGCCGGATGTGGCATTTTTAACGCCAATTCACCTTAGCTGTGACAAATTGCCATATGTCAATTGCTGACCGCCTTCCCAAATGTTATATCATAGCGCACTGATCGGACTTTTCGTTTCGGTTCTGATTTACCCTTGCTTGTTTCGGGTAGTTTATTGGTTTTGTTTTTCTCGAACTTTAAGCAAGTCATTTGCTTTATTATGTGGAGAATGAAAATGCAAAAAAACTTACAAAAAAAACCTAAAGCTAATAAAGGTCAAAAACTTTCGGTTGTGGATGTTAAAAATCCCGGTGGACAATTACCGCGTCTGTTGTCGAAAATTAAATTGATCAAACAGGGGCAGTTAGAAATGGTTCTGCCTGATGGCAAAGCGGTCGTCTATGGCGCAGATGGAACTGGAGCAATAGCAGATATGCAGGTTCATGATTGGCGGGTATTTAGAGACATATTAGCCCATGGAGATATTGGCCTTGGTGAAGATTATGTCAAAGGTTTGTGGGAYGCSAGTGAYTTAAAARTTTTGATGCGAGTGATAGTCGAAAACATAGTTGTTTTTGAAAAACATGTTCGCGGTAATTGGTTGTTTAGAACTGCGAGTGCTTTGCGGAATAAGTTTAAGCCAAACACTCTGCAAAACAGCCGACAAAATGTGCAAGTTCATTATGATCTCGGCAATGATTTTTACCGGCTTTGGTTAGACAAAGGCATGACCTATTCTAGTGCCTTATTCCAAGGGGATCCGTCCGTATCGCTTAAAGACGCACAAAATGCTAAATATCAAAGAATATTGGATAGGCTTTCTCCTGCGCTCGATGATCATATTTTAGAAATTGGCTGTGGTTGGGGTGGATTTATGCAAACCTCTGCCAGCAAAGGTCTTCGTGTTACCGGCGTAACATTGGCTGATGAGCAAGCTTTATGGGCCAAGAAGCGACTGGCCAAAGCCGGCTTGGATAAGTTGGCAGAAGTGCGGTTGCAGGACTATCGAGAAATTGACGAACAATATGATCATATCGTTTCCATCGGCATGTTCGAGCATGTTGGTGAAGCCTATTGGAACCAGTATATGAGCGCAGTTTATGACTATTTGAAACCGGGCGGTAAAGCCATGATTCAAACAATAATTGTCAGGGAAGACCTGTTTGGTAGATATCGTAAGAGCAGTGATTTTATCCGAGAATATATCTTCCCAGGTGGAATGTTACCTTCACGCAAACGCTTTGAACAAGAAGCGGATAAAGCCGGGCTTTTGGTAAATGACGTTTTCCATTTCGGTAGAGACTATGCGATTACACTGGAAAAATGGTTGGCACAATTTGACGAAAATATAGTTGAGATAAAATCTCTTGGTTTTGATGATGAGTTTATCCGCAAATGGCGGTTTTACCTCGCCAGTTGCGCTGCCATGTTTCGCGGCGGCAGGATAGATGTAATGCAGGTGGAGCTGCAAAAACCAGAAGCATAATTTTTAATCTTAGTTTAATAGGAAGCGATAATGGATCATAGTAAAAAACATAAAAATGTTACCTGCAAAAAGCGGCAATGGTTCAAGACACCGTTTGGCATACTTGCTTTATTCATTTTAACGGCTCTTGGTTTTGTGTTGTATTCGGAATATGGCTCAATAATCGGCTTTAGTTGGATTTGGTTGGTGTTTTTGCTTTGTTCGTTATTGCATATATCTATGCATGGCGGACACGGAGATAAGCATTAGCAACTTCAAATTAATGGTAGAGTCTAAGGAGAATTGAATATGACAAAAACAAATACCGAAAAGCAATCATGCTGCGGTGGCAAAGACAAGTCGGTAACAGAGCAATTAGCTGCGACGCCTCAAGTTGCGTCAACCTGCTGTCAGGCAAAGCATGGCCAAAGTCGCAAAGAAACTGCAACGGTAGCAACTGGTTGTTGCGGTGGTAAGAAGCATTGATAGTTATCTGCTAGAAGGCTTCTAGCAAAAAACTCTACCACTGCATCAATTATTGCTAGCTTTGCGTCGGTTTGTCCTGCTCATTGCTTTTACTGTTTTTCGTCTGGTATCAACGTCAAGATCAGCCAGTATTTCCAAAATTAATGCCTGCCCATCTGCCGAGGCATGGTTTTCAGCCTGCCTTAATTGATCAAGTGCGGTTTTTATTGCTTGATCGTCCAATTGCTCGGCCAATAACAAGAAATAAACTTGCCGCCGTAGCTTGCGTACCTGCCTAGAGTTTGTGCGGTATTTGCCCTTACTTTTTTTAATGATTGCTCGAATTTTTTTACGCTCAACAGGTGGTAAAGCCCGTAAAAAGCCCCTGCTATTAAATGAACTATTGCCGAGCTTGGGTGCTGTTATAACTGACTGCGGTGTGGATTTGTTTTGGTTGCTGGCAATGAACATGCCGGCCATACCACCAACTAGCAGTAGGTTGATTGTCAAAGATAAAATCAACACCCAGATGAAACTGCGATTTAAGGTCATGTTTCTGTCCCTATTTCAAAAATGAACGAGCTGTTGGAAAATGCCCCAGAAATCAAATCAGTAACATCTTGTTGATTTTGATAAACTTCCGCGCCGGCATAACCGCTGACACCGCCTAAAATGACAATTGCTAATACGCTTACCATGGCCATGGCGTATTTATGCTGTCTTTGCCCGAACAATAATTCAAACATAGCAGGCAAGCTTGCTTGTTGATCGCGCGAATATGGATTGAACGAATGCAAAACCTTGGCAGCCAATATGTCATTGGCTTGTTGTGCAGGTAATTGCGACAGCAATTTATTTAATACGCTGTTTTGTTTGTTTCCATTTTCCATCTTTTCATTCTCCATAGTTTATTTTTCAAGCATTTCTTGAGCTTGATCGGCCAAAGACAAACGTAAAGCCTTGCGTCCTCTGGCCAGTAATGATTCTAGTGCCTCAACGCTGATTTGCATTATTTGCGCCGCCTCAATGTTTCTCATTTCTTGTAAGTGACAAAGGGTAATTGCTGCTTTTTGTCGTGGCGCCAGAGCCTCTATTGCTATTTTTACCTGCTGTGAAGTTTGCGTGCTGACGATAATTTCATCGGCGCCCGATATACTTTCATCAGTATGCTCAGGCAGCACCTCCATATAAATTTCACGTTTCTTGCGTATCCTATCATAACATAAATTCAATGCCACTCTATGCATCCATGTGTAAAATTTTGCTTTTCCCGGCTGCCATTTTTTAGCATGCACCCAAACTTTCAARAAAACCTCTTGCGCTACGTCTTCAGCTTCRCTYGGRTCATTTAGCATATAGCCMGCMARTGCGATCATTGATGGCAAATGTCTARCCACCAATAAGTTGGCAGCTTTCGCGTCACCCGCAGCAATACGCTTGACCAAGTTGCCATCAGGGTCGTCAGGTTTTTTAAGCCCTGTTTTGATTGCGGACACCTACTGTTTTAACCGCCGAATTGCCCGGCTCACCGAGGGTAGGTGATGAGCCGGGCAAGTTGTTTATCGCCGTTTATTGGCGCGGGGTTTTTTGTTCGAGATAGCAATTTTGATTTCATCATAAGTAACCAAATTATCGCTATTACTGTCAAATTTATTCATGAACCATCCTTTGTTAGCCAAAAATTCAGCCCTAGATATCCGTCCGTCTTTATCAGTGTCCATATCAGCACGCGCCTGTTTTGTTTTGGAGCGCCTTTTTGTTTTAGCATCTTTTTTGTCGGCGCGGCTTAAAACACCGTCATTATTGACATCAAGTCGTGCAAATCTCTGCTTTCTTGCTTCTAAAATTTCAGAACTGGAAATAGAGCCGTCTTTATTGCTGTCTAAGCGTGTAAGTAATGGTGAAGCTTGGGAGGTGAACTCTAACAAGGAAACTTCACCATCACCATTGCTGTCAAGCTTGGCCTGTCGATCAATACGACGCGCCGCTCGTTTTTCACGGCGATCATTCTTTCGCTTGAATTTTAGTAATTTTTTCTCCCGGGGCGAAATAAAGCCATCAGAATTGCGATCTGCATCGTCAAATTTTTTAGCTCGCAAAATTGCCACTTCGCTGATGGTTATTTTGCCATCATTATTGGCATCAAGCTTTTGCATGATCTTGGTTGCTTTGTTTGTAGAGCGCTCGTTGGTGCGATCGTTTGCCAATGACATTGTCGGTATTGCCATGGCCAATAAGCCGTAGGTTAGAATTGTTCGTAGCTTCATAATGTTATTCCTTTTATCTACCCAGCTATTAGATAAACGTGCCTATGTGGTTTTTCCGTCGCTGGTTACAGATAAGACATGATCCAAAACTGCGCTTACCTGTTGTCGGCAAGTTTCTATTTCCTTTTCCAACTGCGAAAAAGAACTTGTTTTTGTACTAGTAATAATAGGCAGTCGCAGTCTTTTTGGTATTTCATCAGCAGTACCAATTCGCCCCAATGCCATATTGGTTATTTGTAAAATCCCGTGATACAGCCGATGCGCTTTTAGTAACTGTTCGAGTTGTTTGTTGTCGATAAATTTGGCCAAGGCGAGTTTATTTTGCGGTGATGGAGTTTGGAAAAAAGATTTGAAATTACTGATTTCTGGTGACAGTAGAGAAATAGTTTGGATTATAAATTCCGACCACATCAAACCGCCGGCGCCGTTTTTTATATCCCATAATCCGCGGCTTGGTTTTTCGCTATGCAGAAGTTTTCGCATTTTAGAAACCTCGCTGATAACTTCGCTTTTATCGGTGAAGTCATAAATAATACGTTGGCAAATTTGTTGTGCTTGGCTTGCGAATTGTTCGCTTGAAGCCGAAATTATTTGCGCCCTACTTAATGCCTGAAACTCCCAAGTTCGGGCAGTTCTTTTGTAATAATCCAAAAACGAATTGATCTCTACGGCTATCGGCCCTGATTGTCCGGAGGGGCGTAAACGCATATCCACTTCGTATAACAAACCCTCTTCTGTTGGTGATGATAATGCGCTGATCAATCGTCTTGTAAAACGCGCTGCCCAAACGTCTGCGGGTGGAACCGGCGGGGTATCATTTGCTTCGTAAACAGGGGCATATAATACCATAATATCCAAATCGGATCCGGGCATCATTTCAAAACTTCCGAGCTTGCCAAAAGCCAATACCACCCAGTTCGCCGGTGCTGTTTTGGTCTTGTAGCAAAGCTGCTTCGAAACTTGTTGAGCAAGTCCGTCGATTGTAGTTACTGCTAGGGAAGAACATGTCTGGGCGATTTCTTGCGGATTGGCATTGCCGGTTAATAGCTCAGCTCCGATGTTGAACATGGCCTCTTGAACGCCTCTTCTGGCGATGTTCATTGCTTGCTCGAGGTCATTTGCTTTGGCAATGTCGTGGCGTAAAATGTTTGCCAAATCGTGATTACTGTCGTTAATTATCAAGGCTTCTAAAATATTTGGGCGTTTAGTTAGAACGGCTCCCAACTTCGGAGCCATTTGGAATATATCGACTAAACGGGTTAATAACCCCGGACTGTTGGCAAACAATGACAGGATTTGTACGCCGGCTGGCAGTGCTTCAAAGAACTGGGCAAAACTATTAAATGCGGCATCAGGATCAGGGGTTTTAGCAAGTGAGTTGATAATTTCCGGTGCTAATGCCGCCAGTAACCGCCGCGACCTTTCGCTACGAGTGGCTTTAATCTGCCCGGACATCCAGATACGCATGCGTGTTAAAATCTCATCGGCGTTTATAAATCCGGCGTGTTCGATTAGTGCTATTGCCGCGGGATGATTTTCAAACTCTGACAAATGCAGTGCATCTTTTGGTTTTGCGGAAAGCTCTTTGCTAAAAAACCCTTTTGTTAAGGAGGCAATTTCAGAAGTGCAATTTATCAGTTGTTCTGCAAATTCTTTCTCATTTTTAAATCCTAATAACCGCTGGAATTTTTGTTGCTGCTGTGGGCAATCAGGCAGCACATGGGTTTGGCGATCATTTACCATTTGCAAAGCGTGTTCAACTCGGCGCAAAAATGTATAGTTTTTTATCATATTGCTGGAAGTGGTTTTTGGGATTAAACCGGCATCGGATAATGAAACAAGTGCGCTGATAGTGTCTTTATCTCTAAGCTCAGGTTTGCGACCACCGTGAATAAGCTGCAAAGTTTGAGCAAAAAGHTCAATHTCGCGAATACCGCCAAYCCCTAATTTTACATTATACCCCGGACTTGCAGGTTTTGGTTGGTCTTTACCAAATAGTACTTGTTGGCGTATTTGGTGTATGTCTTCTATGGCGGCAAAATCCAAATTTTTGCGCCAAATAAATGGCTCCATTTGTTTGATGAAAGTATCGCCAGATTGCCTGTCTGCGGCGATAGTTCTAGCTTTTACCCATGCTGCTCTTTCCCACGTTTGACCAACGCTTTCATAATAAATTAGTGCCGCATCAGTTGATAAAACAATCGGGGTTGATGATGGGTCTGGTCGCAAACGTAGATCAACACGAAACACATAACCAAATTCGGATACATCACTTAAAGATTTAGTTATCTCTCTGGCCAAGCGGATAAATACTCGCGGATCAATTTCTGTCTCGTCCTGATTTTGCTGTCGATGGAAGAAAAACGCCAGGTCAACATCGCTGGAATAATTAAGCTCAAACCCGCCAAGTTTACCAAATGCAATGATAAAAAACCCGCTTTTACCTAGGCTTGGTAAAGGTGTTTTGTTTCGTTGGCGAATTCCCTGCCAGCAGGACTTAGCGGTGATTTGGATAACTTCATCAGCAAATGCAGACAGGCAAAAGGTGATTTTGCTCGTATCCCATACCCCACAAATATCAAGCAGTGCCAAAGACAAATGATATTTTGCTTTAATTTGTCGGATTGATTTAGCAAAACCCGCCTGATCGCTAGCGGTTATTTGTCGCAGCTCGGCTAGCAACTCGTCCATCATTTTGTCAGGGTTCGAGACAAACAGTTTTTGTACTTGTTGCCTGTGCGTATCTAATAATTTTGCTAGATAGGGGGAGTTGGCAATTATTGCTGTTAGTATTTGTTGCAAGCAAGTATTGCCACCAGACAATGTTTTTACCAGTTCTGCCAGTTCTAGTTGGCTTTCGTCGCCGCCTAAAAAAGGGGATTGGCTAATAGCTGATATGAAATTTGAATCACTCACATGGTAATCTATATCATAAAACCGCAAACCATTATGACTAAAAGTTGATCATAATCTAACTGTCCTTGCATTGACGTTGTACTGCCTATCTAATATCATTTTGTGGGGCTGTTGAAATTTAAGTGGTTTCGATGGCATTTAGAACGGTTGCGTAAAAACCGTGAGCAATAATGTCATTGGAGACAAAAATGAAAATTTCTAAGAAATGGGCGTTGGCGGTTTTATTAACTTCCGGGCTAGCACTTGGTTCATGCGCTTCTATTTACCAAAAAGATGCTGAACCTGCCGCACCAATGGCTGATAAGCCAATTGAAGTAACTCATGAAACCTGCAAAGCAATGATGAAGGGCATGCATGAAAAAATGAAGTCCGATGGCATGGACAAAGCGGCGATGAAGAAAAAAATGATGGCCGGTGAAGGAATGACCGACACTCAAAAACAATGCCATAAAATGATGCATGCAAAGCATAAAAAAATGCATGCAGAAAAGAAAAAGATGGATCATAGTGCTATGAGCCAGGGCGAAATGAAAAAGCACAAACACTCTGGTGAACACAAAAAAATGGTAGTTTCAGACGAGTGCAAAGCCAAAATGAAGAAAATGAAAGCAAAAATGAAGTCCGGTGAGATGGACATGGCGGCAATGAAAGCAAAAATGAAGTCCAAATCAATGGACGATATGACCGATGAGCAAAAGCAGTGCCACAAAGTCATGAAATATAAAATGAAGAAGAAAATGCACAAAAAGAAAATGGCTGTTTCAGATGAGTGCAAAGCCAAGATCACTAAAATCAAAGCAAAAATGAAGTCCGGTGAGTTGGATATGGCGACATTGAAAGCAAAAATGAAATCCAAATCAATGGACGATATGACTGATGAGCAAAAGCAGTGCTACAAAGTCATTAAACATAAAATGAAAAAGAAAATGCACAAAAAGAAGCATGAAGCAGAAAAAGCTGCAAAAGCTGCTGAACCTGCTCACGAGCATTAAAACTTAAGCCTAATTAAAAGTAATAAATTTAATGCCCGGGGATTGTTAGTCCTCGGGCATTATTTTATGTCATAGACCCTAGTTCTTCATCCAGCCGGTCAGTTGGATTAAGCCGGTCATGATTGCCACCAAATCATCTTCAATAGCTGTTTTCATTTCTCGTAATTTACTAAATTCCTGAGCTGTGTCATTGCTTGGTTGCTCATCGAATTCCATGATCAGATCTTCGGCCATAGCCAATTTGAACCCGGGGTGTCCGGTAAAACCTATTGCATTTTTGCCTATCTGGAAAATTGCAGTTCGGCCTTCTGCATCTATTGCCAATTCTTTGGCATAGGGCGGCGGTAATGGTCGATCTCGACCATAGGTTATGTGGGCAAATTTCTGTGGTAAAAATCCGTTTAGAGCGTTGTTGTCAGTTCTAGTGGCGGTACCTGCTAGAAACTCTAATGGCGAGCTTTCAACGGCTCCATCTGCGGCCAGTGAGAGGATTTGCGCTCCTAGCCCGAATGCCAAAACGGGCTTACCCATCATTAAACATGCGCGCACTAACTTTACCTCGACATCAAGTGTCGGCACATCGCGTGTTCCGGCGCTGCCCCATGGCCCGCCACCTAGCAGGATCAAGCCATCGCCAATGGTGGCAATATCTGGCGGGCTAGCACCTTCGGTAAATGGCCGGGAGTAATTAAATCGTATTCCACGTCCCTCAAGGTGGTCTTCCATCAACCCTAGATAGTCTGCCGAGGTATGTTGAATGACTGATAGGTATTTCATAAAGCTCTAGCTTTTTTTCTTGGCCGCAGGTTTCTTTTTAGCTGCCGGCTTCTTTTTTGTAGCTGGTTTTTTCTTGGGCGCGGCTTTCTTTTTTGCTGGTTTTTTCGTTTTGCCTTTGGCCGCTTTTGCATCAACCCATTCTACTGCTTGCTCTACCGTTACAGTTAGCGGGTCAGTTCCACGCGGTAGTGTGGCGTTGGTCTTTTCATGTTTTATATACGCGCCATAACGTCCGTCCAGCACTTGCATGGTTTTGCCGCTTGTCGGGTGATCGCCCAGTTCTTTTAGGACTTTTGCACCGGCTCGACCGCCTTTTTTGGCGCGCTTGTCGGCGATCATATCAATCGCACGGTTCAGGCCGATTTCAAACACATCTTCAATCGCGGGCAAATTGGCGTATGTTTTTTCGTGATGCACATACGGCCCGTACCTGCCAATCGCAGCAGTTATCATTTTGCCGTCTTCAGGGTGCTCGCCAACATCGCGTGGCAGGCTAAGCAGTTTTAATGCTTGCTCCAAATCGACCTGATCTGGTGACCATGATTTTGGAATGCTCCCGCGCTTTGGTTTGTCTTCATCACCTAATTGTACATAAGGGCCAAAGCGTCCGGTTTTCAAATAGACTTCGAGACCGCTGTTAGGATCAGTACCCAAAGTTTCGTCTTTAACCGCTGTCGCATCGCCATCAGCATTAGGTGTTAGCGGCTTGGTGAATTTGCATTCAGGATATTTGCTACAGCCAATAAAAGCTCCATAGCGTGATAATTTTAAGCCAAGCCTGCCATCATCACATGATGGACATTTGCGCGGATCAGGTGCGCCTTCCTCTCTAGGAAATAAATGTGGCTCTAAGGCTTCGTCGAGCGCGTCCAGTACATGAGTAACCCGTAAGTCAGCAATATCATCAATGGCTGCGGAAAAATCTTTCCAAAAATCAGATAACAGTTTCTTCCAGTTCAATTTACCTTCGGCTACCGCGTCTAATTGCTGCTCTAGTTCGGCGGTAAAGTCATACTGAACATATCTAGCAAAGAAGTTCTCAAGAAAGGCCACCACAACCCGTCCCTTATCGTCAGGTATGAAGCGTTTCTTGTCGAGGGTCACATAGTCGCGATCCTGCAACACCTGCAATATAGAGGCATAGGTAGACGGACGGCCAATGCCAAGGTTTTCCATTTCTTTTACCAAAGAGGCTTCGGTAAACCTAGGCGGTGGCTGGGTGAAATGCTGATCGGTTTCGATATTGGAAATTGCTGCGACTTCACCAACGCTCACCTTTGGTAATTGGCTATCGGTTTCATTTTCACGATCATCTTTGCCTTCTTGGTACAACACCAAAAACCCGTCGAATAATGTTACCGTTCCTACTGCGCGTAAAGTCGATGCTTTATTTTGAAGCTCAATAGTGGTTCGTTCTTGTCTTGCGCTTTGCATTTGACTGGACACTGCCCGGTTCCATATTAGCCAATACAGTTTCTTTTCATCACCATCTAATCGCAAACTGTCCGGGTGGCGAAAGAATGATGTTGGCCGTATTGCTTCGTGGGCTTCTTGGGCATTTTTGGCTTTTGATTTATAGTATCTTGGTTTCTCAGGGACATATTCGCTACCAAAGCGTTTGGCGATGATGTCTCGTGCTTCACTGACCCCTTCTGGTGCCATTTGCACCGAGTCTGTCCGCATATAGGTGATCAGGCCAACGGTCTCACCGCCAATATTGATCCCTTCATAAAGGCGTTGTGCTGCGCGCATGGTTTGCGAAGCGGCAAAACCCAATTTGCGAGAGGCCTCTTGTTGCAAAGTAGATGTGATAAACGGTGGTGAAGGATGGCGCTTTGTCGGTTTGGCTTCAACGCTGGAAATTGTAAAATCACTGGATTCTACTGCTTGTCTGGCAGCTTTTGCCGAAGCTTCATCAGGCAAGGCCAGTTTGGTTAGCTTTTTACCACCAAGTTCCACCAAACGAGTGTCGAATAATTGATGTGAGCCGACTTTTGCTTTGGCCGCGACACTCCAATATTCATCTGATTTGAATTTTTCTATTTCCAGCTCGCGGCTACATATTAGCCGTAAAGCTACTGACTGCACTCTACCTGCTGAACGTGATCCGGGTAATTTGCGCCATAATATCGGTGATAAGGTAAAACCAACCAGATAGTCCAATGCTCGCCGTGCCAGATAAGCTTCAACCAGTTCCATGTCTAATTGCCGTGGGTTTTGCATGGCGGTAGTAACCGCAGATCTGGTAATGGCGTTAAATACTACCCGGCTAACCGGCACGTCTTTTTTTAGAGCGCGGCGTTTTTTTAAGGCTTCGATCAAGTGCCATGAAATTGCTTCACCCTCACGATCCGGGTCAGTTGCGAGGATCAGTTCTGTTGCGCCTTTGGTGGCATCGGCAATGGCTTTAAGGTGTTTGGCTGATCGTGATCCAACTTCCCAACTCATGGCAAAATCTTCATCAGGCCTTACCGAGCCGTTTTTGGCCGGCAGATCGCGAACATGACCAAAACTGGCTAGAACAAAATAGTCCTCGCCCAGATACTTGTTGATGGTTTTCGCCTTAGCAGGGGATTCAACAACAACAATTTTCATGGATTTTTCCTGTGCCGATAAAACATCAATTCTTATTGCGCGTGAACCTGCAAGGGCAATGGGTGCTTTGTCAATCGAAACTATCTTGCATTACCGTAAAAACTCTTATAGGTTGTAGTCTTTATGTTTCACAACTATGGAAGATGGTAATGCAAAACACAAGATCAGACCCAAGTGTTGAACTACACGATGAACCAATGCCGGTTTTAAGCGCAAATGATGCCGCAAATTATTTGTCAGAGCTGCTGCCACAGATGGCAAATATTGCGCGTAAATCTAAAATGAATGATGTTGCGGATTTAATTTTATTGGCAGCAAACCTAACCCATAAATCAAACACAGATCCCCATTAACTGGCTTTGCAAACCAAACCGCCGGGAAGACATATCGCCAGACCAGCTAGTTCCAGCTCCATCAGTGCCGCAGAACAAGCAGCAACAGAATGCGGACTGGCGCGAATAATTTCATCGCGGTGAACTGGGCTGGGTGAAAGCAATTCTAGTATTCGCTCTCTGGCGAGATCAATCTGTGATTCATCGGTCTCAGAAACAGCTCGTTTGCCATATTCCGGCTCTGCTTCTGAAACTCTGATTGTCGATTGTGATTGTAATACATGCAAAATATCGTCGGCACTTTCAATCAGGTGCGCGCCTTGCTTAATTAAATCATTGCTGCCACGAGATCTAGGATCGAGCGGCGATCCGGGACAGCTAAAAACTTCACGGTTTTGCTCTAATGCGGTTCTGGCGGTAATTAACGAGCCAGAACGCAAAGCCGCCTCGATAACTATTGTGCCAAGCGATAACCCGGAAATAATTCGGTTGCGCCGTGGAAAGTCCCGGGCAGTAGCATTATAAGCTAACCTGCGTTCAGAAACTATTGCACCAGTTTCGATGATTTTTTGTCTCAAATCTGCATGTTCACTTGGGTAGATATGATCAACTCCACCGGCGACCACTGCCACTGTGCCACTATTCATTGCACCAATATGTGCCGCGCCATCAATGCCTCGGGCTAATCCCGAAACCACAATCATGCCCGCATTACCCAATTCGCCGGCTAATTGTCTGGCAAAGCGCATACCGATAGCAGAGGCGTTACGTGAACCAACGATTGCGCAGGCGTTGGGTTTCAAGTAAGAGATATGACCCAAGAAGCTTATTATCGGTGGTGGCGGATCAATAGCGTTTAGCAGTTTTGGATAATCAGGATCACATGAAGCCAGCATCTGCCCGCCAATGCTGTGCAACTCATCTAGTTCGGCTTCGGCTTGTTCAATGGTTGGAATACTAAGCGCCTTGATACGCCCGCCGCGTTTGGCCAGTTTAGGGATCGCATCTAATGCKTYACTTGCGGTTCCRTAACGTAARATYARATCACGAAARGTAACCGGGCCGACACCACTGGTGCGGGTGAGGCGYAACCAATCGCGCAATTCTGCGTGATCTGGTTTGCTCGYATTGCTCATTTCTTGTCTTTAGAGCCGAACTTAGGCTCATTGCCGGTCATCAGCCGTAGGATATTATCAAAATGTCTGATCGAGACAATCAGCGCCATCACGCCGGCAAACACTGCCAGTTCAGGTCGCCCCAAAGCCAAAGCAATTGCTGGCGCACTATTTACCGCAAATAAAGCTGCTAATGATGAAATACGCATCGAAAATGCCACAAGCAGCCAGATCGTTGCCGTGATAAGCCCTAATGGCCAACTGGCGATCAATAGGCCGCCAAAGAATGTTGCTACCCCTTTGCCGCCGCGAAAGTTTAACCAAACTGGATAACAATGACCGATCAAGGCAGCTATTGCTGCAATTATCGCCGCCATTGCAAGCGGATCAGGGAATAATATTTTAGCTAGAAAAAATGCCGCCGCAGCTTTACCGCCATCGAGCAAAACCGTAGCCAGTGCAATGTCTTTGCGACCAGTTCGTAAAACATTGGTTGCGCCGATATTGCCCGATCCGATTTTGCGAATATCGCCAAGACCAGCCAAACGGCTAAGTAAAACTCCAAACGGAATAGAGCCAAGAAAATAGCCAATAGTTGCCGCCAAAAACCATTCGATTGTCATTATTGTTCCTTCCCAAAAACATTGTCCAGATCATGAACTACATTTCCCGCAACCAATGTTAACACCGCTAAACCTTGCATCCGTCGTCCATCAAACGGAGTGTTGTTTGATTTTGACAGAAGTTTGTCGGCATCGCAAACCCATGGTTTTTCGCTATCTACTAATACTATATCTGCKGGTGCGCCGACTTGAATTTTTCCAGTTGCCAAGCCCAGCAGGTCTGCCGGATTGCTGGTCATTGCCCGCAATATACAGTTAAGCTCGACCTGGTCATTATGCACCAACGATAATGCCCCACTAAGCAGGGTTTCCAAGCCGCAAGCACCAGCCGAGCTTTGGGCAAATGGCAGGCGTTTTTCTTCGGCTGGCCTTGGATCGTGTGCCGATACTATCACATCAATACTACCATCAATTAGACCAGCAATTAGACCTTGGCGATCTTCCTCGCTTCTCAATGGTGGCGACAAACGTGCAAACGTGCGATAATCACCGACATCAAGCTCGTTCAAAGTCAAATTATGAATAGAAACACTGGCATAAACTTCCAAACCTTTAGACTTGGCTTTGCGAACCAGATCGACACCTGCTGCAGATGAAATTTGATCAATCAGTAATCTGCCGCCGGTTAATTCGGCCAAAGCAATATCACGGGAAATAGCAATGGTTTCAGCAGCTGTCGGAATGCCTTTTAACCCCAAACGAGATGATAACTCGCCGGAGTGCATGACCCCGGATCCGGCCAGATCTGTATCTTCGGCGCGACAAGAAACCAGTGCGTTAAATGCACCGGCATAAGATAAAACCTTGCGCATCACATCGGCATTATCAATGGCTTTGTCACCATTGGAAAACATCACTGCGCCGGCTTCACTCATCAAGCCAATTTCGGCCATTTGCTTGCCTAATAATCCTTTGGTAAGCGCACCAGCCGGCAAGACGTTGATGATAGCCTTATTGCGTGACGATCTGGCAATAAATTCAACCAATGCTGCATCATCAATTACCGGATCGGTATCAGGGGCAATGACCATGGTGGTAATGCCGCCAGCTGCGGCGCTATTGCCGGCGCTGTGTAATGTTTCGCGGTGTTCGGAACCCGGCTCGCCAGTTTTTACCTTCAGGTCAATCAGGCCGGGGCAGAGCAGCAGGTCAGTTGCATCAATAATAATTGCTTCGGGGATTGGCTCTATAGTCGCGGCAATTTCTTTGATCAGGCCATCTGCAATAAATACATCTAATTCTTCGTCCAATCCGCTGGCTGGATCAATGATTTTTGCGCCGGTGATCAGTATCGGTAATGCCTGATCCATTAGATCGCCTCGTTTCTTGCTGTGGCTAACATATCCAATACCGCCATGCGTACTGCTACGCCCATTTCCACCTGTTTTGTAACCAAACTTATCGACAGATCATCAGCAATATCACTGGCAATTTCCACGCCCCGGTTCATTGGCCCCGGGTGCATAACCAGTGCGCCCGGTTTGGCGTGTGATAACCGGTTGCGATCCAGTCCATAAAATCTAAAATATTCGCGTTTTGACGGAATGGCTGCGCTGTCCATACGTTCGGATTGCAAGCGTAACACCATCACCACATCACAATCGGCCACCGCCTCATCCATATTATGAAACACTTCTGCGCCCCACCGATCAGCATCGGACGGCAATAGTGTCGGTGGCCCGCAAAGCCGAACCTCGACGTTTAGCAAATTAAGCAAAGCAACATTTGATCTGGCAACCCGTGAATGAGCAATATCGCCGCAAATAGCCACCCGTAAGCCATCAAGATCGCCCAAAGTGCGCCGAATGGCCAACGCATCAAGCAATGCCTGTGTTGGGTGTTCATGAGTGCCATCACCGGCATTGATCACCGCGCAATCAACCTTTTGGCTAAGCAGTTCCGCCGCACCCGATGCCCCATGGCGTACCACCAATAGATCCGGGTGCATGGCGTTTAATGTTACCGCCGTATCAAGCAGGGTTTCGCCCTTGGATACCGACGAAGAGCCGATCGGCATGTTGATCACATCAAGCCCAAGGCGTTTACCGGCGATCTCGAATGATGATTGGGTTCTAGTTGATGGCTCAAAAAACAGATTTATTTGAGTTAAACCTTGCAGCCTATCCGAAGTCTTTTGCCGGCGTCTGCTTTGCTCGACATAGCTATCAGCCTTGTCGAGCAAAGAGATCACTTCTAAGCGGTTTAATCCGGCAATCCTCAAGAAATGAGGTTGGGCAAAGAAATAGCTATCCGATGGCATTATGCACCTGCTCAAGTTTTGTGCTTGTACCTTTAAGCCGTAAGCTGAGCAAGTGCTAGTCTTTACAAAACATATTCAAAACATTAACCAACCGATGTTTTGAATATATAATGTTTGAAAAATTTCGCACATAGTAAGTTCGGTTTTTTGAATGGGTTTTTTGTAGGTACACGTTCTGATCAGCAATTAAGATGCGAGTATATCCAACTTTCATGCTGTGATTTTGCAACATGTGAGCCTTTGAAATCATTTAGCTGCAAACAGTGTCGCCGATTGCTGCTTTTGCAACAAGTGAAGGACGAGTTAGGAAGCGTAGGTTAACTAACCAGAAACTCACATTTAAGGTTTTGCTGTTTGTTACCAAATCGCAGAAACGTCGAATTCTACCAATTCTTTTTTCGAGTTTCTTTTTCGAATAGCACGGATATTTATGTCATCAAAGCCCACTTCACGCATCATGTCTGCGTATATTTCTTCTACTTTCACGAGGTTCCCGTAGAAAGTAGAATTGCCAATTATATAATGAACTCTGGCGCCTTTTTTCAGCGTTGTAGTAAGAGAAACTAGGTGTTCGTAAATATCTTCGCAATATTTGTGAACGTACCGAGATAATGTTTCGGCATGTTTATTTTCAGTGCGCGAGATTGTTAAAACGATATCTGACAGGTGCTCATTCGTATAATTTTTGCAGGCAGTCCAATCTTTGAGGCGGCTTGTCGCAATGCCCCATGTGCCGCCAATGGCCTGCCAATCTAACTCCCCCGCTTCACGCGCTTCTTTAAGGTACCCAAGCCAATACATGTATGGTCGAAGTTCTCTAATATAGGACATTCTGTTTGCGTATGGAGGAGATGTAATAACTAGATCAAACGAGCCTAGAATTTGCGGGTTTAGTTTGCGTGCATCGTGTAAATAGACATTAGCAGTTTCACTGATAAACTCATCTGCACTTGCTAAGATATGTTCTATGTCGCACGTAAAAATAGCGTCCCGATCAATTTCAAGATCAAGCTCTTCATTGCCATCTTTGAATGACATGGATTGGTGGTTGAATGCGGCATTAGAGAGTTTAATTAGCGTCCGACAAAATGCGATGTTTAATAAGTCTCGGCATTCTTCATCACCTAGGGGAATGTTATTAATAGCACCTTTGACCTCACACAGAAATTTCAAAGATGCTTCCGACCACCATCGTTCAATATTGTGTATTGGTGGTGGTGATACTACAGGAAATTTGTGGCCAAGATCTTTAAGAATTTGCCTGCACGCGTTCCGCGTTACCTCGACCGAGGTTTTAGAATAATTGCGGGTTTTGGCGGTTGTGAACCAAATTAAAAATGGATTGATATCCGTAGTGGCGGCAGAAAGCTTCCTATTGATAGAGCAAAGCGCAGTCGTGCCTGTTCCGCAAAATGGATCGAGCACTCGGGTAGCATCTGGATATAGAGCCAGAATCTCCTCGACGACTTTTATTGAATATGCGGGGGTTAGGCGAAGCCACCCATGCCGACCTGAGGTGATGTTGTATTTATGTGTGTAATCGGAGCGTTGTTTTAAAGTTGTGGCTACAGGCATTAGTTCTTTACCTCCAATAGAGAGCGAAGAACACTGTCCAATTCTTTGCGTAAAATATCCGAGTTACGTTCAAAGAAACCTGCTAGATCATATCCAACAACCTCGCGCATGAAATCATAGATTGAACGAAGATCGTTATCTCCTCCAATAGTGCCAGTTATCACCGTCCACTTTTCCATTCGATATCGGGTTTGAATATCGTTGTCTATTTGGTTCGACAGGACTGCAATACAGGGTAAGTAGGTATTAACGTAGGCTGTCGTTGCATTTGCAATATCGGCGTTTTGACGCTTGCTGTCTTTACTTTTGTAGCCCTGACGTACTTCAAAAACCACACCAGATAAGGTTCGAATCACGGGTTTTGCGACCCCTACATCTGATGCAGCTCGTTCAATCCAATCGCGTACTATTTTTTTTCGTTCAGAGTTTTTGATTGATTCAATAGGAATACGGCCATCAAGATGCAGGGTGCGAGTTTTTCCTGCTGCTGTTTTTACTTCATACGACCAATTTGCATCATCGGGGGATAGCTCCAATTCGTCTATAAGAATTTGTCGAAATAGACGCTCACATCCAATACCAATTTGGCGATAAATACTTGTCATACCACCAGCTGCTTTGTGGGCAGCATACATCAGGGGATTATATAGCCCGAACCAACTATAAAAGGGATCTGCTCTGTATAGTTTTTGAAAGGCCTCAAGCTCAAATCCTTCCTTTATCCCTTGCCCCATTTTCGGTTTGTATTTTTTGCAAACATAGATCGGCTCAAGTATCAACTGGCGGTATTTTTCATCATTCTTCATTGTTGGTGTGCTTTCATAGCTTCTTGTTTTCTGCTTTTAACAAATATCCTGTTGTTACCCAATTGTGTACGGATGCTGCGGATACATTGAAACGAAGCGCAACAGGTACTTTTTTGGCCTTTACAGGCTTAGGGGCTTTCTTGGCAGTCCCTGCATTAGCAATTAACTGTTCCGCTTTATCTGGTTGTATAACCGTTACGAAGCCGCTCCTGGTAATACATAGTGCACCTCGGCACCTGGGCCTAATGGTATGCCCAAAAATACCCATAACATCATCAATGCCAGACCGGTGATCATGATCCATATCGAATACGGGATCATCATTGCGGTTAAGCTACCAATGCCAAAGTCCGGTTTCCAGCGCTGGCAGAAAATCAGGATAAGCGGGAAATAAACCATCAAAGGCGTAATGATATTAGTGGCACTATCGCCAACTCGATAGGCAGCTGTTGCGCCTTCTGGGCTAACGCCYAATAACATYAACATYGGCACCAGAACCGGCGCCAGCAATGCCCATTTTGCACTGGCCGAGCCRACRAAYAAATTGATCAGKCCAGAGAACAAYACAATYARWCCAAGCAAGATCGGCAAWGGMAGMCCMGAGGCYTCGATAGCRTCYGCRCCATGWACCGCCGATATAAGYCCAAGRTTTGACCARTTRAACATCGCCACAAARTGCGCRGCAACAAATGCCAATACCAGATAATAACCAAGGTCTTTCATCGAATCGGTCATCATGYCGACKACGTCTTGTTTGTCCTTGATSGTGCCGGCGGCTCTACCRTAAGCCCAACCAGCGGCCAAAAAYAAAATAAAGAAYGCGGCGACTAATGATTGGAAAAATGGACTTAATTGCAGRACMAGRTCGYTGTCTGCKSCGGCTCCTTCATCGTTAATTARCGGMGTRCCGGGGCCAAATGTCATAAAYARCCAAGCACCAACCACYAYMARACARGCAATACCAGCGTGGCGAAGACCNTTTNYTYTGYTCCGGRGTTAATGGCTCGTTTTTATCGGCAACCGAGTTTTTGGCATGRCCTTGTGGTTTGTATTTGCCRAGTTTTGGCTCGATCAAAACATCRGTTACAAACCAGATMAGYGGCATGAAGATAAAYGTCATSGCKARWATAAAGTACCAGTTACCGGCRATATTGGCYTGATAAGATGGAACCARAACTTCACCGGCTTGTTGGGTAATGCCGAACAATAATGCATCAAGTTGTCCCGGCGTGATATTGGCCGAGAACCCGCCGGAAACCCCGGCAAAGGCAGCAGCAATACCGGCCAATGGGTGACGGCCAGCCGAGGCAAAYAAAACACCAGCCAACGGGATCAATACYACATAGGCAGCATCGGCGGCGTGATTACCAACCATGGCGATCAGTGCMACAACCGGWGTTARYAAATATGTCGGTGCGCCGCTTACCGCAGCACGCATGGCACTAGAGAAAAGCCCGGATCTTTCGGCAACGCCGGCACCTAACATCACCACCAACACATAACCAAGTGGGTGGAAGTGGGTAAAAGTCTTGGGCATGTCTACCCAAAGTTTTTGGATATTTTGCCCAGAAATAAGGCTAATGGCGGAAATAATGCCATCGTCTTTAATGCCAAAGCGATCAAGACTATTCTGCCCCATGCCGGCTAACACCTGATCATTCAAGGTAGCAGAAAGACCAAAGAATGAAGCCAAAATAGAGACAACCATTAGGCCAAAGATTAGATAAACAAACAAAAATACAGGATCTGGCAGTTTATTCCCAGCCCGTTCAATGGCACCAAGAATGCCGGTTTGACCGCCTATCGTTGGTTCTGTTTTGCTATCGTTTTTAGCCATGTTTTGTAATCCCCATTTGATTTTGTGAAATCATTAAACATATTTATGACAAATGGCAAAGCAATACCGGCTTACAGTTTGAAAAAACTGCTACTACTCCTAGTTTTGATTTTATCAATTTAGCTTAAAATCTATTTTTGTAGTGCGAACAGTTGATGCAACGGCAACACCATCAACAACTTTCGGCGCATATTTCCACTTGCGCAACGATGCCTTAGCATTACGCAAAAATACCTTATCGGTGCAAGTCGCACGTATATTACGTACTCTTCCCTTATTGCTTACATCAAAAGTCATTTTACAAGAGCCTTCTGTTCCTTTCCTTGCTGCTTGCATTGGATATATAGGGGGACGTCTTGAAATTGGTCGCGCTTTATGACTATAACTTACGCCAAGTTGTTTTAACTTCTCACAGCCACCGGCTTTTTTGTATTTGCATTCAAGCTGATAGTAATGAATAGCCTTTTCAAGGTCAGCGGTAATCAATTTACCAAATTGGTACATCTCTCCCAATTGTTTACAGGCTTTTGCGTATTTCTTATCACAGGCTCCAGTATAAAATGAAACCGCCAAAGTGACGTTTTTCTCTACGACAAAGCCATTTTCATACATAAAGCCTAAGCCAAAACAGGCTTGTGCGTTTCTGCTATCGCAAGATAATTGATACAGCAGAAACGCCATATTTAGATCGCCTTTGTCTTTGTTGCGTAGAAAATCAGAAGTGGCAGCTCTTGTGCAAGCACGGCTGCTGGCCAAACAATATTCAGGTAATTGTGACTTTAACTGTTCTAATTGTAAGGACGCAGATTGGTGGTTTTTTGTTGTCGGCTTGCTTATTGATAAAAAATTACTAAAAAAGCTGGCTGCCATTGCCGGTTGGTTCTCATGAGAATATGCTAATCCAACGAAATAGAGGTTTTTTGGTTTAATAGTTTTAGAGTAATACTCTAAAATTTGAGAAGCCTCTATGACACCCGTCCAGTCTTCTTTGCTTATACTGTTTCGCATATCTGTTCTCAAATATTGCACACCTTGGTTATTAAGAGGATGAGACCTCGCATCGGTAACAACTAGCAGAGTTAATAACAAAGAAATCAATACTATAGATATAATTCTCATGCTGGTTTCCTTATCGTAGGCACTAAGTCTTGCCGTAGAATATTACTCAGGCCTTAGGGTATGTAAAGAATACTACTCCAACTTATTGCCATCAGCGTCCCAAATTTCTACCGGCCCAAAGCCAGCTGCTTCTACTTGCGGCCTGATTTTATCCAAATCGCCAACCAAAATCCAGATAAGTCCGTCTGGTCTGATTTGTTCGCTTTGGGCGTTTACAGTTTGCTCATTTATGTTGGCATAGCGTAGCTTTAATCCCGTAGGATAATCAAATGGGCGACCATAATTATCGCTACTCATTAGTGAGGTTAATACGGCATTGGCGGTTTCAAACTGTCCGGGCAGGGCATTGGTGTTGTTTTTAACCACTTTTTCAATCTCAACAGCGGTTGCCGGGCGATCGTTTTTAATGTCGTTTAATTCCTTGATTAACTCAAGCAAGCTATCACCTGTGCGATCTGTTTGCACTGGCGCATACACCATGAACGGACGCTGGCCTTTGGCTTCTTGGGTAAAGGTATAAGCCCCATAGCTCCAGCTTTTGTCCTCGCGTAAATTCATATTAACCCGTGCAGTGAACTGCCCGCCCAATACGCTGTTCAAGGTTTCTAATGCCAGATAATTTTCGTCTGCGGTCGAAGGGATCAGCTCGCCAGCTAGGATCAAAGTTTGCGGCGCGTCCTTTTTCTCGATCAAGATTACCTTGCCGGTTTCGATTAAATCCACTTGCGCGATATTTTTTTGTGGTTTGGTAGTTTCAGGGTTTTTCCAACCAGCAAACGCTTTGTTCAATAAAGGCAATATTTCGTCCATTGACGTATCACCAACCACAAACAAAGTTCCGTTATCAGGGCGCAGCCAAGTTTGGTGAAAATTGGATAGATCATCTTGGGCTATGCTGTTAATCGAGGCGATGGTTCCTGTGCCGGTAAACGGTACGCCATAAGCATGATCCTTGCCGTAAAGTATTGGCGGCAATAGACGTAAAGCGATCTGCACTGGTTGAGATTTTTCACGGGCAATTCTAGCTGTCCATAATTTCTTGTGGCGTTTTATCTCGTCTTGGGCAAATTGTGGGCGCAATAACACATCGGCCATAATACCAAGTGACGAGGCCAAGTTTGCCTTTAATGCTGAAAGTCGAATAGTCGATGTATCAAGACCAGAATTGGTGTTTAAAGTCGCGCCCAGCATTTCCAAGTTTTCGGCAATTTGTAAAGAGTCCATCTTGCCCGCACCTTCATCAAGCATAGACATAGCAAATGATGACAGGCCAAGTTTAACGCCTTGATCAGCACCATAACCGGCATCAAATTGCAAGGCAATCTCAACCACAGGAACCGAGGATCGACGGGCCAGAACTACTCTCATTCCATTATCGAGCGTCGCTTGCTCAACCTTGGGGAAAACCAAATCGGGTAGGCCGGTGACTTGTGGTATTCCGGTGGAACGATCAACACTTGAAGCAATGGTTGTAAGCTCACCTTGGGGTTTGACTGTTAACTGATAATAGCCGTGCGCTAGCCACTGACGAACAGCATATTGTACCGAACGGGAATCGGCTTTATTCATCCATTCAAGGCGGGTTTTGAAAAAKCCGGGATCATTGGCATAAAGCGCACTTTCSGCMAGRCGMGTGGCNTTTNCCWGTCCARCCRCCGATCTGCTCAATACCKCGTACCATRGCGGCATTGSTTCTRGTTTTAACCCGCTTTARCTCTGWTCTATTGGGRCCTTTGGCATAAAATATAGCCATAATATCATCAATGGCAGTGGAAATTTCAACTAGATCTCCACCGGGTTTGGCAGTGATTTCTACGGAAAAAATACTGGCCAATTCATGACGTTCAACCCGAACAACCACTTGTGTGGCGATCTCGCGYTTGTATACCAGCTCTTTATAAAATCTAGAGTTCTTACCACCGCCTAGAACTTGTGCGGCCAGATCCAACATTGCTTCGTCCTTGGTGGTTCTCCCCGGTATTGCCCAACGACGATAAACCCKTSCYTGYGGTACTGMRTCGGTCATTTCYTCRATRATRTTTTCGGTTTTTGTCGGMACCCAWGMTTTCATYTGGTGCAGGTTCGGCCCRSCRGCAATATCGCYAAAATACTTGGTTACTTTTGTTCTGGCGGTAGCAGCATCAATGTCGCCTGCCAAAACTATAACCGTATTGSYTGCKCCATAATATTGCTTGAACCAGTCTTTGACGTCGYCMAGCGAAGCGGCATCAAGATCAGCCATCGAGCCGATAGTGCTGTGGGCATAAGGGTGGCCGCTTGGCCAAAGACCGCTAATAAGTCGATATTGTGCCATGCCATAAGGATTGTTATCACCTTGGCGTTTTTCATTTTTTACTACGCCGCGTTGCTCGTCTAGAACTTCTTGATCAACCACGCCTAGCAAATGCCCCATACGATCGGATTCCATCCATAAAGCCATATCAAGTGCCGGTGTTGGAACGGTCTCAAAGTAATTGGTTCTATCCAGCCAAGTAGTGCCGTTCATACCGGTTGCGCCGACTTCCTCGAACGGTGCAAAATATTCACCGGGGTAATTCTCAGAACCATTGAACATTAAATGCTCGAACAAATGCGCAAAACCAGTTTTGCCGGTAGGTTCGTTTTTTGACCCTACATGATACCAGACGCTGACCGTTACAATCGGTGCTTTGCGGTCTTCATGAACAACGACCCGCAAGCCGTTATCCAAAGTGAAACTGTCATAAGCCACGTCAATGTCGGGCATTTGCGCCACAGGACTGCTCGCAAGTAATGTAAAGGCGGCAACGGCTAATAGTGCAGATTTGATATTCATGATGTTCCCCAACATTCCAGAAATGAAAGCTTCTGATTTATTAGGGGTTATTTTGCGCACCTAGACATTGCCTTGGCAAGGGTGCGTAAATTAAAACTTGCTCAGGTTCTCTAATGTAGCAAAGCCACCATTTGGCGATTACCTTGCTGCTCGGCAAGAGAAACAGCACTGTTACCCAAACTATCTTTTCTTCTGGGATCAGCTCCTTTGGAAATAAGTAATTGCACTTGATCTGCCCGTCCAAATAGCGCCGCCATCATCAAAGCGGTTTGACCATTATTATTTACAGCATCAATATCACATTTATAGCCTGATAATTTGTTTGCCATCTCATCGTGGCCGGCAAATGCAACTCCCATTTGTGCGGTATTACCCTTGTGGTCGCTGGCACAAATATCAGCACCTTTATTTGCAAGATAAGTCACCGTTTTAGCCTGATTATTATAGGCAGCCAAGATGAAAGCCGTATAGCCTTTCTTGTTACGGGCTTCAATCGGCGCTCCAGCCTTAATCAAACCTTGTAATATATCTACCCGGCCATTGCGTGCCGCATCGAAATACAAGCTAGCCAGTTTTTCTGATGAGTATGTTTCACTGCTTTGCGCACTCACAGAAAATGAACTGGTTAGCAAAATAATTATTGTAATAAAATACTTCATGATAAACCTCTCGTAAGAAAAATGGCGCAACATTAACGTCAGGGAAGGGGTAATGTTGCGCCCAAGGGTGACTGCTAATTACTGCAAAGACCCTTTAATGTTCTTTGCTCTACGCTTTACTGCTGACAAATCCACATCAACAGCTTTAGCAAGACGCATGCCGTAGTTCTTGTCGGCTAGGAAAAAATGCGTAACCATTATTTCTTTTACTTCAGTATTTCTGACCTGCCCTAAATCACCAGCAAGATTACTGATTAGATTGGATTGTTGCCCGGTATCCAAAGAGCGGTAAAACTCTCCAGCTTGCTTAAACGGCGCTTTAATACTAATGGCCTTTTTTTCCGCTGTGCCGGTAATTGCATAGTTCGCAATTAAGATTTTGGCATTGTCTGAATAGGCATTATCATTGCTCATGCGTGATGGTTGATAATTCACGTCTCCGCTTGGTTTGCCAAAGTTCATTGCGCCGTCTTGGCTGCCATTTCGTACCTTCACTAGAGGCGCATTTACTGGCAGCATTTGATAATTGGTACCAACACGATAGCGCTGTGTATCGGAATATGAGAACAAGCGCCCTTGCAACAATCGATCAGGTGAAGCAGCAATGCCCGGAACAAAAACACCCGGTGAAAATGCGACTTGTTCCGTTGAAGCAAAGAAATTGTCCGGTATCTTATTCAAAGTCATCGTACCGATTTTGATGGTTTTGAAGACAGAGCCTTCCTCAGCCCAGTCTTTTGTGGCGTCAAACGGATTAAAATCAAGTTTGCCAATATCTTTGGGATCAAGAATGATTGCGCTCAAGTCCCACTTGGGATATTTCCCAGCCGAAATGTCGGCATAAAGAGATTTGGTCGCAAAGTTAAAAGATTTGGCAGCCGCTTCCGAGGCCGTAAGCGTTTTAACACCTTGGCGGGTTTTCCAGCGAAATTTAGCAAATACAACCTCGCCGTCTTTGTTGATTAAGCGAAGAGCATGCACTGAGTTCCCGTCCATATATTGTAGGCCGGCAGGAGTGCCCAGATCCGTATAAACCTGAGTGAGCATATTGGTTGATTCTGGAATGTGAGAGAAAAAATCAAAAAACCTATTTGGGTCTTGCTGATTGGTCACCGGAGATGGCTTTAGGCTATGCACCATATCAGGGAATTTCATCGCATCACGAATAAAGAACACTGGTAAATTATTGCCAACAAGATCCCAATTGCCCTGATCCGTGTAAAATTTAGTAGCAAATCCGCGTGGATCGCGCAAAGCTTCAGGCGAGCCTTTTGGGTGGATAACCGTGGACATACGTACAAAGACAGGGGTTGTTTTGCCCTTCTTCGCAAACAAAGATGCTGCCGTGTATTTACTGATTGCGGTATTCGTAACTACAAACTCGCCCTCTACGCCGGTGCCGCGCGCATGCACAACCCGTTCAGGAATTCGTTCGCGGTCAAAGCGGGATAGTTTCTCGATTAAGTGAAAATCTTCCAACAAAACACCGCCAAATTCACCGGCAGTTCTGGAATTTTGGTTGTCAGATACTGGAGCACCAGAATCCTGAGTTAGTTGTGGGYTYTGTGCAAATGCACTACCGCCTAACATCAAGGTGCTTATTGCTACTGTGATTAAAAATTTCGTTTTCATAAAAATCTCCGCTTCAATTAACATTCAAAAACGCAAAGTGCGTTGTTGTTGCTTCTTTATAGATGCGGAGAATTTGAATTTGAAATTGGTAGTTACGATCTGATTTATCGGCGAAACCGATAAGTGTGTTATTGTAACTTTGATGCCAAGTCTTTAGCTAGGCTTGGCGCAGAAGAAATAAGCTTAGCTAATGCTTTAAGGCATGATTTGCGGGGAAAAGATTTTCGAAAAATCAGGCGTACCACTCTTTCAGGTTTTGGTGAGAACCTTTTCAGCGCAACTGAGCCTGTTTGGTCATTAAGGTTATTGGTGGCCAGTTTCGGCAAGAATGTATAACCCCTGCCGCCGCGAACCAGTTCAATCACGGTTTGTAAGCCCGCATCTCTTAAATCCGCTTGGCCGCTTAACTCCTCATTGCTTAGTTTGCATAGTTCAAGAGTTTGATCACGCAAACAATGCCCCTCTGGCAATAATAGCAAATCTTTAGGATTGATATCCTGTGCTTCGATACAAGACTTGTTGCTTAAGGGGTGGGTTGTTGGACATAAGAGCAAAAAACTCTCGCGGTATAACTCTATCTCTTCGATGTTTTCTGGCGGAATTTCCGTTGCAATTATTGCAGCATCAATTGTAAAATTATCCAGCATTGCATACAATGTCTCGGTCTTATCTTCATGCAATGAAAGAGTTAATTTCGGGTAATCCGCAAGGGCTTGAGATAGAAAGTGCGGAACGAGATAAGGGGCGATTGTCGGAATAATGCCAAGTCTCAACTCCCCGCATAAAACACCCGATTGGTTAGCGGCCAAATTTTCTATATTTTGGGCATGCGCCATGGTCTGCCGTGCTTCGGCAATAATCTTCTCGCCAATTGGCGTTATATTGACCCCGCGTGTGGTACGTTCAAATATTGTGACCTGGAGCCGTTCCTCCAGCTTTTTTATCTGACCGCTTAATGTTGGTTGAGAAATAAAAACTGCATCAGCTGCCTTGCCAAAATGCAGGTGATCTGCCACCGCCACAAGATATTTCAGATCTCTTAAATTCATAATTCTGAATATATAATGGTTCCAAGAACAAAAGATATGGAATAATTTAACTATACTCCATCGACCCAAAAAGTAAGAAAATTTTAGTTTGCCGCTGGTTTGTCTTCAACAAAGCGGATTATTTGCCGAGCTTCGCGAGCTAAATCCATCATATCAGACGGCAAATCACCAGTGCTACGCGACAGATACTGCTCCAAACGCTTGGCAATGTTAAGTAAGGCTAACGAGCTGGCCATTACTTTTGCTTGGTATTCTATTCGCCCGGGATCACGATCATATTCAGCACCAGGAGTACGCCACCCGCCCCAGTCCTGATTATCGGTTATAACGACTGGAAAAGTTCCCGGAAACGGGTGATGAGCGCTTTCTTCAGGCGACTGCCATTTGTTTTTAGCGCGAACGACACGCCAGTTTTCTTTACCAATGCTGTCTTTATTGCTATTGCTGGCTTCGCCACTTAATTCTTCGGCCTTAAAGTCACGACCTAATCCGACTTCATAGGTTATACGAATTGGCTCTGGAACATCTTTGACCCATTGCGGTTTGATTTGTTCAATGACTGCCCAGGTTCCGACGGGGCCGACATAGACACGTTGATTTTTATGGAATTCTGCTTTGGCCATTGCTTTACTCTTTCAGTTTTTTAACCGCTACCAGTATACATTACTGGCACTTAGCATGGCGTTAATTTTGACTGGTTGTAATTTCAAAGGCCCGGAACAAGGCTCAATATTACGCGAGGCACAAGAAAAAGGCGTGCTGAAGATCGTAACCACCAATGCGCCAACAACATATTATCGCGGGCGTGAAGGCTTGGCCGGATTTGAGTATGATCTGGTAAATGCCTATGCTAAATATCTGGGCTTAACTGCTGAATTTACTGTGGCACCTAGCATTGATGCAGTTTTAGAAATGGTTGCTGGCGAACAAGTTGATATTGCTGCTGCCGGTTTGAGCATTACTGATGAGCGCAAGAAAAAATATTTATTTGCTCCGGCTTATATGTCGTCGGATCCGATTTTAATCTGCCGTCGCGGAGTGAAAAAGATCGATGACCTTAAAGAATTGCTGGGCTTGCGGTTTGTGCTTGCCGGCGGCTCTTCCTTTGCCGAAATATACCAATCAAAACGCCTACAGCGACCAGAGTTGCCAGCGGCAGTTATCTCGCCGCATTCGGTAGAAGTTTTGTTTGCCGATATTGTTGCCAAGAGATTGGATTGTACTATTGCCGATGATCATGTGTTTGCTTTGCACCGGCGTTATATGCCAACACTAGAGCGTCGAATACCTGCGGGGCAAAGCACCCCTTTGGCTTGGGTGATAGCTGGCGGTAAGACTTGGCGCGGTATGAGTATGAGCCGCGATTTGAAACACTGGATGTCATTGCCGCAAACAACAGAGTTGATAGCATCATTGCAAATGCGATATTTTGCCGTGTCCGATAATGAATTTGATTATGTGGATTTATCGCGATTAAAACGGGCAATGCGAACTCGATTGCCAAAATATCAAACCTATTTCGAACAAGCAGCAGAGAGCTATAAAATACCATGGACTTTATTGGCCGCGCTTTCTTGGCGTGAAAGCCATTGGAAAGTCGATGCCAAAAGCTATACCGGGGTTCGTGGCTTGATGATGCTGACCAGGGTAACCGCCAAAGAACAAGGGGTTAGCGATCGGCTTGATCCCGAACAATCAATCAATGGCGGGGCGCGTTATTTGGCCAGCTTGTTGCGTAGATTACCGAACAGTATCGAGCCAGACCACCGTTATTCTTTTGCCTTATTGGCCTATAATATCGGCTGGGGGCATATGATTGATGCCAGAGCTTTGGTGCTGCGAAGGGGCGAAAACCCTGATAACTGGCAAGAAGTATCGGCGGTTCTGCCTGAACTGGAAAATCCGGAAATTTATAAAACTTTGAAATTTGGATATGCCCGGGGACGCGAGGGGCAAGCCTATGTTGCTGCGGTGATAAATTTTGCCGATATTATTGAAAAAGCCCACGCACCGGATATTGAGCCAGAACAATCAACCATGGTCGGTGCAACACAATAAATTCTGCTTTTGTCCCACCACTTTCGCCATCAGAACCAAGTCCGTCACTCCGTGCTGGACACGGGATCCAGCCTTGCAGGTTGGACGTGAGGAAATAGTGAAAGTTGCCGACCGATCTTGGTGTTAAGACCGCATAGATGGACACCGGCTCGTAGGCCGGTGTGACGGGTTGGGTGTTTTTTTTACGTATTGTCATCACACGATTTATTCGGGTGATCCAGTTTTTGCATTACTGGATTGCCCGGACAAGCCGTGCAATGACGACGTTAGGGTGTTTGATCCTGTCATTACCCTGAGGTGCGAGGCAGAGAACTATGGGAGGCAAGTCCGAGACTAAAGATTTTGTTGGCAAACGCTTTACCACGAGACAAAAGTATAAACTACTATGCGTAAGATAAATTTCCTGACATAAAGTTTGCAACAATTAGCGAGCAATAAAATGAGTATAGAATCTTCTATTTTACCAGAGGCATTGTCTGATCTTTGGCAACAAACCGTTCAGGTCTGGGAGACCAGTTTTCTAGGAGTAAACACGGGCAATGCAATTCTAGCGGTTATCCTGCTCGTGCTTTCATTGGTCTTGCGGGGGGTTATCGCCCACCACTTTGTTGGCTTCTTATCGCGGCTGACTAAGCGCAGTAAAACCAAGGTCGATGATGAATTATTAAATGCAATTGAAGAACCGCTAAAGCTAATTCCGGTCATTTTTGGCTTATTCTTTGCTTTGCGGGTTTTGGGAACTGCCCAAGAAGCAACGTTATTGTTTGACAAGGTTCTTTCCTCATTGATTGCATTTGCAATTTTTTGGTCATTGGTTCGTGCGGTGGATCCGTTGGTGGCGGTATTAAAACCGCTGGAAAAAGCGTTGACCCCTGAGATTATGTCGTGGATACGAAAAGCTGCCAAGGGTTTGTTTGTATTTGTTGGCGGTGCGGCGATTCTAGAGTTATGGGGCATTCAAGTCGGGCCGTTTTTGGCCGGTTTGGGTATCTTCGGCGTGGCGGTGGCACTTGGTGCGCAAGACTTGTTCAAGAACCTGATTGCCGGATTTTTGGTGCTGGCCGAAAAACGCTTTCAGGTCGGCGACTGGATTAAAGTAGATGGAGTAGTTGAAGGAACGGTGGAGCTGATCAATTTTCGCTCGACCACTATTCGTCGTTTCGACAAAAGCCCGGTCTATGTGCCAAATGCCAAACTATCCGATAATGCTGTGACCAATTTCTCGCGAATGACTAGCCGTAGGATTTACTGGAAAATTGGTTTGGTTTATGACTCAAGCGCCAAACAATTGCGCGCAGTTCGCCAAGGTATCCATGATTATATCATGGCCAGTGATGATTTCGTCCACCCGCCGGATGGTACTTTGTTAATCCATATCGACAGCTTTAACGACAGCTCGATTGATCTGATGGTGTACTGCTTTACCAAAACCACTAATTGGGGTGAATGGTTACAAATCAAGGAAGAATTTGCCATCGCCATCAAGCAAATCGTTGCCGATGCTGGCTCTGATTTCGCATTTCCAACCCAGACATTACATGTGCAAGGGGCAGGCCCCGCAGAGGTGTTAGACATTGATGGGTAATCATCTTTATACCTATGGTGCAACTACAGTAACCGCTGCGCTGGTGACTGAGCGGACAATTCCGTTGCTATCGGTAAAGCGTAGGAACACCCGTGTGTTGGCTGGGTTTAACGCGATGCTACCGCTGTCTCGATCAAAGACAAATACTGCGAAGAAGCGCGCTGAGTCGCCAATGGTTGTGCTGACATTTGGGCCTAAAGCGGAGATGCAAATCGAGGCTGCATTTATTTCGCAGACTTGTAGCAATAAAGGCAAAACTGCATCACCCGTATCAACCGACACGGTAATGGCAGCATCAGCAGATCCACCGGTGTCGCCAACGCCAATATTAATGGTAGAGACAGACATAACCCCAGCACCATCTGTGGGAAGGCTAATAATGCCGTCGTTCGTAATGGTCGCACCAATGGATAGGATGTCTGGTACCGGGGCAGCGCCAATGGATAAGAATACAGTGTTCACACCGGTGATCGGGGCAACATTGCCATTGTCACAAACAAAGTTTGGAAACACATCTGTACCGATACTGGTCGCCGTTGGGGTAAAGGCCAACACAAAGGTACGAGCTTGGCCAGTAGTTAGCCCAAAGGGTGTATTGACGACCCCGATGGGTGCATTGGCGGCATCGGTTTCTTGATAGCTGACCGTTACTGGTGCGGCGGCGGGTACGGTGACTTGACAATTAATTGCTGGATTTACCCCGGCATTAATCACCGTTGCAAATATCGTAATGGCACCACCACCGGGGAAAAACCCGGAACGAGCCGATGGGAGAACTGCAGAAACCAAAGTGGCTGGTCCGACTTCTTCTCCACCTTCTACTGAAAAGACGCTGAAACCATCATCACTAAAACCGGCAACAAGTAAATAAGTGGTGCCGCCACTAACGATTGTGCTAACAGCGGTGGCGCTATTTAATTCTAGTACGCCTGCATCAGAAATATTATTCACATGGGTTAATATGCCCGCCGTATTGACGGAAAATACACTGACACCGTCATCAAAGGATCCGGCAACAAATAAATAAGTGGTGCCGCCAATGAGAGAGGTGATAACCGCTCTGGCTCCATTTAATCTCAGCGCCCCAGTATCGGTAATATTATCCACACTGGTTAAAAGACCACTATCGCTTACGGAAAATACACTGACACCGTCATCATTAATCGCAGCAACAAACAAATAAGTGGTTACGCCAACGACAGCAGTGGTAAGAGAGAGGGCTCCATCTAGCTCCAGTGTCGCATTATTGGTGATATTATCCACATTGGTTAAAATACCCGCGCCATTGACGGAAAATACACTGACACCATCATCATCAATCCTGGCAACAAACAAATAAGTGATACCGCCAACGACAGCAGTGGTGAGAGCGCGCGCGTCACTTAATGCCAGCGGCCCACCATCGGTGACATTATCCACATTGATTAAAGTACCATCTGAGCTCACGGAAAATACACTGACCCCATCATCAAAGGTTCCGGCAACAAATAAATAAGTGGTGCCGTCAATGAAAGCGGTGGTAACCGCTCTGGCTCCATCTAATTCCAGCGAACCATTGTCGACAACATTATCCACATTGGTTAAAGCGCCATCTGCAGCGATGGAAAACACACTGACACGATCATCATCACGACTTGTAACAAACAAATAAGTGGTGGCGCCAACGGAGGCGAAACTAGCATTAATCACACCATTTAATGGCAGTGCAACATTACCGGCGACATTAAATACATTACTTAATGTACCAGCAGAACTTACGGAAAATACACTTAAGCCCTTATCGAAAAAACCGGTACTGACCACAAATGTCGTGCCGCCGACCACCGTTGTGGCAAGACTTGAAGTCCCGTCCAGCTGTAATACATTTTCATCGCTGACATTTGCCACATTGGTTAAAAGACCAACATCGTTTACGGAAAATACACTAACACCGTCATCAAAACTACCGGTACCAAACAAGTACGTGGTGCCATCAATAATGGCTGTGGTAACAGAACTTGCGTCACTTAGCTCCAGTATTGCATCATCGGTGACATTATCCACATTGGTTAAAACACCAGCATCGCTTACGGAAAATACACTAACACCTTCATCAGAAAAACCAACAACAAACAAATACGTGGTGTCGGCAATAACAGCGGTGTCAGCTGCAATTGCGCCCCGCAATTGCAGCGTCGCATTATTAGTAACATTTGCCACATTGGTTAAAGCCCCAGCAGCGCTTACGGAAAATACACTGACACCGTTATCCAAACTACCAGTAACAGCCAAATACGTGGTACCGGCAATGAGAGCGGTGGTAACACCGCGGGCACCCGATAATTGCAACGTCACATTATCGGCAACATTATCCACATTGGTTAAAGCCCCAGCAGCGCTTACGGAAAATACGCTAACACCGGCATCCAAACTACCAGTAGCAAACAAATACGTGGTGCCGTCAATAACAGCAGCGGTAAGATCTCTTGTGCCATTTAATTGCAGCGTCGCATTATCGGTAACATTAAACACATTGGCTAACTCACCACCGGCGCTTACGGAAAACACACTGATACCGTCATCAAAAAAACTAGCAACAAACAAATACGTGGTGCCGGCAACTACAGCGGTGGTAACACCATCTGCGCCATCTAATTGCAGCGTCGCATCATCGGTGACATTAAACTGATTGCTTAAAACACCAGCGCTATTGACGGAAAATACACTGACACCGTCATCATCAATACCGGTAACAAACAAATAAGTGGTGCCAAAAATGAGAGTGCTGGTAATACCAGCTGCGCCATCTAATTGTAACGTCGCATCATCGGTGACATTAAACACATTGCTTAAACTGCCATCTGAGCCTACAGCATAAACACCAATGCCATCATCATGTTCTGCAGCCGTAAACAAAAAAGTGGTGCCATCAATGACTGCAGTTGTTGTAGCACGAGCGCCATCTAGTTCCGGCTCGCCGGCTTCGGTAATATTGGCGGTATTGGTGATGATGAGCGGAGATTGTGCCCGTACAGTTCCAACACTAAACAATATGATGGTAAATGCTATCAACACGACCCACAGGCTATTGGCTTGCCGTTTATGTGATTTGCTCATCTGCATTTCCCCTTAATATTGTTAATGGATGGTAGCAATAATGAAATATCATGTAAAGAAATTCGTCATACGAGTCATGGCTGAGGTGTCGGTGGCTTTGGGTATAGTCATTTGATCCCATTCAAATTACCGGGTTAATTCTTTCATGGCGGCCTCAATACCGTCCAAGGTTAACGGGAACATTCTATTTTCGCCAATAATTTCGCCGATCATGGCAATGCTTGGGGTGTAGTCCCAATATTTTTTCGGTGTTGGGTTTAGCCAAATAACATCATCGTAAATTTCAACAACTCGTTGCAACCATGTTGCACCAGCTTCTTCGTTGTAATGTTCGACCGAGCCGCCGGGGACGGTGACTTCATAGGGACTCATACTCGCATCACCAACAAAGATGATTTTGGTATCGGCCGGGTGTTTGTGCAGTAAATCCCAAGTTGGTATCACTTCGGATCTGCGGCGTAAATTGTCTTTCCAGACTGCTTCATACAGGCAGTTATGAAAGTAAAAACTATCAAGTCGTTTGAACTCGGATCTAGCAGCAGAGAACAGTTCTTCGCAAGTCTCTATAAACGGATCCATTGAGCCGCCAACGTCCAAAAACAGCGCAACTTTAATCGTGTTACGCCGTTCAGGGCGCATTAAAATATCTAGCCACCCTTGGCGAGCAGTGGCGTTGATGGTTCCTGATAAATCCAGCTCGTCCGGGGTGCCATCACGAGCCAATTTGCGTAACTTTCGCAAAGCCATTTTGATGTTGCGGGTTCCAAGTTCGCGATCACCATCAAGGTTCTTGAACTCGCGCTTGTCCCAGACCTTTACCGCCCGGCCATGACGGCCTTTGTCTTGGCCAATGCGAACTCCTTCGGGGTTGTAACCATAAGCCCCAAATGGCGATGTACCGGCGGTACCGATCATCTTATTGCCGCCTTGATGGCGTTTTTCTTGCTCTTTTAGGCGTTTGGCCAAAGTTTCCATCAATTTGTCCCAACCGCCCATGGCCTCGATTTCGGCCTTTTCTTCGTCGGTGAGGAACTTTTCGGCAAGTTTGCGTAACCAGTCTTCGGGAATTTGCGTCTCGTCGACTATATCGCTAACGCTCTCCAGCCCTTTGAAAACGTGGGAAAAAACCTGATCGAACTTGTCGAGATTGCGCTCGTCCTTGACCAATGCTGAGCGCGATAGGAAGTAAAAATCCTCAACGTTACGATCGATCACACCTTTGTCCAACGCCTCCATCAACGTCAGATACTCGCGTAACGACACCGGTACTTTGGCGCTTCGCAATTCAGTGAAAAAATTCAAAAACATGGCGATAAGGATAATGTAAAATAAGCAATAGGGAAAGTAGGAAATGATCTACTTGCCGAATGATGTTGATCGGGTTAAGTGCATTGCAAGGTGGAGTGCAGTAAATGGCAAGCAAATCAAAAAATAAAAAAGCCATAAGCTTTGTCTTTATTCTGGTGCTGATCGATATGATTGGTTTTGGGATTATCATGCCGGTTTTGCCAGATTTAATCCGCGAATTAACCGGCAAAAACCTTGCTGAAGCCGGCTATTACGCACTTGGTTTAATGCTGGCATTTGCGGTGATGCAGTTCTTGTTCTCACCTTTGATCGGTAATCTCAGTGACCGGTTTGGTCGCCGGCCAGTCTTGCTTATCTCATTGGCAGGCTTTGGAATAAATTATCTGCTTATGGCCTTTGCGCCAACAATTATCTGGCTATTTATCGGTAGGCTGTTGGTCGGAATATTCAGTGCCACATATTCCACCGCCAATGCGTTTATTGCGGATATTTCCGCACCTGAAAACCGCGCGGCAAACTTTGGCCTTATTGGTGCAGCCTTTGGGGTTGGCTTTATAATTGGCCCGGTACTTGGCGGGTTTTTGGGTGAATTTGTCGGCGTGCGTGCGCCGTTTTATGCCGCAGCTTTGGTCGCTTTGGTTAATGTAATATTCGGGTATTTCGTTTTGCCAGAAACTTTGCCTAAGGAAAAACGCCGCAAGTTCGAGTGGCGACGTGCCAACCCGTTCGGAGCGTTCAAGCATTTGGCCGAACGTCCGGTGGTTATGGGCTTGGCAGTTGTTATGTTGTTCTTTGGTATAGGCCATCAGGTTTATCCGTCGGTTTGGTCGTTYTACGGCATGGAAAAGTTACAAATGTCGAGCCTTGATGTCGGGCTGTCCTTGGGCTTTGTCGGGATAGTTTTCGGGCTTAGTCAAGCGTTCGTCACCAGATGGTCGGTTGCCAAATATGGTGAAATATTCTCGGCAAAAATTGGATTGATTGTGTTGACTTTTGCATTCCTTGGTTACGCATTTGTCACATCTGTTTGGCAAATTTATGTGATCATTACTTTGTCGTTTTTCTCGTCCATTATTGGCCCGACGCTGAACGGAATTATGTCGAACCGAACAGCAGAGGACGAGCAAGGCGAATTGCAAGGAGCCTTGGCCTCGATTGCAGCCATTGGCGCAATAATCGGACCGATAATATTCTTGGGGTTATTTGGATATTTCTCCGCAGAAACTGCAATAGTCTATCTTCCCGGCGCACCATTTATCGCCGCAGCTTTGGTGACATTTATCGGCTTGTTATGGTTCTTGGTGCTGGCGAAAAAAATGAAAAAAGAGAGCAAAATAGCGGAGTGAAATATGTTAAAACTTTATATTGGAAATAAGAATTATTCATCGTGGTCGATGCGRCCTTGGTTGGTWCTAAAAAAGGCTGAATTGCCGTTTGAAGAAAAGCTGATACAGCTTGATGTGCCGGGTTATAAGGAAAAGTTATTGGCAGTATCAGACGCTGGAACCGTGCCGGTTTTGCAGGCCAATGATGAGGTGATTGCCGATAGTTTAGCTATATCCGAATGGGCGGCTAAGTGTGTGCCAAATTTGTGGCCAAAAGACCCAAAAGACAAACAATTGGCACAAGAGTTTTGCAAACAAATGCAAGACGATTTTGTAAACCTTCGGAACGAAGCGCCAATGAATTTGCGGCGGCGCACTAGAAGCAAGTTGCCTAAATCTGCCATGCAAGACGCGGAACGAATGCAGGACATTTGGCTGTCATTATTGAGCAAGCATGATGGGCCATATCTGTTTAATGATTGGTCGATCGCTGATGCGTTTGTTACGCCCTATGCCAGTCGGTTTGTTAGTTATGGCATTGCCCGAAGTTCGCGGACTGATACTTATATTTCCGAACTGATGAGCGATGAGGATTTTTTAGAGTGGGAAATTGCTGGTCTCTCAGAAACTTGGAAGATGCCAGACACTGATGCAGTAAATACATAGTTCTAGGCAATTGCCGCACGTACCGGAGCATAGCTGAACCTGTGGATCGGGCAGGGACCAAATTGCTGCAAAGCTGCTTTGTGGGCTTTGGTAAGATATCCCTTGTGCTGGGCAAATCCGTAAACTGCAAAGTTCTTGTCCGCCGCCAACATGATCCGGTCGCGGGTGACTTTGGCAATGATACTGGCCGCAGAAATGGCAGGTTCCAGCGCATCACCGCCAATGATTGCTGTCGCCGGGCAGGGCAGGTATGGCGGCAGTCTATTGCCATCAATAAGTGCGTGATCTGGTGTGCAAGGCAGGTGCAAAATCGCCCGGCGCATTGCGGACATGGTGGCATGTAAAATATTGATCCTATCGATCTCCTCTGGCTCGGCTATGCCAATGCCGTAACTGGTTTGGCTGATGATGCTATCGAACAAAGCATCGCGTTTTGCCGCAGTTAACTTCTTGCTGTCATCAAGACCGCTTCTGTCAAAGCCTGCTGGCAGGATTACCGCCGCCGCCACTACTGGGCCAGCACCAGGGCCACGTCCCGCTTCATCAACTCCGCAAATAAGCTCAGTCATTTTGTGGCTCTTTTGGGTATGTAAATACTTCTCCAAGTTCTTTGCCAAACACTGCGGCGATCTTAAATGCCAGCTCTAATGATGGCGAATATTTCGCAGCCTCAATAGCCATAACTGTTTGCCGAGTAACTCCTATTTTGTCGGCCAACGCCGCTTGGCTCATCTCGTCGGAAAAAAATCGCAAAGTACGTATTTGATTGCTGATGCGGGTTTTTGCCATATCAATAACCCCGCCGATAAAACCAAAGCTGGCAGGCGTATTTGGTGGTTTCGGCAACAAACATAATGATGACCAAAGCATTTAGGACGCTAAGCGGAGTGATAGCAAATGTTAGCCATTGCTTGGCAAAAGTATCTGGCACTAGATCCGGTTGAATCCCGTATGTAAAGCCAATCAAGCCAAGATAAAGCGCAATAGCAACAATCATCATGCGATAAGCAATACCATCTGCTTTGCTTTCAATGCCGCGATCCCGTTCATCGGCGGCTGTGGTTTTGGACTTAGTGCCGATTACAATGGCACCGACAATAATTCCGCCAACAATGCCAATTGGAATTAAACTGATTACCAGACCCACCCATTCTTTGGAATTAAGCAAAGTGTCTACTGGCAGTTTCATTGCGTACCACAGATAATAGACGGTGATTCCGGTTTCAAAAACCATATGCCCAAAAATGCTGCGCTCTCGATTTGATAAATTCATAACTGTTTCCCTCTTTTGACACATTGATAACTTATTTTGACTGTGTGTCAAATATTATTAACATAAAGATTGAAAAATAATACATCAACTTGTCAGGTATGCGTATTAACTTGCTCAATGGTTGAATTCTTGAGAGTTTGAAAATAGCAGCAACCAGAAAAGGAAAACTGCAATGAGTTTGCAAATATTACGAAGAGATGATCTGCCACTTGGTGGTTTTGCCGGATTAACCGAACACCGCCTTGTGGTTGACAGCCGCGTTGGTGGCGGCTCTGACACTTGGGACGGGCTTGGCGGTTTTGTCTATCTGGCTGATGCACGGTTTTTGCCTAATGGTGAGACGACAATGCACAATCATAAAGAAATTGACGTGATCTCAGTTCTTGTATCTGGACGGATCAGTCATGAAGGATCCTTGGAACACGGGCAATCGATGGCGGCTGGGCAGGCTCAGGCACAGCGAGCTGGCGGTGAAGGGTTCTCGCATAATGAAATAAATCCTGATGCGACACAAAACCGAATGTTACAATTATGGGCGTTGCCGCCAATTCCGGGCGAGCCGGCAAGCTACAAGTTTTATGATCTGGAGCCGGGGGAAATCACTTGCATTTATGGCGGTTCGAAAGATCAAGATATAACATTGGATAGCACAACTCATATAGAAGTTGGTATGTTGTCGGCTGGGCAATCTGTATCCAGAAATGGCGAATTTTTGCTATATGTCAGCACTGGCAATGGTCAAATAAATGATCAACACGTAACCGAAGGCGATCTAATTCGTGGTGAGGATTTGAATTTCGTGGCGGCAGATACGGATACGCAAGTTATTATAGTATACTCAAAATACTGAATTAAACAGTATTTTGAGTATACTATATCTTTGTTATCCATCAACTTAACCAAAAACCGGTACCCACTTTTTGGGTCGATGGAGTATAACTGAGGCGTGATTGGCTAAACTTGAGAAAAGCCAGTTTTGCTAAGTTAAATTACCGGATTATTTCAAGCTCTCCAGCATTTCTTGCAAGGAAAGCAGATCGTGCCAACAATCGCGCTTTGTTACTGGTTTTCGCAAGACAAATGCCGGGTGATACATTGGTAATACTGGAATCGTAGTTTCGCTATTAGAGCCATCAGGGTTTCTTATCGTGTACTGCCCCCATTTGCCACGCAATTTGCTGATGCCGGTATCAACGCCAAGCAGGTTTTTACTTGAGCTTGCACCAATAGTAACAAGGACTTTTGGGGCAATCAGGGCGATATGCCGATGAACAAACGGTAGGCACATTTGCATTTCTTCTTCGGTGGGTTTGCGGTTTGCCTTTGGTCTCCAGAATACACTATTGGTAATATAAAGGCTTTCTTCGTCCAAGCTGATACTGGCAAACATTTTGTCCAAAAACTGTCCTGCCGCACCAATAAATGGCTTGCCGGCGCGGTCTTCTTCATTTCCGGGTGCTTCGCCGATCAACATGACATTAGCCTCTGCATTGCCACGGGCGATAACCGCTTGGCTGGCGGTTCGTGACAAAACTCCAGCATCAAAATTGCCGATGGCTTCGTGTAATTGTTTAAGGTCGGTAATGGTGGTGGCTAATTCTGCGGCTTCTTTCAAGCGACTGGCAGTTGGCTTGCTTGCGGGCGGTTTGCTTGGCACTGTTTGGCTTGGTGATTGTTGCTTGTTAGCTTTGCTAGGTTTTCCTTTTGCAAGTTTTGGCAATGGTTCAACGTCAACGCCGGCTTCGCTCCACCACCCGCTTAGGCTTTGATATGCTTTTGTCGCTTCGTCTTGCACTTTAGATCACCCTCTCATCAGATCATAGTATATTGGAGATAGCCAATAAAGACAAAGACAAAACTATAAAACCGGTTCCCCGTTTGGTTTTTGTACTTTAGGGTGCTGCAAATATATTTGCTCAAGAATTAGGGAAATCATAATATGAGCCGCGAAGCAATGGAATTCGATGTGGTAATTGTTGGTGCAGGACCTGCTGGGCTATCTGCCGCTATTCGCTTGAAACAACAAGCAGCTAAGGCCAATAAAGAAATATCTGTTGTGGTTTTGGAAAAAGGCTCTGAAGTTGGGGCGCATATTCTGTCCGGTGCAGTAATAGACCCCGAGGCCTTAAATGAATTACTTCCCGATTGGCAACAACAAGGCGCACCCCTTACCACGCCGGTTACCAAGGATAAGTTTTTATATTTAACCGAACACGGACAAGTTGGCTTGCCGGGCTTTGTAATGCCATCAATGATCCATAATCATGGAAATTATATTGCCTCTTTGGGCAGTATTTGTAGATGGTTGGCTGAACAGGCCGAAAGCTTAGGCGTTGAAGTATACCCCGGAATGGCAGCCTCAGAGGTTCTATACACCGAAGATGGTGCGGTGCGCGGCGTGGTTGCCGGAGTATTTGGCCGTGCAGTTGATGGCAGTGAAAAACCGGAGTTTGAGCCGGGCATGGAATTACTGGGTAAATATGTATTCTTGGGCGAGGGCGCACGGGGGTCTTTATCGAAACAGGTAATTGCTAAATTTGGCCTTGATGCTGATTGTGAGCCGCAAAAATACGGTCTTGGCATTAAAGAATTATGGCAAATTGATCCGTCCAAACACCAGCCGGGATTGGCGCAACACAGCTTTGGCTGGCCGCTTAAAAATGATACTGGCGGTGGCTCATTCATGTATCACTTTGATGATAATTTGGTTGCCATCGGCATGGTGGTGCATCTGAATTATAAAAATCCGTATTTATCGCCGTTTGATGAGTTTCAACGGCTAAAAACCCATGATGCAATCAGAGAAACCCTAGAGGGCGGCAAGCGTATTTCCTATGGTGCGCGGGCTTTAACCGAAGGTGGTTATCAATCCGTGCCAAAGCTAAGTTTTCCCGGTGGTGCGTTAATTGGTTGTGCAGCTGGTTTTATGAATGTTCCTAGGATCAAAGGCTCGCACAATGCTATGCGCACCGGCATGCAGGCGGCTGATGCGGCATTTGCGGCAATTACCGCTGGACGCAGTGGCGATGAATTAAGTGATTATGATGCTAATTGGCGAAACAGTGTTGTTGGCAAAGAGCTTAAAAAGGTACGAAATGCCAAGCCATTATGGTCAAAATTTGGAACTTTGTTCGGTGGCATAATGCTTTCTGGCATGGATTTGTGGACAAATGTTTTGTTTGGCGGTTTTTCGGTATTTGGGACAATGAAGCACGGCAAAACCGATGCGATGAGTACTGAGCCGGCTAGTAAGCACAAGCCAATTGCCTATCCAAAACCCGACGGAGTTTTAACATTCGATAAGCTAACTTCGGTTTCATTTTCCGCGACCAATCATGAAGAAGATCAACCGGTGCATTTGCAACTGGCTGATCCGCAAATTCCAGTATCGGTAAACTTGCCGCAATTCGCAGGGCCATCGCAACGGTTTTGCCCGGCCGGAGTCTATGAGTTTATTACCGATGAAGCCAGTGGCGAAGTAAGATTTCAAATTAATGCGCAAAACTGTGTGCATTGTAAAACTTGTGACATCAAAGACCCTAGCCAGAATATAAACTGGGTCTGCCCTGAAGGTGGCGGCGGTCCGAATTATCCGAATATGTAAGGTATAATATTGTGATGGATTTACGGTTTTACAGCCGCTTTAACGTGAGTTTGCTATTGGTTGGTCTGGTTTTTTTAACCTCGGCTTGCACAACTATGCGTCAATCAAGCTCGCCCTATGGTGATTATTTACTGGCTCGTTATGCCAGCTCGGAAGCTGATGTTAAAAATGCGGCTAAATATTATAAAAGGGCTTTGGACAAAGACAGAGGCAATATGGAATTACGCCAGCGGGTAATGCTAAGCGCGGTTATGGCAAGCGATATAAAAGCAGCGGCAAAACAAGCCAGAGTAATATTGGAAACTGATGGTAATGACCGTTTGGCAGTACTTATTGCCGCAAGTGATGAGATTAAAGCTGGAAAATACCTAGTCGCAGCAGAGCGTCTGGATCAGGTAAAACTTGGSCCGYTAAATCAAATAGCWGGTGGTTTCATGCAAAGTTGGGCTTTGYATGGMGGYGGTAAAACTKATGARGCYTTAGCMGAGTTAGACAAGGCTTCAAAAACKCCATTGCTTGGCGATTTAGCTTGGTTACAAASRGCGATGATACTTAATTMTGCTGGTCGTRATGCCGCCGCCGATCAGGCGTTTTCGAGGGCAATGGATAGCGCAGTAATGAGGTCGCGAATTACTTATGTTMGAAGCTTGGCTAAAATCNNNAATAATGNNNARAKAGATGTTGCGGTAGAGCTGTTAAATGATCGGTTAAAAACCAATGAAAATGACATTGAAGCTAATTATCTTTTATCAAGACTTAATGCTAAAAAGCCTATTGCGCAAAGATTTGTTACAACGCAACAAGGTGCTGCCGAAGCATTGCTGGGGCCGGCTCAGGCAATGGCCGAAAGGGGGATATATTTTCTTTCGATTATATATCTTGAGATGGCCTTACATCTTGATCCGCAACATGATGCCGGACAAAACTTACTGGCGCGGTTATATGAGCTAGAGGATCGTAGTGAAGACGCGCTGACTTTATACGCAAAGATCAACCAAAATCAGCCTTGGTACCGGCCATCACAACTCGATAATGCTAATACCTTGTTTCGTATGGATAGGGTAGAAGAAGGCCTGTCTATTTTACAGCAATTGGTTGCAGCCAACCCAACCAAGAGAAACAAACGTGCTTTGGCGTTGGCTTTGCAGGCTGATCGACAGTTCGAAGCGGCCTTAGCTGTTTATAATGAGCTTATAGAKGCGGGGGTTGATGAYGGTGATTGGCAAATTTACTTTGCRCGGGCAATATCTCTTGAGCGCACKGAWCGTTGGRRAGAAGCTGTGCCGGATTTTCGTAAAAGCCTAGCGATAAATCCTGAGCAGGCTGATGTCTTGAATTACCTTGGTTATACTTTTGTCGACGCCGGTGAAAACATAGAAGAGGGATTTGAGTTAATCCGTAAAGCGATTGAGTTAGACCCAGAAGCCGGCCATATCGTCGATTCTCTGGGTTGGGGTTATTATAAACTGGGTAATTATGAAGAGGCGGTGACCCACCTTGAGCGAGCTGTAGAACTGGAGCCAGGCGAGCCAACGATTAACGATCATTTAGGCGATGCTTATTGGCAGGTTGGTCGTAAGCTGGAGGCAAAATTTCAATGGCAAAGAGTGTTAAGTTTTGAGCCAGACGAGGAAGTGGATTTGGCCAAAGTCAAAGATAAAATCGAAAATGGGCTAAAGCAGCAAGCAGAAACTGATTTGGTTGGTGCTGAAGATCTTGAATTAAGTGTTGAAAATTGATCAAGGAATTTGCGCCAGCCAAGATAAATCTAACGCTTAAAGTAGGTTCGCTGGCGAGTGATGGGTATCATCCGATCGACAGTTTAGTTGCTTTTGCTGATATTGGTGATGATCTGCATTTTGAGGAAACTGATTGTCTTAGCCTAGACGTACAAGGAGATTTTTCTCAGCAAATTCCAGCTGGCTCTGATAATTTGGTTATGCTGGCAGCAAAAGAGTTGGCACTGCATTTGGACATGTCCGGGGCAGGGGCAAAAATCATTTTGATCAAAAACTTACCAATTGCCAGCGGTATTGGCGGCGGTAGTGCTGATGCAGCAGCGACTTTGCGGGGGTTAAACCTTCTGTGGAATGGTGGTCTTTCGCCTAAAGAACTGGCGGCTGTGGGTTCAAAATTAGGCTCTGATATTCCGGTGTGTGTGCTTGGTAGTTCTGGTGAACAAAATTGTATCCGCATGCGCGGGCGCGGCGAGGTTTTGCAGCCAATGAAAGGCGATCCGCCATTTGACGCATTGTTGGTAAATCCGTTGATTGCGGTGTCTACGGCTGAGGTTTTTGGCAAGTTCGATCAATTAGATGCGCCAGAAAAAACCGGCAAATATTCTAAGCATAATGATTTAACCGCAGCCGCGATTGAGTTGGAGCCGGTTATTGAACAAGTATTAGATGTTTTAGGTGAACTTTCCAGCTATCAGGCGCAAATGTGCGGCTCTGGTGCCAGCTGTTTTGTCAAATTTGCCGATAGGCAAGCGGCTAAAATTGCCAAGCGACTAATCTCTAGCAAATACCCCGCTTGGTGGGCGCAGATGGTCAAGATCGGCGTGTGAAAGACCCCTATGTCCTGACCCTAGCTTTTTGGTGCGTCCGGCTGATTGTCAGGGTGCGCGTCAATAAAGGCCTGCTTGCTGGCGCAGGTTTTGTCGATCCGGTTAATTGCCGGAAATGATGACATATCCATATTAAAGCGTTTGGCCGAATAAACTTGCGGTATCAAATAACATTCCACCAAGCCCGGTTCATCGCCAAAGCAGTAATTTAAGTCGCGTTGCTTGTCCTTAACCAACATGCTTTCAAGTGCGGTAAAGCCAAGGCTGATCCATTTATGTATCCAGTGCGCCGGTAAACTGCCATCATCGGTCAAGGTTTTAACTTCATTTAGCACTCGCAAATTATTTAGTGGGTGAATGTCGCAAGCAATCAACATTGCCATGGCTCGCACTTTCGCACGGTCAGTTATATCGGTTGGCAATAGTGGCGGAGTTGGCCAGCGTTCTTCTATATACTCGAGCATGGCTGGCGATTGGGTTAAGGTTTGCCCCTGCACAATCATTGCCGGCGCCAAGCCTTGCGGATTAAGTTGCAGGTACTCTTCTGATCTATGGTCTTGTTTTAGCAGGTTTAACTCTTTGTATTGCCAAGCAATTTGTTTCAAGTTCAGGGCAATTCGTACACGGTGCGAAGTGCCGCTACGGTAATAATTCCAAAGTTCAATCATATTGCCACCTATAATTAGTTGCATTTGTTACTATAATCATTCATAACACAAACATAACTTGGCCTGAATGATCAGGTGTTGGCAATAGGAAGCTTATAAATGGTTGATTTATTTGARAACCCACTGGGTACACGCGGATTCGGATTTGTTGARTTTACYTCWAATGAGCCGGACAAGTTAGCGTTATTATTCGAGCAAATGGGTTTTACCGCCGTTTCCAAACATAAAGCCAGTGATGTAATTCGTTATAAGCAAGGCCAAGCCAATTTTCTACTTAATCGCGAAGATGGCGGCCAGGCCAAAGATTTCCGCGACCTGCATAAGGGTGGCGCTAATTCGATGTGCTTTTTAATGGAAGATGCTAAATCTGCACATGGCCAAGCAATCACCAGAGGGGCAACAGCCGTAACCGATGGTTTGTGGACTTCTGGTTTGCCGGCGGTTGAGGGCATTGGCGGCTCGGTTTTGTATCTGCTAAGCGAGGATAATGTTGAGAGCTTTTTTGCCAGTGAGTTCACGCCGATTGTTGGTGCTGATGAAGAGCAAAATGCTCTGGGGTTTCATTATATAGACCACCTTACTCATAATGTTGTCCGCGGGCAGATGGAGTTTTGGGGTAAGTTCTACGAAGATGTATTTGGCTTTCGGCAAATCAGGTACTTTGACATTGAAGGCAAATTGACCGGCTTAATATCCAAGGCAATGACTAGTCCGTGTGGTAAAATTCGTATTCCGTTGAACGAGTCAAAAGACGACAAATCACAAATCGAAGAGTTTTTGAACGAGTTTAATGGCGAAGGTATTCAGCATATCGCTATTGAGAGTGACAATATTTATAAATCCGTTGACGGCCTGTTGGCCAATGGCCTTGAACTACAGGACACACCGGATAGTTATTTTGAACTTATTGATGATCGTTTGCCCGGTCATGGTGAAGATGTTTCTGAATTACAATCACGCAAAATCTTAATTGATGGTGCGCCAACCGAGGGGCAGGGGCTGTTATTGCAAATATTCTCGAAAACTGTCCTAGGGCCGGTGTTCTTTGAATTTATCCAGCGCAAAGGCAATGAAGGCTTTGGCGAGGGTAATTTTCAGGCTTTGTTTGATTCGATTGAGTTGGATCAAGTGCGCCGTGGTGTCATCGAAGATAACTAATCTAGACAATTAGTGGAGAGAAAAATGAGCATTGAGTTAAAACGCATACATCACGTGGCCTATCGTTGTCATGATGCCAAGGAAACCGTCGAGTTTTACCAAAAAGTACTAAACATGGGCTTTGTGCTGGCAATAGCTGAGGACGAAGTCCCCTCAACCAAAGCTCCAGATCCTTATATGCATGTTTTTCTTGATGCTGGCATGGGTAATATATTGGCATTTTTCGAAATACCAAACAGCCCAAAAATGGGACGAGACAAAAACACTCCTAAATGGGTGCAGCATATTGCTTTTGAAGTAGAAAGTATTGAGGCCTTATTAGAGGCCAAGGCCAGTGTCGAGGCCGAGGGTATCGCGGTAATCGGCCCGACCAATCACGGTATTTTCAAATCAATTTATTTCTTTGATCCAAATGGACATCGCTTAGAGTTGGCGGCAAACACGGCAACACCAGAGCAAATGGCGCAATTACATGAGGTTGCCCCGGCGATGCTTGAGGAGTGGAGCCAAACCAAAAAAGCTCCTCGCCATGCTGCTTGGTTGCACGAAACGGATTGATTCTGATCTTTTGTCTACAGCTAGGTATTTTTAGTCTTTCTAGGGGCAGTTCTGACCCTAATCTCTCCTGCCATGGTGAAGTGTTCGCGGAGAATCAATTCCTGCGGGTGTTTTTTGATTCTATATGCAGTATGTGTGACATATTTGTTGCATCTGAGATAAGTGTTACTCCATTGTAATAATAACTATCGACGATAGGTCAAAGGCCGTTTTATAAAGCTAACTTGGTGTGGTTTGCTGTGTTTGGCATATATCATGCTATAGTTTTCTGCTGCAGGGGGGATCCTTGCAGGTGCTCAATCAACTCAAGGGGTTTATAATGATTGATAAAAAAGACCAACTTGCTGCATTACGTAATGCAGCTTTAATGGGCGTTGCTGCCGTGGCCTTGATGGCCGTTCCAGCAGTTGCTCAAGAGCAAGACGACGACGATGATGAGATTGTTGTAACCGGTTCGCGTATTGAACGCGGCAGCAATTTCACAGGCGTTGGGCCAACTACAGTTCTGACAAAAGCAGACATTGATATTTCTGGTAAAGCCAATATCGGTGATTTCCTAGAAGAACTACCGTCAGTGACTTTTACTGCTGATGGCGCGAATGCTAATAATGGCTCCGGTGGTCTGTCTACAGTCAATCTACGTGGCCTAGGTGCTTCTCGCCTGTTGGTCTTGTTTAATGGACGTCGTATGAACCCGGTTGGTTCAGGTACTGGCAATCTAGTTGATTTGCAAATCTTCCCATCCAGCGTGATTAGCGGTATTACTGTTCTTAAAGACGGTGCTGCTGCTGTGTACGGTGCGGATGCCATGTCAGGCGTTCTTGATTTCACTACACCGAAAAACTTCGAGGGTGTTGATTTCGTTGCTCGTTCAGGTATTTCCGAAAGAGGCGATGGCGCGTTTTGGAATGTTGGCATGACCAGTGGTGTTACCTCTGATCGTGGTTCAGCGATGCTTTCACTTGGTTATCGTGAGCAAGAAGGTATCTACCAAGCTGATCGTCCTATCTCCGACTGTCCTCGTCTTGAGCCAGCTTGGGGTGGTTTGTTTGGTATTGATGTTGCCAATGATCAGTGTTCTGGTTCATCATTTATTCCTGCTGGCCGTATATATACGTCTTTTGGCTCTCTTTTGGTAGACCAGCCTGGTGCTGGTGCTGTGCCTCGTGGATTTAGTTTCTTTGGTGGTGATGCCTTTAACTTTAATCCGTTAAACTATTTGCGGACACCATCCACGACATTTAACGCATTTGCTAAAGCTGATTATGAGCTAACAGAAACAATTAATGTTGAGCTTGAGTTGATGTATTCTAAGCGTCGTTCAGATCAGGATCTGGCTCCTGTGCCGCTTGGTAATGGTGCTCAGTTCACTTATGGGTTGATCATTCCGGATGATAACCCGTTTAACGTGCAGTTCTGGGATCAAGTCCGCACTAATCTAGTGCCCAGTTTAGCTCCAGGATATTCGGAAGCTGTTCGCTATCGGAAACGTATGTTGGATGTTGGCGCGCGTTTGTTTAGCCAAACTTCTGATACTGTACGTGCGGTTATCGCCTTTGACGGTATTGTTCCTGGTGAAGGAAACTTACCTTTCCTTGGTGGTGCTAAATGGGATGCCTATTATTCTATTGATGCCAATAATGGTACAGATGAAAATCGTAATTTGATTGATATGTTCCGGGTTGAGCAGGCTCTTACTGCAGAAATTGCACCAGGCGCGACAAGTGCCGGTAATGGTGTAGTTGATGTTGACGGTCAATTCTATCGTTGTGCTGATGCTCTTGCCCGTCAATTGGGTTGTGAGCCGCTAAATATGTTCGGTAATAACTCAATCACTCCAGGTGCTGCTGCGTTTATTCGTCTAAATACAATCGACGGGTTTAGCTCAGAAGGCACAATGATGGCTTTCAATGTGCAAAACACATTGTTTGAAACGCCTGCTGGTGAAGTTAAAGCCCTTATCGGTATTGAACGTCGGGTGTTATCAGGTAGCACAATTATTGATGCTGCCATTTCCAATGGTTATTCATCTGGTAATCCTGCGACTTCTACAAATGGTAGATTATCTGCTACTGATGTATTTGGTGAGATAGCTATTCCGATAGTTGCAAACCAACCAATGATGCAGTCTCTTGATCTTGAGCTTGCTTATCGTGTATCTAACTATGATACCTTTGATGCTGGCGATACATATCGTATTGCCGCAGCTTGGAAGCCTGTTAATGACATTCTAATCCGCGGTGGTACTTCTACTTCATTCCGTGCACCTAGCATTAACGACTTGTTCAATGGTGGTTCTGGTGGATTTCCAACTTATAGCGATCCTTGTTCAGATACTGGCGGCAGCCTAAGTACTAACCCACAGTGTATTGCTGATGGTGTTGGCGCTGGTAGTGGTTTTGTCCAAACTAGTCAGCAATTGCTAAACTTTGGCTTTGGTTCACGTATTGGTGGTCAAAACTTGCTTCCGGAAACCGGCAGACAGTTTAACATCGGTGCTGTATATACTCCAAGCACTGGTTTGCTTAGCAAATACAATCTACAATTTGCGTTAGACTATGCTGATATTGAGATTCGCGATGCGATTACCGCTGAGAGCTTCCGTGGCTTTATTAACGATTGTTATGGTGGTGCTACAAGCGATCCTTTAGCTTGTGCTCGTATCACTCGTCAGCCAGGTGGTGATATCCTGCGCGTTAACACATTCCGCAGGAATGATGTTGATGGTGTTGAGACCTTGAAATCTTATGATTTTGAAGTTCGCGGTGCTAAAGAAGTCGGTAATGGTACTGTTGATTTTGCCGTAACAGGTACATATCTAAAAGAACGTGGCTTTATTAATGACCTAGGTCTTCGTACCAATTTTGTTGGTTCATGTGGTGGCTTTGTTGCTTCTTGTGGTAATCAATGGCGTATGAATACTCGTCTTGGCTTTAGCAATGAGAAGTTACGTGTGGTTTGGTCCTCTCGTATCCTGTCACCTGTTGAGGAAGATGAGCAAGCAGCTCTAGATCTACTTATCAATGACTTCGGTTATTCTGCTACAGATGCTGCAATCCTAGTAGAGCCTTATGTTATCCGTGACTGGTTTACCTATCACGATATCAATGCTCGTTATGCGGTTAGCGATACCATGACTGTTTCTGTCGGTGTCGATAACATCTTTGACAAGCAGCCTCCATATTGGAAAGAAGTCGACGGCTTCTTCTCAGCAACGGAAAATACCCCGTTTGCTACGTATGATACGGTTGGACGCTCAATGTACGTTCAGTTTGATAAGAGCTTCTAATCTAAGTTAAACACACTAATTAAGGCAAAGGCCCGCTCATTTGAGTGGGCCTTTTTCTTTGTATGATTGCCGGCGAATCTGCTATAGGAACAAGTGTTACTTTTAATTGTTTTTGGTAGGATCTAATTATGAAACTTGCTTCGTTAAAATCTGGACGTGATGGTAAACTGGTCGTGGTCTCAAATGACCTTACAAGATATACTGATGCCAGCCGAATTGCCCCGACCTTACAGGCAGCACTTGATAATTGGTCTACGGCACAGCCGCAATTAGCAGCATTAGCGCAAAGTTTAGAAAGCGGAGCTGTTCCGGTAGAGAGGTTTCGCGAACGTGAATGTGCATCACCATTACCACGGGCTTATCAGTGGGCTGATGGHTCKGCTTATGTCAATCATGTGGAATTGGTTAGAAAAGCCAGAGGCGCGGAAATGCCGGCRACTTTTTGGACTGAGCCACTAATGTATCAAGGTGGATCTGATAGTTTYCTTGGGCCTAGAGATGATATTGAAATGGCGCAAGACGATGGTTTTGGCATCGACATGGAAGCCGAAATAACCGTAATTGTTGATGATGTTCCCATGGGCGCTAGTCCTGAGCTGGCGGCTTCAAAAATTGTGCTDATAACTTTGGTAAATGATGTTTCTTTGCGCGGCTTAATCCCCGGCGAACTGGCCAAAGGTTTCGGGTTTTTCCAATCCAAACCGTCTTCGGCATTTTCACCAGTTGCGGTAACCCCCGAAGAATTAGGCGATGCTTGGGATGGCGGTAAACTGCATTTACCGGTCTTGGTTACCTTGAATGATCAGCCATTTGGCAAAGCAAATGCCGGTATTGATATGACCTTTGATTTTGGAACTATTATTGCCCATGCCGCCAGAACTCGCCCCTTATGTGCTGGTACTATTATTGGATCTGGAACCGTATCGAATAAACTTGATGGTGAAGCCGGAAAGCCGATCAGCGATGGTGGTGATGGCTATTCGTGTATTGCCGAAATTCGGATGATCGAAACTATTGAAAACGGCAARCCATCGACACCGTTTATGAAGTTTGGTGATAAGGTCAGCATTCAAATGCGCGATAAAGACGGAGCCAGTATTTTTGGYCGGATCGAGCAAACARTAGTTAAATACGAACCTCCTACTTCGTAATAGGGCAATTACAGTCATGAGTGATCGTTTGAAGCTCGACAATTATTTACCCTATCGATTGTCGATTGCGTCCAATCAGGTTAGCAATTTAATTGCCAGCCTTTATCAGGATCGCTTTGGTTTAAGCATTTGGCAATGGCGGGTTTTGGCTATGTTAGGTGCATCTGGATCATTGACGGCACAACAAGTGGCTTCTAATGCTGCTATGGATAAAATGACGGTAAGCCGCGCGGTTTCTGGCCTGCTAAAACGTGATTTGATTGTAAGAAAAGCTGATCTAAAAGACCGTCGGGCGCAGATATTATCGCTTAGCGACACGGGTAGAAAAATTCACGATGAGATTGCACCGCTGGCGATTGAGCAAGAAAAAGTGTTACTCGCCGGCATGAGTAAGGAAGAAATAGAGCGTTTGTTTTTAGTTCTTGAGCATTTGGAAAAAACTGCAATCGCAATAAACTCCAAGTCGGATTTGGCCGGTTGAACTTGGCTTAATTACTGTCCAATAGAAGCCGCAAGCACTTGATATAATTAGCAGTAATTTCTTGTTGGTTCTGGTGTTTCTTATCCTTGATAACATGATTGCCGGCAACCCAGACATCAGTTACCGGATTTTTCCTAGAGGCAAATACCCAGCCATCAATTACTGCATCTTTTGATCGCGCGGCCAATGATGGCGTGGTAATGTCCAACGAAACAAAGCTGGCGGGCTTACCTATTGCAATGCTGCCGCCATTTTGCCCCAAAGCCTGCGCTCCACCATTTGCTGCTTGTCGGTATAAATGCCCGCCAACATTGGTTTTTGTCGGTGCCAGTCTTACCCGTTTTTGATCGCGTAGGCGCTGTGAATATTCAAGGGTTCGTAACTCGTCGGCGAGATCAATTCGCACACAACTATCCGAGCCAATGCCAAACCCACCATTTGCCGTGGCGTAATTTACTGCGTCAAATATTCCATCGCCTAAATTGGCTTCGGTTATCGGACACAAGCCAGCTACTGCCCCGGAACTGGCCATTTGCTGGACTTCGTTTTTGTTCATGTGAGTGGCGTGAACCAGGCACCAACGATCATCAATTTGATAATTATCCAATAACCATTGCACCGGTGTTGCGCCAAGGTGTTGCTCACAAGCTTTTACTTCTGCCATTTGCTCGGCGATGTGAATATGCACTGGGTCATTTGGATTATTGCGGAGCAATTCGGTTAATTGCTCAGGGGTGACTGCGCGTAAAGAATGTGGAGCAATTCCAATAGTTATTTCAGGGTGCTGCTGACGTAAATTGTTTACCAGTAATTGAAAATTATCAAGGTTATGGATAAACCTGTTTTGGTGTGGGTCGGGATCTGCGCCGCCAAAATTTGAATGGGCGTAAAACACTGGCAGCATTGTAAGGTCAATTCCGCTCTGCCTTGCACCAAAAATAACTTGGTTGGCCATTTGCGCCGGGTCATCGTATTTGCTGCCATCTGGTTGGTGGTGCAAATAGTGAAATTCGCCAACCGAGGTAAAGCCGCTTTGCAGCATTTCCATATAGGTAAAACTGGCAATGATCCGCACATCTTCGGGGGTTAATTTAGCAACAAAACGATACATTAGATCGCGCCAAGTCCAGAAACTATCCCTAGGCGAATGACTTATTTCCGCAAGGCCAGCCATTGCTCGTTGAAACGAGTGGCAGTGTAAATTACTCATGCCCGGTAGCAGAAAATCCACACTTTCTTCGGTGGNTTTTTTGCTTTGCTGATCAGTGATTGCCGTAATATCTCCGGCAATATTCCACGTAACTCTTACATTTTCTGCCCAACCGGTGTCCAGCAAAATTTGTTTTGCAAGCAAGCTGTTAGTCTCATTTTTAATCATAATTCTACTTTGCTTGATGGGCTTTGCGGACAAGAGTAATATTTACGCAAACAGTAATTAGCATGAAGATAGCACTTAGCCACGGGGTAACTTAGCATAAAAATATGCTTGCAAAATGATGCATAAAGCATTCTGTTGCATAAATGAATTCTAGTAATCAATTAACAGTACTGACAAATTGCCATTTGGCAACGATGCGCGGGGGTTCTGCCGACTTTGGTGTGGTGGAAAATGCAGCGATTGTACGAGACAATGCAAATATTATCTGGGTAGGTTGCGCTAAAAAGCTGCCACAGCAATACCAAAACTTACCGCAAACAGACCTTGATCAGCGCTGGGTGTTGCCGGCATTTGTCGATTGCCATACGCACTTGGTTTATGCAGGCAACCGAATTGCCGAATTTGAACAACGGCTAAATGGTGTAAGTTACGAGCAAATCGCCAAGGACGGCGGCGGGATTGTTTCCACTGTCAAGGCCACCAGATCGGCGAGCGAGGCTGAGTTGATTGCTCAATCACTGCCACGCTTACAACAAATGCAGAGCTTTGGTACTGGAACAATAGAAATTAAATCCGGTTATGGATTAAACGTTGAAGACGAAATAAAAATGCTTCGTGCTGCCCGTGAACTAGGAAATATTGAGGGGGTGAGAGTTAGCACTTCATTCCTTGGTGCTCATGCATTACCTCCAGAATTTGCCGGTCAAAGTGATGCTTATATCGATATGGTGGTAGAGGAAATGTTACCAGAAATTGCCGTGCTTGGCTTGGCTGATGCGGTAGATGTGTTTTGTGAGAACATTGCTTTTTCGCTAGAGCAAACCAGACAAGTATTTGAAAAAGCTATCTTGCTAGGTCTGCCAATTCGCCTTCATGGCGAGCAATTATCAAATTCACACGGCTGTCAAATGGCTGCAGAAATGGGCGCATTGTCTTGTGACCATCTTGAATATCTTGACGAAGACGGTGCCAAAGCCATGGCAAATTCCGGAACTGTTGCTGTTTTATTGCCTGGTGCGTTTTATTTTCTAAGAGAAACCAAAAAACCGCCAGTGGATTTGTTGCGTGGACATGGTGTGGCAATGGCTATAGCAACTGATTGTAATCCCGGTTCTTCGCCAACTACTTCTTTGCCGTTAATGTTGTCGATGGCGGTGACGTTTTTTGGTCTTACCCCTGATGAAGCGTTGGCTGGCATAACGCGAAATGCCGCTACAGCATTAGGACTTGGCGAAAGAATTGGGCAAATTGCGCCCGGTTTTGCTGCTGATTTGGTGGCGTGGGATATAAAATCTCCCGCTGAGTTGTGTTATGGATTTGGAGCTTGTCCGCTAAATGAAAGAGTTTGAAGTAATGAGAGAAACCATTTTAAAACCCGGTGATATTTCCCATGAGCAATGGCAAGAAATTTTGCGCGAACCACAGCAGATAAACTTTGCTGATCAGGATTGGCAAAATGTGCAAACTAGCGCCGATACTATTGCTGATATTTTGGCCAAAGGCGAAACCGTTTACGGGGTCAATACCGGCTTTGGCAAACTGGCTAATACCCGGATCAAAGACGAAGATTTGCAGGATTTACAAAAACGCATTGTCTTGTCCCATTGCGCCGGAGTTGGCGAGCAAATGGACCAAAGTGTAACACGTCTTATCATGGCGATGAAGCTGGCCAGTTTAATGCGCGGGTTTTCCGGTGTGCAGCCAGCCACATTACGCTTGCTAGCGGACATGCTGGCCAAAGGTGTGTATCCGGTAATTCCGTCGCAAGGATCGGTCGGTGCGTCTGGTGATCTGGCGCCATTATCACATTTGGCAGCGGTAATGATCGGCGAGGGTGAGGCGCTTTATGAKGGCAAAAAATTRCCAGCGGCAAAAGCATTATCAAATGCCGGATTGCAGCCAGTAATTTTGCAGGCCAAAGAGGGTTTGGCACTGTTAAACGGCACGCAAGTCTCCACCGCTTATGCTTTACATGGSYTRTATCAGGCCAATGCGGTGTTCCATTGCGCAATGCTAGCTGGCGCATTATCGGTGGAAGCGGTACGTGGGTCGCACTCGCCATTTGATGCTAGGGTRCATGAAATTCGTGGRCAAATCGGGCAAATAAAAACCGCACAATCCTATCGTAAGTTATTGTCGGVAAGCTCTATTGCGCAAAGTCATACCGATTGTCACAAAGTACAAGATCCGTATTGCCTGCGTTGCCAGCCACAAGTAATGGGCGCRGTTTATGAYAGYCTTTGYCATGCCAGYKTAATTTTAGGTAGAGAAGCAAATGGYGTGACCGATAAYCCATTGATTTTCCCCAAAGAAGCGGAAGCTGTTTCTGCCGGTAATTTCCATGCCGAACCGGTTGGATTTGTTGCCGAAAACATTGCCATTTCCCTTTGCGAAACCGGATCAATATCCGAGCGGCGCACCGCAATGTTGGTTGATCCGGCATTAAGCGAATTACCGGCATTTTTGACCCCTGATCCGGGGATCAATTCTGGTTTTATGATCGCGCAAGTAACAGCGGCAGCTTTGGTGTCAGAAAACAAACAAATGGCATTTCCTGCGGTGGTCGATAGTATTCCAACTTCGGCCAACCAAGAAGATCACGTGTCGATGGCCACCCATGGCGCGCGCCGGCTTGGTAAAATGGCGCAAAATTCTGCCCATGTAATTGCGATAGAATTGCTATCAGCTTGTCAGGCACTTGATCTGCATAAAGACAACCATATTACTTCGTCAGTTCCATTGCAGGCGGTACGTAATGCAATACGGGCGCAAGTTCCAATGTTAACTGATGATCGTCTGATGGCTCCGGATATTACTTGTGTGCAGGAAATGATATTGCGTGGCGAATTAACCTCATTGCCTGAATTGCAGGGGTTATTACCAATTATTGGTGAAAACTAAATGTCTAAATCATTGTTTCTCTTGCAAGAAAATGACGGGGCAGTATTGCTGAACTTTCCACATTCAGGAATTTATATTCCCGATGAAGTTATTGGACAGTTAAATCAACTCGGTAAAAAAATGTCCGATACCGATTGGCATGTGCCTGAATTGTATCAGTTCGCCAAGGGGCAAGTAACTTGGCTGCAAGCTACTCATAGCCGTTATGTGGTTGATTTGAATCGCGATCCTGATGGTGCTGCTCTTTATCAGGGACAGGCTGGAACTGATCTTTGTCCAATTACTGATTTTGCCGGAAATGAGGTTTATCTGCCCGGGAATGTGCCAAATATAGAGCAAAGAAAAAAGCAATATTTCACTTCGTACCATCAACAATTATCGGCGCAAATAGAACGCATAAAATCACTACATGGTATTTGTGTAATGGTTGATTGCCACTCTATCGCCAGTCAAGTGCCGCGGCTGTTTGATGGTAAATTGCCGGATCTAAACCTTGGTACATTTAGCGGTTTATCTTGCTCACCAGCATTAGCAAAAACCGCCAGTGAAGCCTTGGCAAATTCTAATTTTTCATTCGTTAGTGATGGCCGTTTCAAAGGCGGTTGGATAACCCGCAATTATGGACGACCAGAACAAGACGTGCATGTATTACAGTTGGAAATATCGCAATCTTGTTATATGGACGAGAACAGGCCACAAGAATATAACTCTGCCAAAGCCAAAACATTACAAAAAACTCTGCAACAATTACTACAAGCCATCAATGTTTGGGTATTACATCACAAGGAAATAATCAGATGAACCAACGCCTTGATAATTCGCGAATTATAAAATCTGCTACCGGAAATAAGCTATCTGCCAAAAGCTGGTTAACCGAAGCACCATTACGAATGCTGATGAACAACCTTGACCCGGAAGTGGCAGAAAACCCACAAGAATTGGTGGTTTATGGCGGTATTGGCCGGGCGGCCAGAGATTGGCCAAGCTATGATAAAATAGTTTCTTCTTTGCGTGAGCTGGAAGATGATCAGACCTTATTGGTGCAATCTGGCAAACCAGTGGGGGTGTTTCGCACCCACAAAGACGCGCCAAGAGTGCTTATTGCTAATTCCAACTTGGTTGGTAAATGGTCGGATTGGGATCATTTCCATAAACTAGATCAAGCCGGCTTGATGATGTATGGGCAAATGACCGCCGGTTCATGGATATATATTGGCAGCCAAGGAATTGTCCAAGGAACCTACGAGACTTTTGTTGAAATGGGGCGACAACACTTTGGCGGCGATATGGCTGGTAAATGGATTTTAACCGGCGGACTTGGTGGCATGGGCGGGGCGCAGCCATTGGCGGCAACCATGGCTGGCGCATCAATGTTGGCGGTGGAGTGCCAGCCATCACGGATCGAAATGCGVCTBGCTTCTGGGTATCTTGACGAATTTACCAATGATCTGGACGAAGCATTGGAAATAATTCGCAAATCCGAAAAACCGGTATCGGTGGGCTTGCTGGGCAATGCTGCCAAGGTGTTTCCGGAGCTGGTAGAGCGTGGCATTTGGCCAGATGCTGTTACCGATCAAACCAGCGCCCATGACCCGATCAACGGCTATTTGCCGCTTGGTTGGTCVTTAAAACAATGGGAAGATGCGAAAGTTAATGATCCGAAAAGTGTTGATCGTGCGGCGCGTAAAAGCATGCGGGTGCAAGTCGAAGCAATGCTGGCATTTCATAGCAAAGGCATACCAACCTTTGATTATGGCAATAATATCCGCCAAGTGGCTTTGGACGAAGGTTTGGACAATGCGTTTGATTTTCCCGGGTTTGTTCCTGAATATATCCGGCCATTGTTTTGTAGAGGCGTAGGACCGTTTCGTTGGGCGGCTTTGTCCGGTGATCCAGAAGACATCTATAAGACCGACGCCAAGGTCAAAGAGCTAATCCCTGATGATAAACATTTGCATAACTGGTTGGATATGGCGCGTGAACGGATACAATTCCAAGGCCTACCAGCGCGTATCTGCTGGGTTGGTCTGGGACAACGGGATCTGCTTGGTTTGGCATTTAATGAAATGGTGGCTTCCGGTGAATTATCAGCACCAATAGTTATTGGCCGCGATCATCTCGATAGTGGCTCGGTGGCCAGCCCAAATCGCGAAACGGAAAGCATGAAAGATGGCTCGGACGCGGTGGCTGATTGGCCGCTTTTGAACGCACTGCTAAACACTGCTTCCGGTGCCACATGGGTTTCCTTACATCATGGCGGCGGTGTTGGCATCGGCTATTCGCAACACTCTGGCATGGTGGTGGTGGCCGATGGAACAGACGATGCGGCGGCACGATTAAAACGGGTGCTGTGGAACGATCCAGCCACCGGCGTAATGCGCCACGCCGATGCTGGATATGAAATCGCCAAGGATTGCGCCAAGGAACAGGGACTTAATTTGCCGGGAATATTGTAGGGTGATTGTGAATATGAATTCTCAAGGTATGCAGGTTGTTGATTTTGGTGAATCGACAAAAGATATGAAAGACTATCTCCATGTCACGATTGAATGGAGAGAGCCAGTAAAATGGTTCAATATAAATAACCTTGACGACGATTATTTTGAAAAAGGAAGTTTTATATACGTTATTACACAAGAGCATGGAAACAGGGTTAAATCTGATACTATTGTTTATATTGGGATAACAGAAAGGGGCTTGGCGAGAGGATTTAATGAAAAACACTCGTCTAAATTTAAAAAAACAAACGGTACATATATAACGTTTGGGTTTCTCATATCTGATCAAAAAACCAAACTGCGAAATCAGGGTCGCTCTGCTCTTGAAGAGCTTGAACATATTTTAATTTGGGCGTTGTGGAGCGAACACGAACTTTGGAATGAACTTAAAATACAGAGTCTTCCTGGTTGGGGTGTTAATGGTACGCAGGCTTGGCACATAAAAAACCAAGGGTATGAATTTGCTGGTCGAATGCCGGAAGAAATTATTTACCCTTGGATGGTGGTAAAATTTAAAAGTTAGTCTGATATAGGTTCGTGGAAAAACAAGTACTCTCAAAAGCTATGTCCTCTGAGAGTGTTACCCTGACAGGCGCGGGATGACGGCGTTTTGGTAATTGCCAATATGAATACCCTCACCCCCGCCCTCTCCCGAGCCGGGAGAGGGAGTCCACCTCGTGGTGTTTTGAAGAAGAGCGGTAATATTTCCGCTGGGCTCCTTCTCCCATGGGGAGAAGGTCGGGATGAGGGGTTGGATGTTGGTTGTTTTGCGCCAAGGGTGAACAAGGGTCACGTGACCCTTAAGGGAAACCCTTAATTAGCAATCATTGGCAAAGAAGTTGCTTGCACTAAGGGTTCATTAGCAAAGAATTAGCACTCATTCACCCTTACCGACACTTGAACAGCGGGGATAAATTCCAACCATGCTCGCAATGTCCTCGCTTGCTATAATGGTCATGCAAATGGCGCGTACCAGCCAGTTTGCGGCTCTTTGACATAGTGAATATACGTTAAACTCAACAAAACATGGGTTTTTATGATGATTGTTGTGAGTAATTGTAACGACAACAAACCTTTTCCTGCTGAGACTGTTTAGAGTTTATCCGCTGAGGAAAATGCTTAAAAATGAAACTGGTTTTTATTTACTGCTGTTTCTAGTAATAATTATGGATCAGATGGCCTGTAAGCCGGGTTCTGTCATCTTGACCAAGGCCAAGAGAGGCGATCATTCATCTGGGGCATCTGTTACCAGATACCTCGTGCAACCGACCCGAACAGCAGCGCAAAGACACGCCATGCGCCATTCCTATTTGGTTTTGCTCCAAGTGGGGTTTGCCGTGACCTTAACTGTTGCCAGCCAAGCGGTGCGCTCTTACCGCACCCTTTCACCCTTACCATTTTAGCCAGAAGCTAAAATGGCGGTTTGCTTTCTGTGGCACTTTCCCTAGGCTCGCGCCCGCCGGGAGTTACCCGGCACCTTGTCTCTGTGGAGCCCGGACTTTCCTCGAAAGTTTGCACYTCCGCGATCACCCAGCCATCTGATCCATTGCTGTTCAATCGGTTTTGTGACGGTTCGTCAAGTCGGCAATTTGTCTTAACAGTAAGGAAGTTTCCGCATCAAGCAGGCCGTCAATTTTCTGTGGSCGATAGCGGCGTTGAAACTCGGACAATAAACAATRTTCAGCCTTGYCRCTAATRTSRTTGYTTTGCACGTCATAACCAATGGTTTGCAARWGYGYTTTKGCTTCATCTAGGTTAATTATGGTTGTCTGATTTTTGCKTTYCGGCCAAATACCAATTCCGGCTYTGGCCAGCTTTTCCCAAGGAAACTTTTCGCCCGGATCTAGTTTACGGCTGGCGGCAATTTCGTTATGACCGACAATATTGCTTGGTGAAATATCATGACGCTGCAAGATGTCCTGACACAGTTTGATCACTGCTGAAATTTGTGCTGTTGGAAATTCAGGCAAGCCAAAATCATGGCCGCCATTTACAATTTCAATACCAATCGAGGCGTTGTTAATGTCGGTAATTCCCCGCCAATGAGCAATGCCCGCATGCCATGCACGGTTTTCTTCTGCCACTAATGCAAACACTTGCCCTGCTTCATCAACAACATAATGCGCCGAAACCTTGGCCTTTGGATCGCAAAGTCGTTGTAATGCTGATTTTGCGTCCTGCATGCCGGTATAATGCAATACCAGCATAGAAACCGGTACTGTACGCAGGTTGAAATTAGGCGAAGTATAGCTCTTTAGAACAACAGTATTGAGGCTCAAAATCGGTCTTTTTCGTTAACCGTCCAACCTTTGGGCCCACGCTTTGCCTCAAGTGTAATTGAGCCAGTGCTGTCCTTGGTATTTGCCTGTCTTGGGGTTGCACCCTTTGCGCCAAACACTTTGAACAGGAAAAACGCCAAAGCAATGGTGGCGGCAATTATAAACGTGCCAATGATCGCAGCTATGGCAAAGAAAAACGTGCCTATAGCGGTTAGTACCGCGAATAAAACACCAACAAGCAATAYSATGCTTTTGCGGGCAAAGTTYRTCAGCCGCGAAAGAATACTGGTATTATGTGAGGAAAGGTACATTGTCCTAACTCTTTCTTATATTATGCCCACCAGTAACTATATTGGCATGAATTGTAATTTCGTCAATGCACAAGCTTGTGATAATTGTCCCGTTCGGCAAGTATTTTGTCATAAGCCATATTGATCATCGCCATTTTTGCATTGGCCAGATCTTGTAATTCAACCGGCAGGCCACGAGCTAAAACCCGATCCGGGTGGTTGTTAGAGGCCATGCGCCGGTAGGCAGTTTTGAGGTCATCATCAGAGATGCTTTCATCAATCCCAAGGATTAAATACGGATCGTCTGGTTCCCGGCCAAGTCGCGAGGCTCTTATCCGGCGATATTCCAACGGTGAAAAGCCAAATATGTCGGAAACATTGCGTAAAAACTGCTCTTCTTGTTCGGTGATCACGCCATCGGCTTTGGCAATGTGAAACAAGCCGTCAAGCACGTCTTCCAAGACAAATGGGCAGCAGCGAAATTTTCGTACTACTTGTTTGGCGTAACTCTCATAGCCTAAAGTGGTTTCGCGAAATAAATTGAATAATCGGGCGACATCCTTTTCGGCCTCTGGCGGGATCGAGAAAATTTCTTGAAAGGCTATAATTTCCTCGGTGGTGACGAGACCGTCTGCCTTGGCCATTTTCGCACTAAGGGCAATTAACGCTGCGGCAAAGCTGGCGCTGTCAATGCGCCGATCCGGCGGCAGCTTGTCATCTTCGTGATCAAGTAATAAACCAGCAGCTCTGGTTCCTACATCAATCAGCTTGCGCCACATTCCCACTTGGGTAATCTCCTACTAATTATCCTTTCGAATAGAGTTTTGATTTTGAACATAACCGGCGGAAAAAGCAATGCGTGAAAAATGGCAATTTTGGATTGATCGCGGCGGTACTTTTACCGATATTATTGGTTGTGATGGTTCGGGCAATCTGCACATCAGAAAACTATTGTCAGAAAACCCGCAAAGCTATGACGATGCTGCTACTGCCGGTATTTGGCAAATTCTGGGCTTGGCAGCCGATCAAGCATTACCGGCGCATCTGGCATTAGATGTGCGCATGGGCACGACGATTGCCACCAATGCTTTGTTGGAACGCAAGCAAGCCAAAACCCTGTTATTGACCACCGCTGGCTTTACCGATGCTTTGCGGATCGGTGATCAAATGCGTAGCGACATATTTGCATTGGATATAAAACAGGTGCAGCCACTATTTGCCGAAGTTCTGCCGGTTGTTGAGCGGATCGGTGTTGATGGTGAAATTATTGTTCCATTACAAACGCAAAAGCTGCGAAAACAGCTGAAGGAAACTCTCAAGCAGGGTTGCTACTCGGTGGCGATATGCTTGGTGCATGGCTATCAATATGCAAAGCACGAAGAAATACTTGAACAGCTAGTACGAGAAATTGGCTTTACCCATGTCAGCACTAGCAAGATTGATCCGCTGATCAAGTTTGTTCCGCGTTGCTCGACATTGGTGATGGATGCATGTCTTACGCCGATATTGCGTGATGGAGTACAAAAGTTACGAGGTCGCTTAAGCGATAGCCAACTGTATTTCATGAAGTCATCAGGTGGTCTGGCGCAAGCAAATGACTTTATTGGTCGTGATGCGGTATTATCAGGMCCCGCCGGCGGAGTGGTCGGCATGGCCGGAACCGCGGCAATAAGCGGTTTTGAYAARGTYATYGGYTTTGATATGGGCGGAACKTCCACCGATGTTAGCCGGGTCAACGGYTCTGATCGTYCTAAGAAGTTTATMTCGCGTCCSGGMGGAATAGTATTACGGGCGCCAATGCTRGGYATTCATACSATTGCTGCTGGTGGTGGCTCGGTTTTGCRKTTTGAAAATGGRCGGGCGCARGTKGGSCCRCATAGTGCCGGRGCAATACCRGGCCCTGCCTGTTACGGGCGCGGTGGSCCTGCAACCATTACYGATGCWAATTTGGTTTTGGGMAGAATTGATCCACAMGGCTTTCCGAAAYTATTYGGTRCTRATGGCACAAGYGGYYTKGAYTATGATGCGGCTTTGGYAARAATGGACGAGTTGGCSRTYAAAATGRRCGCGAAAAGYGCTGTTGAGGCTGCTACCGGATTTTTGCAAATAGCCACCGAAAATATGGCACGAGCAGTTCATGCGATAACTGTGCATGAGGGCGAGGATCCGGCCAATTATGCCTTGGCTGGCTTTGGTGGAGCCGGTGGGCAGTTGGCATTATTCGTGGCGCAAAACTTGAACATCGGCACGGTGCTGATCCACCCGCAAGCAAGCCTGCTAAGTGCATTGGGCATGGGGTTGGCGCAAAGACAAGCCAGCCGCAATGCCGCATTTGGTGCGCTGTTAAATGATGCTGCCATTGCAAAAGTACGAGAGCTTGCGGGCAAATTGGCAAACGCGGCTCTCAAAGAATTGTCCTTAGGGGATGGGGCTAAAACCAGTAAGAAAATCGAGTTGGAAATTCGGATGCAAGGTTCTGATACTGGCTTGCGGATTGCTTTTGGGTCGTTGGAGCAGATGCGTACGAATTTTGCCAAGCAACATCGTAAATTGTTCGGGTTTTATGAGCAAAATTCTGATCTGGTAATTGATTCTGTTGCTGTAAGTGTCGAGGCCAAGCAAACAAGTCTCATACCTTACGCTCTGGCACAATCTTCACCGGCCAAACCCTTGCGCCAGCATGAAATGTGGATGGACGGTAAATTGATTGAAGTACCGGTCTGGCAAATGGAAGAATTGGCCGTAGCGCAGCAAATAGACGGGCCGGCTTTGGTTTTGCAAGAGCATTCGCAAATTGTTGTACCATCTGGGTGGTGCGGTGAATTGGACAAGAAAGGAATGTTGGTCTTGCGCGGCGAAAACCAAGGGGCGTCGATTGTTGCGCCGCATCCGGTTGATCCGGTACAATTAGAGCTGTTTAACCGGCGGTTTATGGGAATTGCCGAGCAAATGGGGCGGGTGTTGGAGCGCACCGCGCACTCGGTAAATATGAAAGAGCGGCTGGATTTTTCCTGTGCTATATTTGACGGTCAGGGTAATTTGGTGGCCAATGCTCCGCACATGCCGGTGCATCTTGGCTCTATGTCCGACAGTGTACGGGTGGTATTGCGTCGGCACCCAAATTTGGCAGATGGTGATGTGGTGGCGTTAAATTCACCTTATGATGGCGGCACGCACATTCCAGATATAACTTTGGTCGAGCCGGTATTTGATGATCAGGGCAATATGATATTTCTGGTGGCGGCGCGTGGTCATCATGCAGATATTGGCGGTATTCAACCGGGATCAATGCCGCCGTTTTCCACTGATATATCGCAAGAGGGCGTGCAGTTTGATGCGGTTAAAATCATCAAAAATGGTGTGTTTAATGAAACTGTGGTTAGCGAAGTTCTGTCGAGCCAACCATGGCCAGCACGAAATCCTACGCAAAACATTGCTGATCTCAAAGCCCAAGCCGCAGCTTGTAAAAGCGGAATTACCGCGCTTGAGAATTTGGTGGAATTACATGGTGCTGAATTGGTATCTGCTTATATGGGGCATATCAGAGACAATGCCGAACAAGCGGTGCGTGAAGTAATTGATAAATTAACCGATGGCTCGGCGCAAGTTCACATGGATTGCGGCGCAACTATCAATGTGAGAGTTACGCTCGATCATCAAAACCGCTCGGCGATAATTGATTTTGCTGGAACTTCGGGTGTTATGGCTAATAATTTTAATGCTCCACGGTCAGTGGCCCGAGCCGCAGTTTTGTATGTGTTTCGCTGTTTGGCAAATGTCGATATTCCACTTAATGAAGGCTGCCTAAAACCGCTAGAAATTCGCATACCAAGCTCAAGCTTGCTTGACCCTGATCCACCGGCAGCAGTGGTTGCCGGCAATGTAGAAACTTCGCAGCACATTGTTGATGCTTTGTTTTTGGCTTGTGATGCTTTGGCTGGTTCTCAAGGAACTATGAATAATTTCACCTTTGGCAATGATGCTCACCAATATTATGAGACCATTTGCGGTGGTGCTGGTGCTTCGCCCAATGCCGATGGTGCCAGTGCTGTTCATACCCACATGACTAATTCGGCAATGACCGATGTGGAAGTTCTGGAGAGCCGTTTTCCAGTTCGCCTGTGTGGCCATGAAATACGATATGGCAGTGGCGGCGAGGGCTATTATTTTGGCGGTGATGGTTCGATCAGGTCAATGACGTTCTTGGAGGATATGGATGTGGCCTTGTTGTCGTCACGGCGGTGGACTTTTGCTTCGGGGCTTGATGGTGGCGATGGCGGCATTACCGGATCACAACGACTTATCAAGGCCAATGGGCAGGTTGTTGAGCTTGATGGTTGCTTTGAGATAAAAGTCAAAGCAGGAGATAGGGTAGAGATCGAAACTCCTAGCGGTGGCGGGTTTAGTAAAAATTAACCATAGCGTAATTTTGTATTATTTTTGTTTTCGATGTTTAAGAAATAGCCACTTCTTTTTGCTATCAACCTGCATGTTAAAGGTTTTCTAGGAGATAGTTATGGGATTCAAATCTAAAGTATTGGCCGGATTTGCTTTAATATTGGTAGGTTTTGGCTTGCCGTCTATTGGGCTTGCTACAGACACAGATGAAAAATCTTGGGGAAAGCTTTTCCAAGGGGCACCAAAACTTGAATATGCAAATGGTAATTGGATCAAGCTGCGCGGGCGGATATTCTATGATATTGCCAGCATTAACGAAACCCCGGTTGGCGGCGTTACCCGCAATATAGATGAGGATCAATTTCGCGTAGCAAGAATTGGCCTGCAAGGGAAGATTGGAAAGTTCAAATATGTAGGCGAGTTGGATTTTGCTGGCGGTAAAACCTCTTTTAAGGATTTTAATATTGCTTGGAGTGGTCCGGTAAAAATTAAAGTCGGGCAGATGAAAACCACCAATTCGATGGAAGAGACAACATCTTCTATCAACATTTCTTTCCTTGAGCGTGCGATGTTCACTGATGCCTTTGGCATTGACCGTAGGTTGGGCGTGGTAATTGCTAAAACCGGAAAAAATTATGGCCTATCAGCAGGTGTGTTCGGTAATTCGATAGATGCCGAGCGTAAGAACTTAACCGGAACTACGGTGTCTAGTGCCAGAGCTACGTTCGCGCCAATCTTAGAGTCAGGCAAAGTCCTGCACTTCGGAGCATCTGTTCGTTATACTGATAACGCAATTGGCGCGCCATCGCGTTCTTCCCGCTGGGGAGCGGGTTTGGCAACTGAAAAAGTTAGACCTATCATCGGCGATGATGCGTTTTTGTATGGTTTTGAAACCGCCACTGTTATTGGCAAATTCCATGCGCAAGCTGAGTATATGGCCGAAAGTGGTGATCTTGGCTCAGCCAAAGGTGGCTTTGTGCAAGCTGGATATTTTCTAACCGGCGAAACCAGAAAATATAAAGCTGGTGCTGGTACATTTGCTCGCATCAAGCCGTTAAAGCCTTTATCCGAGGGTGGCTTTGGCGGCTGGGAAGTAGTGGCGCGTGTTGATAATTTTGATGCAAGAAATGCCAATGACGAACAGGTAACAGCATGGACAACCGGCTTAACTTGGTATCCAGAAAGCCATTTACGGGTAAAGTTAAATTATACCGATGCCAATGGCGATCGCTTTGTCGGTGATGGTCTGCAATTGCGTTTACAAATTGATTGGTAAAATATCAGGAGCAGGAATTACCTGCTCCTGAAGTTACTTTATTCGACCTTTTACTCGGCCTTTGTTTTTGCGATCCATTCATTGACTATATCGTCAAGCACCGCCAATGGTACTGGCCCGCCAGCCAATATCAGGTCATGAAATTCGCGAATATCGAACTTATCGCCAAGTTGTTGTTTGGCTCTGGCTCGTAATTCTTGGATCTTTAGCATGCCGATCTTATAGGCGGTGGCTTGTCCGGGCATGACAATATATCGCTCAATGGCGCTGGTACTGTCAGCAACCGAATTTGGCGTGTTGTTCACCAGATAATCAATCGCTTGTTGCCGTGTCCAGCGTTTATCGTGCAGGCCGGTATCAACCACCAGTCTTGCCGCACGCCATAATTCCATCGCCAGCCGTCCAAAGTCAGAATACGGGTCTTCATAAAAACCCATTTCCTTGGGGATTAGCTCCGAATAAAGCCCCCAGCCTTCGCTATAGGCGGTGTAGCCGCCCATTTTGCGAAACATTGGCACATCAGTTAATTCCTGAGCGATTGATAATTGCATATGATGACCGGGATTACCCTCATGATAGGCCAAAGCTTCCATCTGGTAGGTCGGCATGCTCTTCATATTGTAGAGGTTTGCATAATAAGTACCGGGGCGTGATCCGTCTATTGCTGGGCGTTGGTAAAATGCTTTACCGGCAGTTGCTTCACGAAACGGCTCAACCGCTTTTACGATCAATTTGGCCTTTGGCTTGGTGATAAAAATCTCATCAAGCCGCTCACTGATAATGTCGATATATTCGGTGGCCTTGGCCAAATATTCGGCTTTGCCCTCATCGGTGTTAGGGTAATAAAATTGCGGATCTTCGCGCATGAAAACCATGAAAGCCGATAGATCACCATCGAAATTGACCTTGCCGATAATTTCGCGCATTTCATCATGAATGCGGGCGACTTCACTTAAACCCAGATCGTGGATTTGTGCTGGTGTCATGTCCGTGGTGGTCATTGCCTGTAGACGGCTGGCATAATATGCTTCGCCATTGGGTAATTTCCACACACCATCATCAGTGCCCGCGGTTTGTTTTTGCTGCTGCATTTCTGCGATCAAGTCTGTATAAGCTGGGCCAATAGAAGATAAAATGGCAGTTTTTGCCGCTGTTAATAGCTCAGTTTTTAATTCGTCGCTGGCATCTAACTTGTCTAGCTTTTTCTTAAAATCAGCAAAAATCGGGCTGTCATCATCGCCACTAAACGGTGCGCCGGTAATGATGTTTTGTGCCGCATCGATCACTCTGTCATAAACAAATTCCGGCGGGTGAATGCCGTTTTCAAATCGTCTGCGAGTATTTTCAATATTACCGCCTAGATATTCAGCCACACCTTGCAATCTGGAAACATAATCCTTGGCATCTTGCTCGGAGCGGATTTGATGCTGGTTGATAAGAAATGCTGGAATTTGGCTGTGTACGCCGAACATTTGGTTAAATGAATAGCTGTAATCCATAAAAGCCATTTGGCGTTTTGTTTGTGCAGCATTATATTCGGCCAGCCGCCATGAAAGTTTTGCATTTGGCTCTAATTTGTCGAAGTCAAATTCGGCTTGCATTTGCTCAAATGCTGCTAATCGTAAATTATTGCTTTCAATGGAATATTTCAATGATGGATTGTCCCATTTGCCATAGTCTTCGTCCCTCATGCCCAAATAGGATTTGAACATTGGCGAGCGATTTAGTGCAAATTGAAATTGCTCTTGGAAAAAATCGTTTAACCGTTGAGTTTCGGTTTGTTCGGTTTTGGCAACAGTCTCTACTGTCCCAGTTTCTACTGTCCCAGTTTCTACTGCTTCAGCCTCTGACTTTGCGTTGTTTTGCGGTGTTGTCGGTGGTGAACAGGCCAGTAATAGCCCGCTAAGTGCCACAGTTAGTAAATATTTGCTCTTAGACATAATTTCTCCCAATTTATCAGCCAATTACTCTTGATGGTCATAGTTTATTAACCATGATGCAAGCACTCTAACGCAGTTAAATCCATTAGTCGCGTTAGAAAACGTTCATGAACAGCTCAGAAGTGCTTGATTTTGCCCGCGAGGCAATTTGGCTAGTATTGCAAATGGCCGGTCCGATTATGACTGTTGGCTTGGCTGTTGGTGTGGCAATCGCTTTGCTACAGGCTTTAACCCAAGTTCAAGAAATGACATTGGTGTTCGTGCCAAAGATTGTTGCTATATTTATCGCATTGCTGGTTTTTATGCCGCTAATGGGTGCTTTGCTTGGTGGGTTTATGAACCGAATCGCCGACCGAGTTATCTCAATGTAGGCGGTTGCTAATGGATCTAACATCGCTTGCCGACAATGCTTTTGCCATATCTCTAGTGTTTGCGCGTATTGGCTCAATGCTTATGTTGTTTCCCGGCTTTGGCGAAACATCTGTTCCGGCTAGGTTGCGTTTGGCATTGGCTTTATTATTGGCTTTTATTATTGTCGGATTAGTCGGTGATAAATTACCGCCAATACCAGAGCAACCCATGCAGATGGCGGGGTTAGTTGGCTCAGAAGTGCTAATTGGCTTAATGTTTGGAGCGATTGCCAGATTGATGATGAGCGCGCTTTCCGTCGCTGGACAGGTAATTGGTATGCAAGCTGGTCTGGCTATGGCGCAGACATTTGATCCATCACAAGGTAGGCAAAGTGCGATATTTTCTTCATTTTTAAGTCTAACCGGTGTCGTGCTGATTTTCACCACCGGCTTGCATCACATGTTTATCACTGGTCTTGTTGGATCGTATGATCTGATCTCGCCTGGTGCTTTACCTCTGGCGGCTGATGTGAAAGATTTGGCAACTAATACAGTCGCGGATTCATTTCGCCTTGGTGTGCAAATGGCCGCGCCACTTATTGCCTTTGGGTTGATTTTTTATCTGGCGCTTGGGGTGTTGTCGCGGTTGATGCCGCAATTACAAATATTCTTTATCGCAATGCCTCTAAATGTTCTTGTGGGAGTGGCAATTTTCGCAATTAGCATGAGTGCAATGCTTGGCGTTTGGTTGATGTACATTGATCAATATGCGGCGAGTTTGAACGGAGTTGCATCTTAAATGGCAGATGATCAGGATAAGTCGCAAAAAACCGAAACCGCCACGCCACATAAACTGATCGAGGCGCGCAAAAAAGGCGATATTGCTAAATCACARGAAATCCCCAGTTGGGTRTTGTTGGCAACGTCGGTGTTGGTTATGGCGGTKTTTTCWGGGCCRTTGGCAAGAAATTTAAGTRGCTGGCTTAGTGGGTTTTTATCCAATCCTCGTTCAATACAACTTGATGGCTTGGGCATACAGGTATTAGCGTCGTCAATTATTTGGAATATGTTCGGCGCGTTGGCAATGATCATCGGCCTGTTAATGCTAGCAGCTTTGGCTGGGCATATAGTGCAGCAGGGGTTTTTRTGGGCTCCGGATAAAATTCAACCKAAAATTTCCAAAATATCGCCRTTGGCCGGGTTTAAGCGGCTATTTGGAATGCAAAGYCTGGTGAATTTCGGCAAGGGCATTGGYAARATGACGATTGTTGGTYTGATTGCTTTTGCTGTGGTTTGGCCGMGACGGGACTTGCTGGCTGGYATGCCATATCTTGATTTRCTGGCTTTGATGCCGATTATTCGYGAKGCTGCCATCGTGTTGTTACTTGCTTCGGTTTCAGTGTTTGCTGTTATTGCTATTGCGGATTATTTTTATCAGAAGCACACGTTTTTAGARCGKATGAAAATGTCACGCAAAGACGTRCGTGATGAAATGAAAAACACCGAAGGTGATCCGCATGTGCGTGCAAGATTGCGCCAAATCCGTTCGGAGAGGTCGCAACAACGAATGATGCAAGCGGTTCCTGATGCTAGTGTGGTAATTGTTAACCCGACCCATTATGCGGTGGCGCTTAAATATGACCAGAATGAAAACCCGGCTCCGGTTTGTGTGGCGCGTGGCCTTGACGACATTGCTTTGCGTATTCGCAAAGTTGCMGAGGAAAATGATATACCAATTATCGAGAACCCGCCATTGGCCAGAGCTTTACACGCAAACACTGAACTTGATCATGAAATTCCCGAAGAGCATTTTAAGGCCGTGGCCAAAATATTAGGCTTTGTGCTGTCGCGAGGTGGTAGGAATTGAAGAAAAAACTTGAGGAAAGATGCGAACAGTGATTCGCTGGCTAATATAAGATTTAGAGAGCCGGCAAAATAAGGGGCAGCCGTATGAGCAAGATGCAAAGTTTGAAAAAATCCAATTCCTTGTCGGACTCTTGGAAACGGGTTTTGCTTTATGGTTCGGCCGGTGCAGCTGTTTTTGCCTTAAGTGTAGCCTTGTTGATGCCACAGGCCATCGGCCCCGAAGGATTTATTTTGGCCTTTGGGGTAGCATCGGTTTTGGTGGTGTTGCTTTATGCTATGTGGGTGGGAGGATCAACAGCGCGAAGCATGTCGCCAGCAGCAATAAAAAAACTTGATATTGATCCACCATTTGCTCTGGCGGTACTTGATAACACCGATGATCCGATAATTGTTTATTCTGCTAAAGGATACCCGTTTTATGCAAATGCAGCGTATCTTGAATTATGCAAACAGGCTGGTTTAAGTAATAAGCGTGGTCGTCCAGTGGCTTTCGAGCAATTGATCGGTGGTCATCCGGGGCTATCAGCAATAGCATTTAGACTAGCCAAAGCAGGGCGAACAGGCTCCAACCTATCAGAACAACTTCCCGGATTTGAAGTTGCGGAAAAAATAGTTGAGTTCACGGCTGTTATCTCGCCATTACCTAATGGCCAATCGCTGCTCAAGCTTAAAAAACGTGAAAATTCCAGCGCAGATACTGAGTTTAATCATGGCCCAGTTGCTGGGACTGCTATGTTAGATCAGGCGCCGGTAGGGTTTTTTGTAGCCGACCTTGATGGCAGAACTATCTATATGAACGATACTTTGCGTGATTGGTTGGGGGTGCCAGCACAGGCACTTAGCCCAGATGTTTCCGGTTTTATTCGTGGAGATGCTGAGCGTGTATTGGGGCGTAAAGGCAATGCCGAAGAGGTAGTGCGCTCCGAAGTAATGTTATTAACACGGGATAATATTGAAACGCCGGCAGTAATTGTCACCAGTTGGGCGGATGTGGACAGTGTGCCTACTTGTCGTTCAGTGGTGTTTGGTAATGGCCATGCGGCAGCTCCAATGGGCGTGGCGCGGGCGATGGAGCCGGCAGGGCGAGGCAATGGGCAATCACTTGATGAAGTGTTTAATGCGGCTCCGTTCGGGGTAGCTAGGCTTGATGGTTCAGATCCTGATTTAGCAATTATTGAGGATTGYAACCCGGCYTTGATGCAGATGACCTCAGGTGCGGCAACACCTGGTACTGCTTTTTTGAAAATTCTATCAGGTGATGAGRGCGAGGTGGTATCCTTGTTGTCACGGGCTGTTCTGGACGTARATACCCCTASYGAAGTAATGCTAGTTGGAAAAAATCCAAAGCCCGCGCATTTATATTTGGCCAAGGATCGCGCTGGTCGTACATTGGTTTACCTTATAGACATGAGCGGGCTTAAAGAGCTGGAGACGCAATTATTCCAAGCGCAAAAAATGCATGCGGTAGGTAAACTAGCTGGCGGCATAGCCCATGATTTTAATACGTTCTTGAACGTAATTAGATTGAATTGTGATGATTTACTTACGTGCCATCCGATCGGTGATCCTTCCTTTGGCGGTCTGCAACAGATAAATCAAACTGTTAACCGGGCTAAATCATTGGTTAGTCAGCTTATGGCTTTTGCCCACCAACAAACCACTCGGGTGGAGGTGTTGGATATGGCCGGGTTCTTATCTGATGTAAGTTCTTTGCTAAAACAAGTAATGCAAGAGTCTGTTACTTTGGAGGTGAAGCATTCGCGTGAAAAGCTGACCATTCGGGCTGATCGCCGTCATCTTGAAACTGCCTTGATGAATTTAGCTACCAATGCCAGAGACGCAATGAAAGACGTAAAAGGTGCGAAATTGGTAATACAAACGTCTGCTAGAAAAGAAATTCCTGCAGCGGCGGCTTCTAGTAAAAAACCGTTAAAAGGTGATTGGGTTCTKATYGAGATAACCGATAATGGTAYCGGTATGAGCGAAGAGGTGATGGCCAATATTTTTGAGCCGTTTTATACCACCAAGGAAGTTGGAAGCGGTACCGGTCTTGGTCTTTCTACTGTTTACGGAATTATCAAACAATCCGGCGGTTATTTGCATCCGGTGTCGAAAATAGGTGAGGGGACTACTTTTCAAATATGGCTTCGCGCTTGTGATCCGAAGTTTATTGAAATTGCAAAACAAGAAGTCGCCAAGAAAAAAACCGCTAAACCCAAAAAACCTGCTGATCTGTCTGGGCGGGGCAAAATTCTGTTCGTAGAAGATGAGCCAGCATTACGCAGTATCGCDGCTAAAACTTTGGCCAAACGCGGCTATGAGGTGATACAAGCCGGTGATGGTGAGGAAGCTTTGCAGATGGCCAAGGATCATGCCGGAACCATTGATCTTATGATTTCCGATGTTGTGATGCCRAATATGGACGGGCCAACTATGCTAAAAGAGGCTAGGCAGTATTTGGGTGATGCGCGAATCGTGTTCATCTCTGGATATGCCAAAGAAGAGTTCTCCGATATTCTTTCAGAAGAGATTGAGGTGAGCTTTTTGCCAAAGCCGTTCTCATTGGCAGAATTGGCAACTAAAGTAAAAGAAGAGCTTTCGAAATAAGGTGATTTAACCCGTGGATAAAAATAAATGTTCCCCTTGTGTTCTCAGAACAAACAGTGTACATGCTGGTTTATGAAAGTGATGGCTACGGTAAAACAGCAATCATTATGCGGTAAATGGAGTATAAAATGGCAAAGTCGAAATCAAACTTGAAGTTGGTAAAKAGCGAGAAGAATATGGAYAAGGAAAAGGCATTAGAAGCCGCTCTTAGTCAAATTGACMGGGCATTTGGCAAGGGTTCGTTGATGAAGCTTGGCCAACGAGAAAACCTCGACATAGAGACCATTTCAACTGGTTCATTAGGGTTGGATATTGCTTTGGGTGTTGGTGGCTTGCCAAAGGGACGTGTTGTCGAGATTTATGGCCCTGAATCATCAGGTAAAACCACTTTGACTTTGCATGTGATTGCTGAGTGCCAAAAAAATGGCGGAATAGCTGCATTTATTGATACGGAACACGCGCTTGACCCTGCTTATGCTGCCAAATTAGGCGTTGATATTAACGAGCTGTTGATCTCACAACCAGATACTGGTGAACAAGCTCTGGAAATTGTTGATACATTGGTGCGATCATCCGCTGTCGATATTATCGTAATTGATTCAGTAGCAGCTCTAACCCCAAGAGCAGAGCTTGAGGGTGATATGGGTGATAGTTTGCCCGGTTTACAAGCCAGATTGATGAGCCAAGCGATGCGTAAACTTGCTGGTTCTATTTCTAAATCTGGAACGCTGGTGATATTTACCAACCAAATTCGGATGAAAATCGGTGTGATGTTCGGCAGTCCTGAAACTACGACCGGTGGTAATGCTTTGAAGTTTTATTCCTCGGTACGATTGGATATACGCCGGATAGGGGCGATCAAGCATCGTGATGAAATTATTGGTAATCATACGCGGGTTAAAGTCGTAAAAAACAAAGTTGCCGCTCCATTTCGCCAAGTGGAATTTGATATTCTTTACGGCGAAGGTATCTCCAAAATGGGTGAGGTTCTTGATCTTGGAGTTGCCGCTGGTGTGGTTGAAAAGTCTGGTTCTTGGTATTCATGCGATTCGGAACGTATCGGTCAGGGGCGGGACAATGCGCGTAACTTCTTGATGGAACATCCTGATATGGCGCAAATGGTTGAGCAAAAAATCCGCGAAGATGCCGGTTTGATCGCAGAAGACATGCTATTGGGCAATCTTGGTACTAAAGACGATAAAGATGATGAAGATGACGTTGCCGCTGGTTGATTGATCTATCATAGCAAATATAATATTAGGGCGTTCGAGTAGTTCGAGCGCCCTTTTTCTTTTATGGGTTTGTTATTCGCAATCGCTAACGACGGGTTTAATCAATGCCAAGTATGAACGATATTCGTAATACTTTTTTACAGTATTTCCAAAGCAATGATCATCTCATTGTCCCATCAGCACCGGTGGTTCCAGATAATGATCCAAGTTTGTTGTTTACCAATGCTGGCATGGTGCAATTCAAGAATGTTTTTACCGGTATTGAGACCCGTGATTATGTTCGGGCAGTTAGTTCGCAAAAATGTATTCGCGCTGGCGGTAAACATAACGATCTTGATAATGTTGGATATACAGCACGTCATCATACTTTTTTTGAAATGCTGGGTAATTTTTCCTTTGGCGACTATTTCAAAGAAAAAGCCATTTTTTATGCTTGGGATTTTTTGACCAAGGAGCTGGGCATTAACCCTGATCGTTTGTTGGTTACTGTTTATGCTGAAGATGAAGTTGCTGCTGCTCTTTGGAAGAAAATTGCTGGGCTTAATGATGACCGTATAATTCGCATCAGCACGTCTGATAATTTTTGGTCAATGGGTGAAACTGGACCTTGTGGGCCTTGTTCGGAAATTTTTTATGATCATGGTTCTGATGTTTTTGGTGGCCCGCCTGGTTCTGTTGATGAAGACGGGGATCGCTTCGTTGAAATTTGGAACCTTGTTTTTATGCAGTTTGACCAACCCGGAGATGGAACGCGAATTGATCTTCCAAGTCCCAGCATTGATACCGGCATGGGGTTGGAGAGACTAAGCGCTATCTTACAGGGTGTGCATGATAATTATGAAATTGATTTATTTAAAAACCTAATTGCCGCAAGTGAGGAAGTAACAGCAAGTAAGGCTACTGGCTCGGCAAAATCCAGCCATCGGGTGATTGCCGATCACTTACGTTCTTGTTCATTCATGATGTTAGATGGGGTAACGCCGTCTAATGAAGGGCGCGGATATGTCTTGCGCCGGATAATGCGCCGGGCGATGCGCCATGCAAATATGCTTGGAGCAAAGAAACCGATAATGCACCAATTGGTTCCGGCTTTGGTGAGCGAAATGTCCGAAGCTTATCCGGATCTTACCTTGCGGCAGGATTTGATAATAAATAATTTTGAGCAAGAAGAATTACGCTTTCTTCGCACCTTGGATCGGGGCATGAAATTATTGAATAATGAAACTAAGGCGTTGGGCCAGGGGGCTACTCTGTCTGGCGATATTGCGTTTCAATTATATGATACGTATGGCTTTCCACTGGATTTAACCGAAGATGCCTTACGTGAACGCAAGATAAAGGTCGATACTGCAAGTTTTAATGCCTGCATGCAAATCCAAAAGGACAAGGCGCGGGCGGCGTGGAAAGGTTCTGGCGATACGGCGGCAAATCAGATATGGCTGGGTTTACAATCTAATTTGCCTGATACGGAATTCACCGGATACGACAAATTAATTGATACCGGCAGTTTGTTGGCTTTAATTGTTGATGGCAAGCAAGCATCGCAAGCAAAAATGGGCGATTCAGTAGAACTGGTTTTTGATAAAACTCCGTTTTATGCTGAATCTGGTGGTCAAGCTGGTGATACTGGGCAGGTTAAATTTTCCTCAAATGCTGTAGTGCAAATTCACGATACGATTAAAATTGGTAATTTATATATTTTGCGTGGTGAATTACTTGCCGCTGAAATCAAGGTAGGAGATATTGCAACTGGCGAAGTTGATGCAATTGCTAGAGCGAACACAAAGCGTAATCATTCCGCCACTCATTTATTACATGCTGCATTGCGACAAAGGCTTGGGCTTGGGGTCATGCAAAAAGGTTCCCACGTAGGGCCGGATCGGTTGCGGTTTGATTTTTCCAATAACAATTCGGTAAGTGCCGCTGATTTGGCAGCAATCGAAGCCGAAGTAAATGCAGTGATTTGGCAAAACCTGCCAGTTAAAACCAGCATTATGTCGCCAGATCAGGCCAAGGACAGCGGTGCTATTGCTCTGTTTGGCGAGAAATATGGTGATGAGGTTCGGGTGTTGCAAATGGGGGAAATGCCATTGCAATCTGATCAGGCTTATTCGGTTGAATTATGCGGAGGAACTCATGTTAGCCGTACCGCCGATATTGGGTTATTTAGGATTGTTTCAGAAAGCGCAGTGGCGTCTGGTATTCGTCGAATAGAGGCTATTACCGGCGAAACTGCTCGAATGTCTTTTGTTGTTGACGCTAATTTGGTGCAAGATCTGGCTGTTACTTTGAAAACATCTAAGGCGCGAGTTTTAGAGCGCACAGAAAATTTGGTTAAAGATCGCAAACAGATGGAAACCGATATATCGCAATTAAAGCGTAAATTGGCAATGAGTGGCTCTGGCGGATCCACGCAAGAGGAAGTTGAAGATATTAACGGCATTTCTTTTCAGGCGAGAATTGTCGAAGGAATTTCCGGTAAAGATTTGCGGGAATTGGTCGAAGAAAGTAAAAATAAAATACAATCCGGTGTGGTCGTGTTCATAGCAATTACCGACGATAAAGCGTCGATTTGCATTGGGGTTACTGCTGATCTGCTAGGAAGAGTAAATGCTGTGTCATTGGTAAGAGTTGCCGCCGAAGTACTTGGCGGAAAAGGCGGAGGTGGTCGCCCTGAAATGGCACAAGCCGGCGGGCCAGATGCCAAGCAATCCGAGGCTGTATTACAGGAAATTCGTAAAAGCTTGCAATCGCTATAATAAGCCACAGGCCATTATTACGAATTACTCCGTGATAATGGCCTGTATTATACTGCTTAAATTATCGAGCAGACATTTTCTTATCGAGGTTATCAGCCACTTTTTCTAAGAATTGCATAGTTGTCAGCCAACTCTGGCTGTCCCCGACCAGCAAGGCTAAGTCTTTGGTCATAAAGCCGGTTTCCACGGTTTTAATCACCACTTTTTCCAAATCTTCGGCAAATTTTGTTACTTCTGGTGTTTGATCGAGATTACCACGATGTTGTAAGGCTCTAGTCCAAGCAAAAATCGAAGCAATAGAATTAGTTGAAGTAGCTTCACCGCGTTGATGGGCGCGATAGTGGCGAGTCACAGTACCGTGCGCCGCTTCGCTTTCTAGGGTGCGGCCATCTGGGGTCATCAGAACCGAGGTCATCAGTCCTAATGAGCCAAAACCTTGAGCCACGGTGTCGGACTGCACATCTCCATCATAATTTTTGCATGCCCAGACAAATCCGCCAGACCACTTCATCGCGCAAGCAACCATATCATCAATCAAACGGTGCTCATAAGTGATGTTTGCTTCGGCAAATTTGTCTTTGAATTCGGCTTCAAATATTTCCATGAAGATATCTTTGAACCGACCATCATAGACTTTGAGAATTGTGTTCTTGGTCGACAGATATAGTGGCCATTTGCGTTTTAGGGCAAAATTCATACTGGCACGGGCGAAATCAGTGATGGATTTGTCAAGGTTGTACATGCCCATGGCAATTCCGGCGCTGTCGAAGTCAAATACTTCTTTTTCAATGGTTTGCTTACCATCTTCAGACTGCCATTTGATGCTTAACTTGCCTTTGCCAGGAACAATAAAGTTGGTTGCTTTATACTGATCGCCATAGGCATGACGACCAATAACTATCGGTTGCGTCCAACCGGGGACAAGCCGTGGAACATTGCTACAAATAATCGGTTCGCGAAATATTACCCCGCCAAGAATATTACGAATGGTTCCATTCGGCGATTTCCACATTTTCTTTAGGCCAAATTCCTCAACCCGATCTTCATCAGGAGTAATAGTGGCGCATTTAACGCCAACGCCGTATTTTTTAATCGCGTGAGCGGCATCAATAGTTATTTGGTCATCGGTTTCATCGCGGTGTTCAATGCCAAGGTCATGATACTTCAGATCAATATCAAGATAAGGCAGGATTAGGCGTTCTTTGATCATCGCCCACATGATTCTGGTCATTTCGTCACCATCGAGTTCGACGATTGGATTTTTTACCTTGATTTTAGTCATTTGTTTTTCCGATATTTATTTGTTGCCGCGCACTGTGTGCAAAATTATGATCGTTACCTGTTTAATACGCTATTAGCACAACAAATAGCACTGGTTTTTATTTTGGGGAAGAGCCAACCAGACAAAACCGGTGTAATATACTCCATCGACCCAAAAAGTGGGTGCCGAGCATTTGCCAACAAAAGTGTATGCGGTTTTGTGGTGAGCAAATGCGACCACTCAAAAGCTTTTTGGATAAGTCGATGGATCCAGAAGATAAACTATACTAAAAATACGGTTTAGTTCAGTATTTTAGGTATAGGCAAGATTTGTAAACTTTTAAGTGAGGTTGATAATGGCTGAAGAGCCGACAAAAACAAAAACACTGCAACCAGTCATTATTTTATCGCAGCCGCAAATGGGTGAAAACATTGGCGCAACAGCGCGGGTGATGCGTAACTTTGGTTTGCTGGAGCTACGTATTATCAGTCCACGGGACGGCTGGCCGAATGCAAAATCAACAGCAATGGCGGCTGGAGCATTTAATTTAATGAAACCAGTTCGGGTTTTTGAGGATACCGCTACGGCAATAGCTGATTTGCAACAGGTGTTTGCGGTTACTGCCAGGCTTCGCGACATGGAAAAACCGGTATTGTCTCCTGATACGGCGATGGAAAAAATACATGCTGCGAGCAATTTTGGCGCACGAAGTGGTTTGTTGTTTGGGCCAGAAGCTTCGGGGCTGTCAAACGCTGAAGTTACAGCTTGTGACGGGATACTTACTTATCCGGTGGCCAGTGATTTTGCTTCACTTAATTTAGCGCAAGCCGTGGGCGTTGCCGCTTTTGCTTGGCGAAACTCAACCGATATACCAGGGCTGTATGTTGATCAAAACCGTGCAGCGGATAACCCGCTGGCGACCAAACAAGAATTGGCAGCAATGTTAGAACATTTGGAGGAAGAATTACTTCAAGCCAAATTTTTCCATCCGCCAGAAAAAGCACTGGTGATGATGCAAAATTTACAGAACCTGTTTGCAAGAGCTGAACCAACAGCGCAAGAAATACGTACTTTGCGTGGTGTTATCAAGGCTTTGTCACATGGGCGTGGCAAAAATAAATAGGCATAAAAAAACCCCGGTATTGCTACCGGGGTTTTTAGAATTATTTATTTAGAAATTTAGTGAATGTGGGAAACACCCAAAGCATTCATGGTTTCCATAGTTAGCTGGCCAACGATAAATCCGTTTGCYCGCTGATAGGATTCCATAGCCCGCAAAGTGGACATACCAAATACACCATCAGAACGTCCCGGGTTGTAACCGGCAGCAGCTAGAGAAGCTTGTACTTGTGCAATCAACTCTGGTGTAGAATTGGTGTCACAAATAACTTCACGCCAGTCCAGATTGCCACCTGATACAATCGATATTTTTTCGATTGTTTTGTAAGTAGCAGGAATAGTGATGGTTTCTTCGTAAGCAGGAGTTACTTCCTGACGAACTTGAACCATGCTATATTCAGCCGGAATGATAATTTCCTCAACCCGTGGCGCGTGTGAGATTACCTGCTTGGTAATTACGTCATAACGGGCTGGAATGATATTAACTTCGGTTGTTTCCGCAGTTACCAAACGCGTTCTAGTTACAGTTTTGTATTTAGGTGGAACTTCCACTTTACACAAAATCTCGCCAGTAGGCTGGATCATGGTTGTAACAAGTTGTCCATCAGGACCATAAATGCGGCCATCAGAACCAGTGCGATATCCACCGCCGCCGATAAGACCTTCACCCGGTTTCCATGTTGTATAGGCCGGACGGACAAGAATTTCTTCGGTGATCTCTTCGTAAACAGCAGGAATTACGATAACTTCACGTAATTCAGCTTGAACTAGAACCTGCTCGGTAATGGTTTCGTACTCAGCTGGAATTACAATATACCTAACTGATTCTTCTTTGATCAGAATTTGCTCTTGAACAAATTCATAAGTAGCACCAATAATCCGCAATTCTGTACTCATTGGCTGATCAATTACTTGCTCAGTCGTTGTTTCAGTGATTTCTGGAATTAGAATACGTGAGAAACACTGACCAGCACGGGCGTTTGGCGGATAGCCAGCCGATGCAGCAATGCTGTCATATGAAGCACTTGAGTTTCCGTATGAAGAAGACGACGAAGATGATGACGTACTTACTTCTGTTCTTAATGTTGTCACCTGCGTGCTTAGCGAGCTGTTTTGCGAACGAGCGGCATATAGCTGACGTTCCAGTTCTTCGATTCGTGCAGTTTCGGAGGAACTAACAGAGTTATCTGAGTATCCGGTTTCAGTTGTTTCGCAAGCGGCAACCAACAAGGCCATAGAACCTGCTGCAGCCATTAAAGCGCGTTTGTAATTCATTTTTTACTCCCCTTACATCTGCCTGTTCCAAATAGACGAAACCAGACAGATTGCCCAAAAAAAGGCCGCGCGGCTAAAGCACCGCATTTAGATTGTGGGACCACCCCACCTTGAACGAACCCCGATGATAGCAACTTTTTTGCCACTTACTACCGGTTACGCCAAATAGTTGCGCGCGATAGACGTATAGTTGATTAAAAAGTGATCAATAACGTCTAAACGTCCCTGTTTGGCACATAGACCATGAAATAGCAGGGACATTACTTATTAGTAACCTTAAACCGTTAGCAATTTCAAGAAAATTCCCTGACTTTTTTTATGAAAATCGGCTATCACAACTGTATAACGTGAGTCGCGAGTGATTTATAATCGTCGAAAGTTCAGCATTTTGCAGGAAATATAGTCATGAAAAACATAACCATTATTGCCGTTTTTTCTTTGTTTCTTATTGGTTGCGGCGCACCTGAAGTTGAACCTGTTTCAGCAAAGTTACAAGCCAATGCCGATGAAACAATTAGAACTTTTGCGATGCCTCCATCTAGCGCTAACGCAAAAGTTTTGAATATGCGCTCGCAAACAACCGGAGCAATATCAGTTTTGAGGAATGACCTTGATTCAAAAGGTTTTTCGCTAAACGACTGCTCATCGTTAAAAGCCTACATTAGCTCTATTGATGACCAACCGGCGGATAGAAAAGGCTTTCTAACTGCTTATAGTAAAGTCTTTGGAACCAAATTGGTGCCGAATAAACCACAAATTATTCTCATTGAAGTCTTGGGTTTTGCCAATTCCGAACACTTGGTATTGCTTGAAGCGCAATGCGGTAAATAATATAATTAACCTGTAAGGAATAACAATAAATGATTGAAAGATACGCCCGCAAACAGATGAGCGATATATGGAGTGCGGCAAGCCGCTTTCGTATCTGGTTCGAGATAGAATCCCATGCTTGTGATGCTCTGGCCGAGCAAGGTGTTATCCCTAAATCTGCTGCGACAAATATTCGCGTAAAAGGGGATATAGAGTTCGATGTCGCCCGAATTGAGGAGATCGAACGCGAGGTCAAGCACGATGTTATTGCATTTTTAACACACTTGGCTGAGCATATTGGCGATGATTCTAGGTTTGTGCATCAAGGAATGACCTCATCAGATGTTCTGGATACTTGTTTATCGGTGCAATTAGCTAAAGCCTCTGACTTATTGCTTGTCGGAGTTGATCGGGTTTTGGCGGCATTAAAAAAACGCGCCTTTGAACATAAAACAACTGTTTGTATTGGCCGCAGTCACGCAATTCATGCTGAACCAACTACTTTTGGTTTGAAGTTGGCGCAGGCTTTTGCCGAATTTGAACGTGGCCGTGAGCGGTTAGTACAAGCVCGAAAAGAAATTGCCGTTTGYGCTATTTCYGGTGCGGTTGGTACATTTGCCAATATCTCGCCAAAAATAGAAGCCCATGTGGCAAAAGCTCTGGGCTTAGAGGTGGAGCCGGTTTCAACGCAAATAATACCACGCGATCGTCATGCGGCGTTCTTTTGCGCTTTGGGAGTGTTGGCCAGCTCAATAGAGCGTTTGGCTACGGAAATTCGCCATTTACAACGAACCGAAGTCTTGGAAGTCGAGGAGTTTTTCTCTGCTGGGCAAAAAGGCTCGTCAGCAATGCCGCACAAACGCAATCCTATTTTAACCGAAAACCTCACCGGCTTGGCCAGATTGATCCGTTCATCGGTAACTCCGGCGTTGGAAAATGTTGCATTATGGCATGAGCGCGATATTTCGCATTCCAGTGTCGAGCGCGGAATTTGCCCCGATGCCACTATTCATCTTGATTTTGCCTTGCACCGGTTGGCGGGTGTGATTGAGAAACTGGTGGTGTATCCGGAAAATATGCAGGCCAACCTTGATCGTTTGGGTGGCTTGCATAATTCGCAGCGGGTATTGCTGGCGCTTACGCAAAAGGGCTTGAGCAGAGAAAGCTCATATTCATTGGTACAGAAAAACGCCATGGCTACGTGGCGTGGCGAGGGCGAGTTCTTGGATAATCTACTTAATGATGATGAGGTTTGTGCAGCTTTAAGCGAGCAAGAATTACGCTCAATGTTTGATATCGAATATCATCTGGCGCAAGTCGATCATATTTTCGAGAGAGTGTTTGGTTAGTTAAGGCGATTGGTTTTGGCTGCGGCAGTTTTGATTTCCGAACGTATGTCATCATCTGATTTATCCTTCAACAGGCTTAAGGTGAGGACGGGAGTCCTTCTCGATATGCTTTGATATTGATGGTAAGGTAAGAAGAATGTTACTAATTAGGTGCGACCACGCCCATTTTAAGATTTGGGGCAATCCCACCATGCACCGTCATCACACGATTTATTCGGGTGATCCAGTCTTCTTAATTACGATTCTTTAAGACCCCTCACCCCCGCCCTCTCCCCAGCGGGGVGADGGAGTBCGATBCGTGAHGTTTTBVTATTHCAYHGCGAGAYAAHHVMDVVHAHTAHYDKGCAGARTATTRCTAACTAGGTGCGACYGCGCCCATTTTANANNTTTKGVNANCGGTCAVNNCGCDYTGTTTTTVGBGDCRCATTTGCTCACCACAAAACCGGTTCCCACTTTTGTTGGCAAATGCTCCGGTGCAGGTCATTGCGAAGCAATTTGACCGCGAGACAAAACAAGGGTGAACAAGGGTCACCCACCCCTTACTGCCTGCCCCTTAATTAGCAATCATTGGCAAAGATCGACCTTAAACTAAGGCTGCATTGGCAAAGAATTAGCACTCATTGACCCTTACCTACCCTTGAACAAAGAGGATAAGTTCCAGCCATACTCGCAATCTCCTCACCTGCTATAATGGTCATTCAAATGGCTTTAACTTAGATATTTGCGGCTGTTTGACATTGTGAATACGCGAATAACCCAACAAAACGTGGGTTTTGTATAAATATTTGTGAGTATGCTTACAGGCAGACAATTTTTTTGGCCTAGTCTTTTTAAGTTTTATCCACTGGGGAAATGCCAGAAACTAACGGATGTTTTTTATTCACCGGTTGAAAATACTAATTTTCATTGAATTACCTCTTTTGTAGTAATAAAACTGCGCAGCCACTGGCATGTGGTTGTAATTCGCTGCTTAAACCCACAAGGTCTGCCGGGCTGGCGACTTGCTGCCAACAATCATCAGCGCCTAGTGCAAAGAATTGTTGCTCAAGCACTGAAAACCCCGGGTGCGAGGTCAGTTCATTCCAGCTTTTCTGTTCATATTCCCATTGGCGAGTGTAAAGGCCAAGGCTGTCTTTGAGCAAAGTAGCCCCGCCGCGCCCCATCGGAACGGAAATCATTGCCCGACCATTGGTTTGTAATACCCGATGAAAAGCGTCCAGAACATCGCGGTTTGTATTCGGGTGACGATTTGCGGCAATTTCAGCCGGTGTTTTGCCGCGCTTAAAGGCGCTATTGGGATCATCAATAGAGGCTTCGTCAAATCCAATGTGCTCAATGGTTGAAATGCAAGTTACCAGATCAAAATGCTCCGCCGGCAGGTCGCAAGTTCTAATGTCGCCAATAGTCACCGGCACGGACAACACCTGTTCACGCCAAGCATCAGGATAACGACTGGCAACCCGCTCGGGGCGGACAATGTCGGCGGCCACCAAGTTGGTCTTGTTACGTTGCTGCACTGCTAATAATAACCCCAGCCAATCAAGGCTCGACATGGCAAAACCGATATCCAATATATTCGTGGCGGCGGCTAAATGTTTGGCTGCCCATGGTACTTCGATAATTCGTTCTGAATGGCCGGGTATGTCGAGCGGCAGATTGTCAAAATTTGATTGTTCGGACAAAATCGAGATCGCCCGATCAAGAATGAATTGTTGCTTGTCAGCTATCATTATCTGGTTTGCCTTATGTGGGTGCGAATCTCTTTCGTAAATAACCTAGGCTATTGCTCAACAAGTTTCTATATTAGCGCGAATCTTAAAAACACTGGATCCTGATCTTATGGAAAAAACCTATATTAGCGCCCAAGAGCTGTTAACCGGCTCGTTTGAACTGGCCGAGCAAATATTACGCTCTGGCTTTCGTCCTGATTATATTGTCGGCGTTTGGCGTGGCGGCGCGCCGATCGGTATCGCCGTACAAGAGGCGTTGGAGTTTTGCGGTGCACCATCTGATCATATTGCTATTCGTACTTCGTCATATCACGGCATTGGCGAGCAGGACGCGGTAGTAAGAGTGCATGGGCTGCATTATTTGATCGAGAATGTTAATGCCGATGACAGCTTGTTGATTTTGGACGATGTGTTTGATTCTGGTCGTTCAATTGCCGCTATCATTCGCGAGATGCAAACCTTGAGCAGGTTAAACATGCCAAAAGATTTGCGGGTCGGTACCGTTTATTACAAGCCGACAAAAAATATGACCGACAGGGTGCCGGATTATTACTTGCATGAAACTGATAAATGGTTGGTGTTCCCGCACGAATTGGACGGCTTGAGCGAGGCCGAGGTGCGAGCTAATAAGAACCTGCCCGAGGGCTTGATTGAATTGCGCCGTGAATTTCTTGATGCAAAAGGCTAAGTGAAATTATGTCTGCTAGTCTGAAAATAGCTACATGGAATGTTAATTCGGTACGTAGCCGCATTGGTAATATTACCAAATGGCTAGCTTCAGCAAAACCGGACGTGGTTTGCTTGCAAGAGATCAAATGCCAAACTGAGCAATTCCCGTATCTTGAGTTTGAAGATATGGGTTATAATTGCGCAGTTTTAGGGCAAAAATCCTATAATGGTGTGGCGATATTGTCGAAGTTTGCAATCGAGGAAACTCTGCCCGGCTTGCCGCCCGGTCTGCCTAATGACGAGAGCGATGAACAGGCAAGATATTTGGAGTGTGTGATTTCTGCCAATAATGGTCCGGTTCGGGTGGCCAGTATTTACCTGCCAAATGGTAATCCTAAAACAACCGAGAAATTTGACTACAAATTGCGCTGGATGCGGCGATTACGCGAACATGCCAAATCATTATTGCAGTTTGAAGAACCTTTAATATTGGCCGGAGATTACAATGTGATAGCAAAAGACGGCCATTGCTGGGATCCGGCTGTGTGGGTTGATGATGCTTTGATGGCTGATGAAACCAGGGCTGAATTTACTGCTTTGCATTGGTTGGGTTTAAGTAATGCTTGGCAAATCAAAGATGGCCGTGACCATCAATATACTTTTTGGGATTATCAGCGCGGTGCATGGAACAAAGATCATGGAATTCATATTGATCACATCTTGATGTCAGCACAAGCAAGTGATCGTCTGGTTGATGTTGAAATTGCTCGAAAAACCAGAGCAGAAGAAAAACCATCAGACCATGTGCCGGTAATTGCAAGTTTTGATCTGTGAGCAATANTAGCAAAATTTTGCTAATATTAGCCGCTGTGCTGGCCGGGGCGTATTTGTTGGTGCCGCAATATTTTACTTTTCCAGTTTCTGGATTGGTGAAAACTGCCCCTATATGGATTTTGGCGGTGATTGCTTGGCGCGAAGCGCCAAAGGAATATCGGTTGTTCTTGTCACTGGCATTAGTGTTTTCGGGGATCGGTGATTTTGCTTTGGCAGCAAATGTGCAGTGGACTTTTGCCGTGGGTATGGCGGCGTTTCTTGTTGGTCATTTGTTTTATTTGTGGATTTTTTCCAAAACTTTACGAAACTGGTCGGAACTGGATTTATCTAGGCGCACAATCATTGTTCTGATCGCGGTTTATGCTTTGGTCATGGGGGCAATCGTCTTGCCAAAAACCGGTGCCTTAATGCCGGCAATTGCGGTTTATTTCATCGTTCTTGCGTTAATGGCCGTGGCAAGTTTTGCTGCAAAAATTCCGCGCTGGACGCGAATTGGTGCTTTGCTGTTTGTAATATCTGACACTTTGATCGGCATTGATAAATTCATGGCACCAATAGAACTTCGCCACTTATCGGTAATGTCGACATATTATGCGGCGCAAATTTTGATATTGGCTGGTCTTTGTTGGCAGAGCAAAAAAGTAAGCAAATAGCCTATTTTTTGTCTCCCTTTAGAGCATCAAGAAAATCAAATACCCGTAAAAACGCCGTAACTGTTTGTGTGGCTAAGCTTGAAGCGGTGGCCTTGTCGTTAAGATTTCCAAAATATTCCTGCCCGCCTTGTAATGCTACAAATATTCCTTGTTCAAAGAAAGCGGCAATTGTTTGTCGGTCTTTGTTATTGTCTTCTAATTCCATAAGCCGAACCATAAATGTTGGGTCAACCAAAAAACGCCCCTCGACCTGATCACTCGTGTAAACTTCAAATAGTTTCTCAAACTTTGGTGAGGCTAGCCCCATCGGCTTTAATGATTTGCCAAACCTGCCTTTGGAGTTGAACCAGCCTTGGTCTCGGGCAATTATCGTCGTACAGGCAAATTTGCGCGGGTATGGAGAGTGCAATAATTTGCCGTTAAATACGGTTACCCAATAGGTCTCGGTTCGGGTATTGCCTTTGCTATCGGTTGTTATTCTGGTGCGTTTTTCTTCGATATTTGCATGGTAAATAGAAAAATCAGTTCCTGCGTGGGTTCCAGATACTAGATTGGAGAAACTGCGACGATCACCTCTTGCAATCAATCCAAGCTCGACAAAATTCTCAAACTGAATTGGCTCGAACCCAGTTAGCTGGTGATCAAGTTGCAAGAATTTAGCAACATTACTGATGTGGTTTTGGCTAAATTTGCCCTTAGCTTTTGATAGTTTCACATATCCGGGAATCAAGCCAATACCGGCACATACAAAAAACAACGCCACGGAAGCCGGCCAAATACCAGGTTTAACCATAAATAATATGAAACCGGCTACTGCTCCAGCTAATCCACCAATAATACCAAATTTAATTATTAGCTTAAGGCTATTAGATTTGGCTGCTTTGAAAGCATCAAATAATGGTTGTATTTCTTCGGCGACAAAAGCCTCGAACCCTTCGGGAAATTTTGCTTTAGGTTTACTCATTTAACTTGGTAATCAAGTAATAGTTTCGGGTTGATATAAGTGCCTCTAACTTTGATGCCCCAATGCAAATGTGGCCCCGTAGAGCGACCCGTTGCGCCAACCGCGCCAATAACTTCGCCTTGATTTACCACATCGCCAGCTTTTACATCAAGGCGTGATAGATGCAGCATTACGCTCATAACCCCATCACCATGATCTAATATCAATAGTCCGCCTTCAAAATACATATCCGGATCGGCCAGAACTACTATTGCGTTGGCTGGAGCATGAATTTTCGTGCCTTTTGGTGCGGCAAAATCAAATCCAAGGTGCGGGTTTTTTGGCTGGCCATTTAGTATTCTTTGCGAGCCGTAAACACCGGAAATACGCGATTTTTCTACTGGCTTAACAAATCCATTTGCATACCAGCTGGCATTGGCGCGATGTTTCCATGCGGCTTGTTTCTTGATCCAATCGGCTTCGACTTTTCGTTGTTGCTCTAATGTGCGCGGGGTGATTTTGCCCGGCGGCAGGCCGTCAATGCGCTCGATAGCCCAAGTGCCTTTGGTTAGCTGCAAATGAGTTGGTTGTATTTCTTGTTGATCGGTAGAAGCACCAATTACTGCTAATTCTATGTGCAATGCGGAATTACGTGAAAACGGGATTAGGGCAGGGTGTGCAGAAGAAATATCGGTTGTTTTGCCGTTACCATAGTTGATTTGGTAATTGCCAGAGGCTGTTTTGGGCAAGGAGCAAATTACAAAGCCGCCTTGAACCAATTCTCCGCCGCAAGACATTTCAAGCGATCGTTGGGAATTCCCAAGAGCCGGAGCGGTAAATAGCAATAAGCAGAGTAATCCTGCATATAATTTAATCATTGTTGTTTTGGGTGGTTTTCCAGCGGGTTAGAGCCGCATCAGCGTTAATATAGGCTTCTTGTAGTTCAACTGACCAATAAGTTAGAGCATGTAGCGGGATTTGCTTGCCTGTTTCGGCACACAGAACATGAGCGCCCGGCTGGATTACGGTGAAATCCCCATCTGCATACTCAATTTCAGCTAATCCGCTAAACCCATTTTCCAGCTGGTTCATATTATCTATCCAGATTTTCGAGTGGAAGCAAAATAACCGCCTCGCCATTTAATGGCGAGGCAATAATTGATAACTTTAGTCTCTGCCGCCAAGCAGGTTTAACAACATCATGAACATATTCAAGAAGTTGATATAAAGGCTAAGTGCTCCCATTATCGAAACTCTAGCTGCCATGTCAGCATTACCGCCAAGCTGGTAATATGAGTGCTTCAATCGTTGGGTGTCATAAGCGGTAAGGCCGGCAAAAATACCAAGACCAAGTAGGTTGATGGCAAAGAATATTGCGCTGGAGCCGACAAATATATTAACCACAGAGGCAATGATAATGCCGATGACACCCATAATCAGGAAACTACCCCAACCGGAAATGTCTTTCTTGGTGGTATATCCCCAAAGGCTAAGCCCTCCAAACATTGCTGATGTCATGAAAAACACTTGCGTGATCAGCATTGGGTCAAAGCGCAAGAAAATCGTGGCAACCGATAGTCCCATCATTGCCGCAAAGGCGTAAAATGCGGCTCTGGCTCCGGCTGGGCTCATCTTGTAAACTCGCGCCGATAGGAAAAACACAAATGCCAATGGGCCAAACATCACTACCCATCTTAGTGGCGTGCCGTAAATCACTTGCATTAACGGCTGTGATTGCGAGGCGAAAAATGCAATTGCTCCAGTGATGGCAATGGCGATAGTCATGTGGCGATAAATGCCAAGCATGAATGTACGTAAACCCTGATCCAGACTCATATCCATGGTCGGGGCTTGGGACATGGTACGGTGTTGATTATCCATTTTTGTCTCTCTTATTAGATAAATCCCGTCAAATCGGGAACATTGTTTATAATATCGTAGATCGGTGTGAAGAAATCAAGTATTTCCGGTATCTTTTCGGTGGTTTTCCGGTGACAATTACGTTATTTTTAGGCTTAGCAACTAAGAAATAATTCTAATTTAAGGAAATGCTATGCGATTATTTGCCGCCTTAATGGTTCCTGATAAAGTATCGACGCAATTATTGCGCTTACAAAGCGGCGTGCAAGGCGCAAAATGGCGACCACAAGAGAACTTTCATATTACCTTGAGTTTTTATGGTGATGTGGACGAGCAAATGGCTGGTTCATTGGAAGAGGCGTTGGAGCAGATCATTGTGCCTGAAATGGATTTACGGATTTCTGGACTTGGCTCATTCGGCAAAAAAAAGCCGTTTGCGCTTTGGGCTGGTGTTGATGGGCAAACCGTTACCGATCGCGAAAAATTGTTTTCGTTGGCAAATGATTGTGCCCAAGCTGCGATAAATTCTGGCATCCACTTGGAACAACGCAATTATAAACCGCACCTTACCTTGGCTTATTGTAAAAATATGACGGCTAATGCAGCAGCAAATTATTTTGCAGCTAATGATGGTTATTTGCCGATGGAGTTTTCCAGCAATAAATTTTCTCTTTATTCTTCGGTTCTTGGCAAAAACTTCTCACGCTATCAAGTACTAACAGAGTTTGATAATTCTGAAATATAACTGAACTTATCTGAGAAACATCTCATTCAGCACCGGTTCAGAAGGTTTATTGCAATTTACCGATGCGTGCGTCCTTGGGTGCATTGGTATTAACGTCTAAATTCACTGCAAAGCAGGCGGCCAATGCACCCTTTTTTTATCCGTTGGTTGGGCAATAAAAATCTAAAATGCCTCTGGCAAATTGTTGCGAACTTATCTATAGAAGACGATATACTTTGTATGCAATTCAAATGGAGAACAAAATGATTGCGTTACTGGCCTTACTTGGTGTTGTCGCTGTGTTTGCTCTTTTGAACTTGCTTGAGTTTGGTCGTCTGGACTAAAGTCTCAAAACTAAGCTGTTCTTGCTTGTTGCTGCTCACCGGACATTTCAATAGCTGCATCAATAGTTGCGGCCAATACTGGCACTTCAAACGGTTTTGATAAATAAGTATCCATTCCAGCATCATAAACCCGTTGCTCAATGCCATGGCGTACATCAGCGGTCAGGGCAATAATCGGCAGATCCGCATTATATGCGCCGGAGCCGCGAATTTCAGCAGTAGCTGCAAACCCGTCCATTACCGGCATGTGCAAATCCATTAGAATTAAATCAAACTTTTCAACCAAGAATAATTCAGCTCCTTGCTTGCCATCATTTGCTAATGAACAGGTATGGCCTAGCTTTCCTAGTACCAATTGCAACAGCCGTTGATTGGTCGGATTGTCTTCAACTATTAGAATATGACCGGAAGCTTGTAGGGAAGTTTCTGGTTTTTCTTCGGGCAATTTATAAGACACACAAAGCGTAAATGTCGATCCAGATCCAATAGTGCTAACAGCTTCTAATGAGCCTCCCATAAGGTTAGCCAATTGGTTGGTAATGATTAAACCAAGTCCAGAGCCGTCGAAACTAGGTTGTTTTTGCTTATTATCATGGTTGAAGGAGAAAACTTCTTTTAAGTCTTCTGAAGACATACCAGGCCCGCTATCGGTAACAGATACATATAGCTCGCCAGCACTATTGCTTGTTTGGTCAATCCAGCACGAAACACTGATTTTACCAGTTTCGGTGAATTTTACCGCATTTCCTATGAGGCTGGATAGACACTGGTTGAAGCGTTTTTGGTCTAGTATTTTAGTTCCTGCTACTTCTGGTGTGTTTTCAAAAGAAATTGAGATGTTTTTTTCATTGGCCAAAGAATTATATTTAGAAATTACTGTCTGCACCGTATCGGTTATTTCAAACACATCTTCATTTAGTTTCAAGTCATTGGATTGTAAGCGACTAACATCAAGCAAATCATCGAGCATTGATAATAGGTTGGAGCCGGCTTTTTGAATTATATCAACAAACTCTGATTGTGTGTTATCGAGATCTGTCTCAGCCAGTAATTGCGAAATACCGGAAATTGCATTTAACGGGGTGCGGATTTCATGACTGATTGTTGATAGGAAATTTCTTTCTTGTTCGCTTAAATCGTCTTTGTCCATCGTATTCGCCTGTCACATGGTGCATGTAATAAAGATTGCATTTCATGGAGTAACACTCAAAAGTTGCATTTTACTTAATTACAGGCAAATAAATAACTACTAAACTCAGGCTAAGGCCTTATTAGCTAGTCAAATAATGCAGAGACGCTTTCTTCATTGGAAATGCGCCGTATAGCTTTGGCCAATAACGGCCCCACTGAAAGCTGTCTGATATTTTTGGCATCAAGGACTTTTTGTGGTTGTTCAATCGAATTGGTAATTACCAGTTCTTTGAGTTTCGATTCGGCAATCCTTGTCGCCGCTCCGTTGGATAAAACACCATGCGAACAATATGCAGAAACTTCAATTGCTCCTTGTTTAAGCAATGCGTCGGCTGCGCCAATTAACGTGCCGCCACTATCAACTATATCGTCAATAAGAATACATTTGCGACCTTCAACGTCACCAATAATATTCATTACTTCACTTTCTCCGTGTTTTGGTCGTCGTTTGTCAACAATGGCAATATCGGCACCAAGTCGCATAGCGATACCCCTTGCGCGAACCACACCACCAACATCCGGTGAAATGAGCATTAATTTTTCGGTGCCATAGTTCTTGCGAATGTCTTCTCTTAAAACTGGTCCGGCAAATAAATTATCAGTAGGTATGTCAAAAAAGCCTTGTATCTGTCCGGCATGCAAATCCATGGTTAAAACCCGATCCGCCCCGGCAGTGGTGATCATATTGGCAACCAGCTTGGCCGATATTGGAGTTCTACCTTCGGATTTTCGATCTTGCCTAGCATAACCAAAATACGGCAAAACAGCGGTAATACGCATTGCACTGGCTCGGCGCAAAGCATCAATGCAAATCAACAATTCCATCAAATGGTCATTGGCCGGAAAGCTGGTTGATTGGATGACAAAGATATCTTGTCCACGGACATTTTCATCAATGCTGACGAAAATTTCCTTATCGGCAAATCGCCTGACATTGGCATTTGTAAGTCCCATATCAAGCAATTTGGCAATTTCTTTGGCAAGGTTTCGGTTTGAATTAGCTGACAGAACCTTCATGAATGCTCTCCGGCGAAAGGTTGAGTGATTAAAAGCTAATCACTGTATGGCAGAATATCGATCACTGCTTGGGTAAGCAGATCACACTTAGGTTTCGGCCATAGCCTGATTCGTTGTTGCATAGTGATCTTCGATAGCTAAAAAAGCAGTTTTTCTGCAAAAAAGTATCAGTGCTAATAATATCACAAGACGAAATACCGGATTGTTTTAATTGGTGCGCACAAAATCCAGCCAAATCGAACTGCAATTTTGGCGGAGAAGGCTGTAAAAAGAATTGACCATTAAAGACTGATTTTTCCAAAAACTCATCAGCAAATTCTTCTCCAACTTCATAGCTTTCCTGAGCGATACACGGCCCGATACTGGCGATAATTTGGCTTCGCTGCGCTCCTAAAAATGTCATGTGCATAACGGTCTGTTCAAGCACACCGGCCAAAGCACCGCGCCAACCAGCATGGGCGGCACCAATTACGCCAGCTTGCGTATCAGCCAATAAAACCGGAGCGCAATCGGCGGTTTTGATAACCAAAGCCAGACCTCTTGCATCTGTTACTATGGCGTCTGCTTGTGGTTTTGATGTTGCCCAAGGTGCGGCAACCGGACGAACTTTGGCCGAGTGGATCTGCTCTACCTCGATCATTCTGTTCGTTGGTATTTGCATTTGCTCAGCAATATACTTGGTTTGTGCTTTGCGCAAAGTTGGATCTTGAACGTCAAATTCGGCGGTGGTTTCTGGCATGCCATAAAACCCATGCGACAATCCATCGTCGCCAGCCAATGGGCGACTATTGATCTGTGCCAGGTCTTTAAACATCAAACCCTACTGGCATTGAAATGCCTTTGGAATACACGGCCATCACCTTGAACAACTCGCCCATCTCGTTGTCATCGCTCAAGCGATGAACTTGTCTGGCGATTTTGGCTCTGGTATTGGGTTTGCCATTGGATAAAGCGGCGGCGCGTTCTAACAATCCCATTTGCTGTAACCATGAGCCTTGAGTGACAATATTGCTAGTTAGTAATCCGACTTGCTCTGCGATGCGTTTTAGTTCTGCAAAATCCACTTGCGCTGTTAAGTCCACTTCACCGGCATTTTTAAGTGGGTCAACTTTTTGATGTTTACTGACTGCTTGAAAGCTGTCGCCAGCCTCGCTTGATGTTGGGCCATAATCTATAAACAAGGCGATCACAGGATCGGTTTTTGCTCGCTCGGCTAATGGGTCAAAAAACCCCGATAGCCCGCTGCGTATTTCCACTAAAGTATTATCAGGGGCTTGTAGTAAGTTAGGCGGTATCAGTTTCAGCTCAGTTTGCGCCAATGGGGTAGGGGATAGAGTGAACTGTAATTCATTAGTATCCGATAAGCCTATTAGCCGTTCGAACCAGAAGTTTTTTCTTCGCACAAATTGGCGAACCGGCAAACAATCCAGATATTCATTGGCCACCAGCAATAAAGGCCCTACGCCAGTGTCATTTAAGTCATCTGTCCAATTTATAGTCTGCGCAAAACCACCCAAAGTTTTAGCCTGCACGGCGACTAATGCGGCGCTGGCCTCAAGTAAATGTACTTGTAGAGATTTGGAAAACTCTGGCACACTGCGAGCGGTTCGTAAAATATCGCTCATCATTGTGCCTTTGCCAGGGCCAAGTTCCACCAATTGGGTTGTTTTTGGCTTACCCATTGCTTGCCAGCAATTTGCCAACCAAATGCCGACTAATTCGCCAAATATCTGGCTTATTTCCGGGGCAGTAATAAAGTCAGCTCCGGCGCCAATTGGGTCTCTAGTTGGATAATATCCATGGCGGGGATCCAACAGGCACAGGGTCATATAATGTGCTACCGATATTGACCCGTCTTGGCTTATTTGACGTAGCAATCGTTGTGACAGGTTTATTGATGAAACCTGTTGYTYAGGCATTTTTATTCTTATTGGCTTGGYTTAAGGCAAACGCAATAAATGCTAAGCCGATCATCCACATCGGTGCAGARTAAACCATGCCACGGGTAAAGCCRAAKATYAKYTCTGCATCCGGTTCGCGRACATTTTCGACCAAGGTGCGAAACACTCCRTATCCGGTAAGGAAAATGCCRGCGGTTAATCCGGGCTTGGCCAATGAGCGAAAATAATGCGTGGCTATTCGTAAAATTACAAATAATACCAAGCCTTCTAAAATTGCCTCGTATAAGGGACTGGGGTGACGGGTGATTGCGCCCTTTGATGCATCGCATGGAAATGCAATCGCCATTGGTCCGTCCCAAGGCCGGCCATATAATTCGCCGTTTATGAAGTTTGCCATACGAACCAGTCCGATGCCAATTGGCGCTGCCGGAGCAATAGCATCGGCAAGTCGCAATAATGGTATCTGTTTGCGCCAAGCTACATAAATAACAGCCAATGAYACGCCGATCATGCCGCCATGAAATGACATGCCGCCATTCCATGTTTGCAATATCTGTATTGGCGTTGCGAACATCGCTGGATTATAAAGTATTACATAACCTAATCGACCGCCGACAATCACGCCTAATGTTGCCCAAAAAAGCATGTCTTCGGTGGTGGAAAGTTTGATTGGCGATTTGCCTTTTTTGCCTTTTGCCCCCCACAAAGAGTTGTTTTTTATCAAACGATGGAAATATACAGCTCCTAGAACTAACCCAAGCAAAAACCCAAGTGAATACCAGCGCAGGGAAATTGGTCCAAAAATATGAAATATCACCGGGCTAAACCCCGGAATTGGTGAGCAATTATGCACGGCTTCTTGAGTTGTCTGTAAAAGAGAAAGAATTATCATGGCTGATCCATTGCGAATTACGTCAACATTGTCCATATATACTCAAAATACCGAATTGGGCAGTATTTTGATTATATTTTTTTGTTCATCTCCTATAGTATGAGCAAAAATGAAAATGTGGAACATCTGATGCAAACAAAAAATCCGATTTTTGACGATCTAGCTGAGATAATGACCGGTGCTGCTGGTTTGGTTGCCGGTGCTGGCGAGGAAGTGCGCACTGTTATACGTAGCCGCACGGATCGTTTGGTTGCTGATATGGATTTGGTATGCCGCGAAGAGTTTGAACTTGTAAAGGCTATGGCTGTAAAAGCATTGGCGGAAAATGAAGCTTTGCGAAAGCAAGTTGCTGCATTGAGCAAGCCAAAGAAAAAAACCTCCAGTAAGTCTGCCAGTAAAGCTGGTGGTGTGAAATAGTCACATTTTAATTTGAAATTCTATAACTAGCGGTTTAACCGTGGTTGCAGGCATTGGGCAGGCTATTGTTCATGTCTAGAATCATTTATAAAACAATTCAGGGGTGTAATTTGGAAGCTGACATGCAATATTCTTCGYTCGCAGAMGATCCACTTGATAAAGTGGAGCAGTTCTTGGTGCAGGAACAAATCCTATTTGAGCGTATTAGCGAGTTCGAAATTCAATTTTCGGTTACTGGAACTTGGTGTGATTACCCAATGTGGTTTCGCTGGTTGCCTGTTCAAGCGATGGTGCAGGTGGGGCTTGGCATAGAAGCTAGGGTGCCTGAAAATCGCCGAACAGAAGCCAAAGATTTGGTTGTTCAGGTCAATGAACGACTGATTATTGGTAATTTTGATATGTGGTCTGCTGATGGAACTTTAGTTTTTCGCTTGGGGCAATTGATCGAATCAGGGAACACMGTTAGTGAGGAACTYGCBGCAAAGATGAATCGAGCAGCHATTGAAGCKGCCGAAATGTTAGTGCCGGCACTTAATCTTTTAYTGTGGAGCGAAAAAACCGCAACACAAGCTGTAGAAGCAGCAATGTTTGAAACCATGGGGGAAGCATGAGACTGCGTAAACCGCGTATAGCCTTGATCGGTGCCGGACGAATGGGCAGTGCATTGCTGCGTGGCTGGGCTACGTGTGATGGTTTTGCACCAGAAGGTTCGGTATTAGTGGTTGATCCGAACTGTAGTGATAGTGTTCGCCAATTGGTAGAAGATAACTCTGGGCGTGTGGTTTCTGCGACCGACAAGGATAGTTTGACYAARCTMGAAGTGTTGATYYTRGCKGTAAAACCGCAAGCATTTARCGATGTCGCGCAAAAACTTGCACCRATRYTGCCGAAAAATGTTTTGATAATYTCTATTATTGCCGGAACGACAATTGATCGKATCSGYAATYTTTTTGGCTCAAGRGCAATAGTTCGCGCTATGCCAAATATTGCCGCGGAAATTGGCAAGTCAGTCACAGTGATTTGCAATAATTCCGAAGTAAACGCCGAACATATTGCAAGAGTTGAGAAGCTATTGGGTAGTGTTGGTAGCTTGGAACATCTTGAAGATGAGCGACTGATGGATGCTGTAACGGCTGTATCAGGATCAGGGCCGGCGTATTTCTTTTTGCTGGTTGAGGCTTTGGCTGCGGCTGGTCAAGCCGAGGGGCTGCCTGAAGAACTGGCTAGAAAGCTGGCCGGTGAAACCCTTATTGGTTCTGGAGCATTATTTGAATCGCGACAGCAAACACCTTCGTCAATAAGAGCAGATGTTACTTCATCTGGCGGAACTACGGCTGCGGCTCTTGATGTGATGATGGGAAATGGTGCATTTGCCGAAATGATTCGTAATGCAGTTTCTGCATCCACCAGGCGTAGTATTCATTTGCGTAATTCBGGCTAATTTTTGTAATGCGGTAGGCTTAGCTCAACCAACAGGCCATTATGAACAGAATCTTGCAGACGTATTTCTCCGCCATGAGCGTGGGCTGCATCTCTAGCAATTGATAACCCCAAGCCGACGCCTTCGGTATTTAAGTTTCTGGCGGCATCAAGTCGGCTAAACGGGCGAAAGGCTTCTTTACGAAACTCGACGGCTATGCCTTGGCCGTCGTCTTCAATTTGTATTATAACTTGCTCGCCTTCAATTTGCCCATTTATCCAGACTTTGYCGGCATAACGCATAGCATTTTCTAGTAAATTACTGATGCAACGCTCAATACTTTGCGCCCGCACCATTACTAATAAAGGTTCATCAAGTGATATTTGCGCTATTCGGTCTTTTGGACATATTCTAGGCACRAGCTCTTTTATCATTTGCGCCAGATCCATTTGTTTTGGSTCGGCTTCGGTTTCACCTTTGGCAAAATCAAGATAACCTTCAAGCATGTCTTGCATGTTCTGTAGGTCTTTTCGYGCGGCATCKAGTTCTGGTGTTTTCTCCATCATGGCAAATTGCAGYTTTAATCTGGTCAAAGGAGTTCTTAGATCATGGCTTACCCCGGCTAGCATTTCTGTGCGCTGACTGATGAATTTTGATATTCGCTTTTGCATTTGAATAAATGCTTCCGATGCTTGGCGAACTTCTAATGCACCAGTTGGTTTGAAATCCGGARTTTCTTGYCCCTTGCCCAGTCTATCGGCGAATTGAGCCAATTTTTGAATTGGCCGTAATTGCGCCCGGGTAAATAAAATAGCAATAGCAGTAAGTAACAGGGTGGTTCCCAGTAGCCAGATAACAAAAACATTTCCGGTGGTGGCGTACACTTTKTCTCTGGGGGCAATAAAGCGCACAATATCRTTGTTTATTTGTATYCGAATATCAATATAGGCTGGGAACCTRTTGGTATCGAACCAAAATGGATCAGTTATTTTGGACGACAAAGCCCGGCGCAATGTGCGATCAAGCGGCGAGTTAAAAGACGAATGGGTACTGGTCGGCAATAGTTCTTCGGGTTGTAATGCTACACTTAAATTCATTTTCTCGATTGAGAGCTTTTGAATTCGTTCCAGTTGATCAGGGTTTTGCTGATACATATCAAGTACCACAGCAATATCGCCAACAACTCCTTCGGAYAGTGATGTGCTKACCGACTGCCAATGGCGATCGAAAAATATATAAATAACGGCGATTTGCATAATAACTATMGGCARTATGATAGTTAGCATTGAACGCCCAAAAAGTGTTTTTGGAGTAAAATTGCGTAATGACGGTAAAAATTTACGAATCTTTTCTCGTAAAGTTGGTTGCATTATTGCTGTCCCTAATTACTTTTTTCTTGATCACCGGCAAATTCAGGTCTGGCCAATAACCGGTAACCTGCACCACGAATGGTTTGTAAATATCTAGGATTTTTGGGATCATCTTCTATTTTGCGACGCAATCTTGCCATTTGCACATCCACTGATCGTTCTGCGGCATCTGTATCTTGTGACAGATTTAGCCTTGAAACTGGCTCGCCTGGGGTTTTGGCCAAGGCTCGTAATAAATTAGCCTCGCTATCGGTTAATGATACCCGTCCCTTTTCGCCGTCTAATGCGCCGGTGGCCGGGTTAAATGTCCAATCGCCAAAAACCAGCAAGCTGCCATCAAGTTCGACGCGCATTGAGCGGCGTAAAATCGCAGCTATTCGTAAAACAAGTTCTTCTGGTTCAAAAGGCTTACCAAGATAATCATCAGCTCCAAGCCGTAAACCTTCGATTCGCTCATCAGCTTCGGATTTAGCCGTAAGCAATAAAATCGGTATATTAGTTTCATTACGGATAGAGCCAGTTAGCTCCAGCCCACTTTCTCCGGGCATCATTATATCAACGATCAATAAATCAAAGTTCAGRGATTTCATTAATTTGCGAGCTTTGGCGGCATTACTTGCGGTTGATACTCGATAGCCCTTACTTCCAAGATACTTCTTTAATAGGCTGCGTATCCGGTCATCATCATCAACAACCAGTAGGTGTATTTCCGGATCAATAGCTCTTTGCATCATTTTGCACCTTACTTGACAGTTTTACAGCTGTAGCCGACAACAGCCGCCAAGTCACACAATTAACAAATTCAGGCCTACTTGCAAAGAGCAGCAAGTACTCGGGTGCTTATTGAAGAGAGATAATATGAAAAAACCACGTCCCTTTACCCAAACAACAGGGGATATATGGTTAAATGGTGAATTCATTTCCGTTTTGGACGCAAAGATTCCATTATTGTCACACGGTTTGCACTATGCCTCTGCTGTGTTTGAGGGCGAGCAAGCGTATAATGGTAAAATATTCAAGTCAGACCAGCACACCAGACGATTGATGCGTTCGTGTAATTTACTTGGATTTGAATTACCGTATGATTTTGATAGTTTCGAACAAGCCAAGCGCGATACATTGCAACGATCTGGCTTGCAAAACGCTTATTTTCGAGCAGTTGTCTGGAAAGGKTCRGGRGCATTAGGGGTTGGATCCGGTGCGAATCGAGTGAATGCGGCAATTGCTCTATGGCCGATGGATTCATATTTTGATGCTGACTCCGCTGGCGTTCGCCTTGAAATATCAAATTGGCGCCGACCACCGCCGCAATGCGCCCCGGTAAAGGCCAAAGCCGCCGGGCTTTATACGATTTGCACCTTGTCCAAAGACCAAAGCATGAGCAATGGTTATGATGACGCTTTGATGTTGGACATTGAAGGACGTGTTGCCGAATGTACCGGTGCGCATATCTTTTTTGTCGCCAATGGTGAGTTATTTACACCAAAAGCCGATTGGATGATTGATGGCATTACTCGGGCAACGGTGATAGAGATTGCTGAGAGGCTTTCGATAAAAGTTACAGAAAAGTACATTCTACCTGCCGAGATTAGTAGTTACTCCGAAAGCTTTATCTGCGGTTCAGCGGTGGAAATAGTACCGGTTAAAGAAATTGCTGGAATTAAATTTACACCAAGCCAAATAACTAAAAAAATCATTTCTGCTTATCATGATATTACCAGAAACCATTAAACCCAGACTCATTTATATGAATCTGGGTTTAATGGTTGAAGTGGACAATAGTGTTTAGGCGGCTCTAATTGAAGTTAGGAAGCTTTGAACCTTATCTGTTAGTATTTCAGCTTGTTTGCCAATTTCGACCGAACTTTCAACCAATGAGGCTGAAGCGGCTCCGGTTTCATTAGCGCCCTCAAGAACGGCAATAATATTGCGCGAAACATCTTGAGTACCTTCGGCGGCTTCATGGGTGTTTCTGGCAATTTCCGAGGTGGCAGCAGATTGCTCTTCGACTGCGGCATTGATGGTAACTGAGACCTCGTTCATTTCATCAATGGTTGATTGAATTGCGGCGATCGCCTCAACAGACCTGCCGGTAATGCACTGCATTTCATTGATCTGGCGGCCAATGTCTTCGGTGGCCTTTGCTGTTTGCGTAGCCAATGATTTTACTTCTGCGGCAACTACGGCAAACCCGCGTCCGGCTTCACCAGCACGGGCGCTTTCGATGGTTGCATTTAGTGCCAGCAAATTGGTTTGCTCGGCAATATCGGAAATCATTTTGACAACTTCACCAATTTTCTCGGCAGCTTTGGCCAATGATTCGATGGTTTCGCTGGTTTCTTTGGCTCTWTCAACGGCTCTTGCKGCAATATTGGTTGAGTGYGAGACYTGTTCGGCAATYTCTGCWACCGATTTRCCCATTTCYTCRGTRCTKGCGGCAACTACYGAKACATTRGCSGTTGCTTCTTCTGCGGCGGCGGAAACRGTGGTTGAGCGRTGYGAGGTTTGCTCGGCRGTGGTAGACATKGCYTTRGCCGTGCTTTCMARCTCGGTAGCWGCRGCRCTTACCGCATCAACTGAYCCYAATACGTTTTTCTCGAACKCATCAGCWWSYCCAGTCATTTCATTTTTCTTGGTAATTTCAATTTCTTCTAAATAGATTGAAATTGCCAAATCCATATCGAGATTAGCAGCTTTATTGACCGCTATTAGATAGCCTATCTGTTTGTCAATGTTCTTTGCACCACCAAAGCCTTTGGCGGAAAATTCACGAGCAATAAAACTAAATAACTCACTGGTAATAAATGCATAGCCAGCAATATACCATCTTGGCTCCAGCCCTAATCTTGCGTGGACCTTGCCAATGATGCGGACGCCTTGATAGTATTCATCATCGAATTTGCCAGAGGTTATACGTAGCCAATGTTGTAACTGCTTATTTCCAGCATCAACCATGTGGCTATCATTGCTAAAAAACTTTGCCACTTGCGGCCAGTCTCTGATGTGATCGTAGAACTTCTGTAAAATGCCCGGTAGATGCTGCTCAACAAACGGACGAAACTCTACTAATGCATCCCTAGTTTGCTGGTCGATTCGCATGAATTTTAAGCGATCTTCAAGATTATTTTCGGTACTCATTTGTTAGCTCCAACCCCGTGTAAGGAACTGCAAGTCAATCGACTCGCATGTGAATTATTACACCATGTTTCACAAGGTAGGGTTAATAAATAGTTACAAGCACACCCATAAGGTGTATTTAATCGCTAAGGCACGGGGGGGGTGAGCTTAAGTCTTATTGCTTGTAAAGCCGACGACATAATCAACCAATGAGTACATCGTCATCAATACCGCTATCCAAATCAGCCAAATTGTCCATTGCTCGCCAATGTTAAGTGCGAATAGAACCAATATAGCAATTTGCACCACGCCTTGAACTACGGCYTTGATTTTTCCTGACCAYCTWGCRCCGACGCTGATCCCRCGTGATGCGGCRTTGATRCGYACGTAMGARACKATGATGTCACGAAACGCRAAYGGCAAAATCATCCATAATGGTATCCAGCCRGCAGCRGCRAAGCCCAAAAACACCGCTAAACGATACAGACTRTCACAYAATGGATCYAAGGCCGCGCCAAGTTCCGAACTCATGTTAAACTTTCTGGCCAGATAGCCATCGGCGAGATCAGTTATCTCGCCAATAATTGCCATGGCGATCAACCAAAAAGCCCAATTTTGCGGATTAGTTGCCAGCATCCAGTACATAACAAGCCCAAGTCCAACTCTGGAAACGGTCAATGCATTAGGTAAGGTGATGATTTGGCTTTTCCGGTTCATGATTTTGATCTTTCTTGCAATATCTGCTTTGCTACTTGCATGAATCCAGTGGAGCCATCACCAATGGTTACGAAGCCGGGTAGGTCTGCTTTGTGCATTTGGTAATTACTGACGCTTTTTACACCAATCGACAGATGAAACCGTCGAAACATCGGCGCATCATTTGGCGAGTCGCCAGTGTAGATSGTYTTATTGAGAATATCGTCAATGCAAAGTTTATATTCACTGGCCAGCAGTTTTTCAAACATTGATAATTTGTTGTAACTGCCGATCCAAGCATTAACATGAATTGAGCTTACTTTGGCGGTTGCGCCTAATTGCTCGAATTGTTCGCGGATTTGTTCTGCTGTCTCAAGGGATAAAGGTTTCACATCTTCGGCAAAATCAACHGCAACATCGGTRGCKCGAAACGGATTRTCTTCGGCYAATGCTGTGCCGGGAAATTTAGCTACTATTTCCTCGGCCATCTCTTGTAGCCGCAACAAGTTTGCCTTGCGAGTATCTGCATCATCAATCCATACTCGCTTAATGCGGCCATTTTCCGGCTTGAAATAAAACGATCCATTTTCGCCAATTACTGCATCAACTGGCCAAAATCTAGCAATCATATCGCACCAGCCGGCTGGGCGGCCAGTTATCAAAATAACAATGATCCCTTGTTCGCGCATGGTTTCAAGGCTGGCGTAAACATCTGCCGGAAGCACGCTATCCAAGGTCAAGGTATCATCAATGTCTGATACCAGATATTTGATATTGGCCAATTCACGCTTTGGAAATTCAACAAATGGCAACATATATCTTTATTTTCCCTTATTGCTCATGAAACCAGTTATAAACAGTTCTGGCAGTTTGTTTTGACAATCCTTTTACCGCTTCAAGGTCGGCAAGGGAAGCACCCGATGCCTGTTTTGCCGAACCAAAATGCGCCAGCAGTGATTTTTTACGTATTGGGCCAATTCCTGGAATTTCATCAAACGGACTTTTAATCGTCGCTGATTTGCGTTTTGCGCGATGTACACCAATGGCATATCTGTGGGCTTCATCACGCAATTGCTGTAGAAAATATAAAACATAGTCATTGTGCGCCAACCGAAACGGTTTTTTGCCGGGAAGGAAAAATTGTTCCCGTCCGGCATCGCGGTCTCTGCCTTTGGCAATCGCGACTATTTTTACTTGGCTTTCAAGACCCAGTTCTTTTAATACCTGCATGGTTGTTGATAAATGCCCGGCGCCGCCATCAATCAACACCAGATCAGGAATTTCAGCGATTTCTTGCTCAATTTCTTTGGCAAGTCTGGAAAACCTGCGGCTTAATACTTCGCGCATCATCGCATAATCATCACCGGCATTCATGTCGGTGTTTTTGATATTGAATTTTCGATATTTGTTTTTTTCAAAACCTTCGGAGCCAAAGACAACCATTCCTCCAACCGCATGTTGGCCGGAAACATGAGAGTTGTCATAAGTTTCTATTCTGCTTGGTATTGTTAACAGTCCGAACAGTTTTTGCACTCCGGTAAGTTGGTTCTTACGACTGGTTGTTGCCGCCAAATGTCGTTGTAAAGCATTGGCCGCATTGATCCGCGCGTTTTCTACTAATTTGGCTTTCTCTCCGCGAGAAGGCACTGTGATTTTAACATTACGCCCCGCCCGTAATGACAAAGCCTCGGTCAATAAAGCATTGCCGGCGATTTGCTTGTTGAGCAGTATTAGTCCGGGCGGAGTCTTGTTCTCGTAGAACTGCCCCAAAAACGCTTCTAGAATTTCTTCCGGTGAAGTGTCTTTATCATGACGTGGGAAAAAGGCCTTTTCGCCCCAGTTTTGACCACCACGAAAGAAAAACACCCGTACGCAACTAACACCGCTGATCATCTCTATGGCTATAATATCGGCATTGGTAATATGGGCTGGATTAACCATCTGGTTGGCGGTGATGCTGGCCAGCGCGCGGATGCGATCGCGCAAATCACCGGCCAGCTCATAATCATGGTGGCTGGCTGCTTCTTGCATTTCTCGGTTTAGTTTTTCGTTCAAATCAGAGGAATTGCCACGTAAAAAATCAGTGGCTTGCTTGACCAACAAATTATAATCTTCAGGGAATATCTCATTAGTGCAGGGGGCTGAACAACGTCGCATCTGGAACTGGATGCAAGGTCTGGTACGATTGGCAAATGTTGCATCAGTGCAGTTTCTAAGCAAAAAGGCTTTTTGCATGGTGTCGAGCGTTCGATGTACGGCGGCGGCACTGGCGAACGGACCAAAGTATTCGCCGGCCTTTTTGCGGCGACCTCTGGTTTTAAGGATTTGTGGCGAAGAGTGATTTTTACGGATCAAAATATGCAAAAATGATTTATCGTCGCGCAGTAATATATTGTACCTAGGTTTTAACCGTTTGATCAAATTGCTTTCTAGCAATAACGCTTCGGTTTCGGTTTCAGTAAGAATAAACTCCATAGAGGTGGTGGCATTTATTACCCTTTGGATCCGCCTGGGGTGACCAACTATTTTGGTGTAGGAATTAACCCGTTTTTTTAGGGACTTGGCTTTGCCGACATATAACAAGTTGCCATTGGCATCACTCATACGATAAACGCCAGGTGTTGCCGGTAATTGCCGCACATGGTCTTTTATCAGTTCGGTTCCAATTTTTGGCGTTGATTCCATAAACAAACTCTACTGAGCCAACCAGCAACTGTCATCTATGGCTTTGATAAAACTCTGTTACACAACATCTTGAACCGTTGGCATTTGCGGGCTATATTGCTGTAAATATAATTTTGTGAAAACCATTTTGGTGATTAGCAGCAATGACAAGAGAACCCGGACATGAGCAAAGTACCGATGACCGTTGAGGGGCATTTGGCCCTTGACGAAGAATGTAAGTTTTTAACCAGCGTCGAGAGACCAGAGATTATTACGGCTATTGCTGTAGCGCGTGAGCATGGCGATTTGAAAGAAAATGCTGAATATCATGCGGCCAAAGACCGCCAAGGCATGATTGAAGCTAGAATCAAGGATTTAGAATCAAAGCTGTCCCGAGCGCAAATTATCGACGCAACCACTATGGGCGGCGACACGGTTAAATTCGGAGCCACGGTTACGGTTTTTGATGAAGATACCGAAGAAGAGCATACCTATAAAATCGTTGGCGAAGACGAAGCCGAAGTATCACAAGGAAAAGTTTCGGTTACCTCGCCGATTGCTAGAGCCATGATTACCAAGGAAGTTGGTGACGTGGTTGAAGTTCGTGCGCCAGCTGGAACACGCTCGTTAGAAATTATTGCGGTTAATTGGGTGTGAGTGCAAAAACCGGAAAATTTGTTATATGGACCATCGGTGATGGCCGAACCGGTATCGAAAATCAGGTGCAAGGTCTGGCTGAGGCTATCGGCGATATGTTGCCGGTTGAAATTAAAAATATTACCGCACCAAGGCCAAGCCTGCTTACTTTATTTAAGGCAAAAAAGCCGCTACCGGAAATGCTAGAGCCTTGGCCTGATGTAGTTATAGGTTGTGGGCAGGGCAGTATTCCGTACACGATTGCAATGCGCAAATGGTCAAACGGCAAAACCCTTACTGTGCAGTTACAATCCCCAAGACGTAAATCAAGACTGTTTGATTTAATTATTGCCCCGCAACACGATCGTTTAAAGGGTGATAATGTGCTGTCCATTGTTGGTGCAACTAACCGAATCTCAGAAGAAAAGTTATTGCAGGCAAAAGAAAAATTCAAAGAGCGTATTGCAGAATTACCGGGGCCAAGGTTGGCGGTAATTATCGGTGGTAACTCCAAACGCCACAAACTTACCAAGGAGTTATTCAAGGATTTGATGGGCAAATTACTGTCCTTATCTAATCAAAGCATATCGTTATTGATAACCACTTCGCGGCGTACACCGGGTTTTGTTAAACGCGGCTTGCGGCGCAAGTTTAAGAAAAACAAAAATGTCTGGTTGTGGATTGATAGCAAAAACGATGGCGATAATCCGTATTTTGCATTCCTGTCAGTTGCAAATGCGGTAGTTGTTACTAGCGACTCGACCAATATGCTAACCGATGCCGCAAGTGCCGGAAAACCAGTATTGATGTTTCGACTTGATGGCAATGATGGCAAGTTTTCCGATCTTCACGAAGAGCTGGAAAAGCAAAACTATGTCCACCCATTTACCGGAGCTATCTCTACATGGCCGGTGGAGCCGTTAAACGAGACCAGGCGGGCAGCCGAAGAAGTGTTGCGCCGTTATTATAGCAAATTAAAAGCTGCCCAACATCAAGATGGTGATAAGAGCGCAAGCGATATTTCTGATTAGTTTCTTTAGCGATCCATCAACTTACCAAAAAAGCTTTTTAAGTGACCGCGAGACAAAAGAATAGATTAACTAGGTGCGACCGCGCCTCGGCCGGTCAGGCCGCACGTCGTAGGTCATTGTGAAGCAATTTGACCGCGAGACAAAAGAATAGATTAAGTATATAAATGTTTGCCAGCTTTGGCGCTAACGGTTAAGCAATGCCCAACATTTTAACAGCTAACGTACGAGAGTAAATTCATGTCTGATACCACTAAACTACGCGTCGCAATCATCGGTTCCGGTGCAGCCGGTTACACAGCGGCCATTTACGCTGCAAGGGCAATGTTAGAACCAGTGGTGTTTGCAGGATTGCAGCCGGGCGGGCAGTTGACCATAACTTCCGAAGTTGAGAATTACCCCGGATTTGCCGAACAAATTCAAGGGCCGTGGCTAATGGATCAAATGCGTGATCAGGCTTTGGCTATGGGTACAAAACTTATCGCTGACACCATCACCAAGGTTGACCTGTCAAAACGGCCATTCGTTTTGGTTTCTGATTCAAGCGGTACATTTACCGCCGATGCAGTGATCATTGCCACCGGCGCACAAGCAATGTGGCTGGGVYTGCCATCCGAAGAAAADTTCCAAGGCTTTGGBGTTTCDGCTTGTGCWACDTGTGACGGGTTTTTCTATCGCGGTAAACAGGTTGCGGTTATTGGCGGTGGTAATACGGCGGTTGAAGAGGCGTTGTTTTTGACCAATTTTGCTTCGAAAGTTTATCTGGTGCATAGACGTGATGAATTACGAGCCGAAAAAATTATGCAAAAACGGCTGTTTGCCAATGAAAAAATTATTCCGATATGGGATCATAACTTAGTTGAAATTCTAGGTGATGAAGACCCGCTTGGCGTAACCGGTGCGCTGCTTAGCCATGCCAAAACTGGCGAGCAGCAAAAAATATCCGTTGATGGCGTATTCATCGCTATTGGCCATAAACCGTCCACTGAATTATTCGTTGATCAATTGCCATTCAAACAAGGTGGTTATTTAATCACTGAACCGGACAGCACCAAAACCAATATTCCCGGAGTATTTGCCGCTGGCGATGTTACTGATGATATTTACCGCCAAGCGGTAACTGCCGCCGGAATGGGCTGCATGGCAGCATTAGAAGCGGAAAAATTCTTAGCTGAGTAAATTTATTACTGACCCCACCGCGTTGGTCATTACACGTGATGTTTTGATAAGAGTAATGATACATAGATTTCCGTCACTGCGGCCTACGAGCCGCAGTCCATCCTTGTAGGTGGCGCATGGTTAATGGTGGAAATTAACAATGAATGTTGCACCCCCTCCGAGCGCTTCGCGCCCACCTCCCCCTGTGGACTCACGATTGAAGTGCAACGGTTTTGAGTTTTGTATATACTTCATTTGGAGTTTGATAGTCCAAACATTGTCTTGGTGTGTT
>NVWT02000021.1 GCA_002733735.2 Robiginitomaculum sp. | reverse complement strand
TGGCTCGTCGGCAAGTTTTCGCATAGAAGAGTTCAAAATTCCGATGATGCAGGCGTTTTTAACCGGCCCTGCCAAGCCAGTGATCGCCAAAGATAAATTACAAGTTACAGCTTTGGTTCGTTACCTTTCCGGTGGCGGGGCAAGTGGTAAAGAAGTGCGAATCATCAGCGAACTTCAAAACGACTGGGGTAAGTTTGACAAATGGGAGGATTACACATTTGACTATCGCAATATTGTCGTAGGAACGTTCAAGCGCGGCGAGCAAATTGGTGAAAAAGAACCAAGTTTCAATAGCGAGAATAGCTTAAAGCTTGATGCTAATGGTTCGGCGAATGTGACTATTTTTAATCTACCAAAAATCAACAAGCGCAGAGTTTTACGCACCGAATTGGAATATCAGGACGCAAATGGCGAGTTCTTAACCAAAACTACCAATACAAAACTATGGCCGGCGGCTTTGGCTTTGGGCATCAAAACCGAAGGCTGGACAGCCAAAGAAGATGATCTAAAATTTTCAGTATTGGCTATCGGAACCGATGAAAAGCCAATAGCCGGGCAACAAGTGGCGATTAAACTGTACCAAGAAAAGAATTTATCATGGCGAAAGCGCATGATCGGCGGTTATTATTCTTATGAAAATGAACTTCAAGTTAGTTTGCTTGATGATAATTGTTCTGGCAAAACTGATCGCAATGGCCGGTTATTCTGTAAACTAAAACCCGGCATTTCCGGCAATGTTCTATTACAAGCAAGTGCCACAGATAAGGACGGCAATAGCACCACAAGTACCAAGTCCGTTTGGCTGGTTGGCGAAGATAGTTGGTGGTTCGATCAGCAACAAAGCGATCGCATGGACTTGTTAGTGGAAAGCGTCGACCTTGAGGGCGGCGACATGGCACGCATTCAGGTACGTAGTCCGTTTCGCTCAGCAACCGCCTTGGTAACGATCCAGCGCGAAGGGGTGATTGATACTTTCATCACCAATATTTCAGGGAGCAATCCGGTTATAGAAGTGCCGATCAAGGGTGAATATGCACCMAAYATYTATGTTTCGGTTATCGCAGTTCGCGGGCGAATTGGCGGGTTTCGTTCATGGCTTGCGGAGATGGCTCGTGAATATGATCTGCCATGGTTGTACCGTGACGGCGGCAAAGCTACCGGCCTGATCGACCTTAGCAAACCGGCGTTTCGCATGGGTTTAGCTAASCYWMMMAWCKKSMRCAAACATTTTCGCTTAAATGTTGACGTCACCACCGATCAGCAAACTTATGCCATTCGTGAAACCGCCAAGGTTAAAGTAAAAGTAACCGCCGCCAATGGTGAAAAACTTGCACCCAATAGCGAGATTTCATTGGCAGTAGTTGATGTCGGCCTGTTGCAATTATCTGGCAATAAAAGCTGGAATGTATTGGACAGCTTTATGCAGCCGAGACAATTGCAAGTGTTCACCTCGACCGGAGCCATGCAAGTAATTGGCAAACGTCATTATGGCCGCAAAGCGGTTGCGCCCGGCGGTGGCGGTGAAGATGAGGTTGTGGTGACGGGTGCTCGTATGATGACCATGTCTTCACCATCTGCTGCAAGTTCCAAACCACGGGAATTATTCGACACTCTTTTGCTTTGGCAAGGTACGGTAAAGCTCGACGATAATGGCATGGCCGAGATCGAAGTTCCAATCAATGACTCATTGACTGCCTTTGAAGTGGTGGCGATTGCCAATGCTGGAGTGAATAAATTCGGAACGGGCAAAGTAAAATTCACCATAACTCAAGACATGCAGCTTATTTCGGCATTACCGCCAGTGGTGCGTGAAAATGATCTGTTTGATGCGACATTTACCGTACGCAACACCACCAACAAATCCAAATCGGTAACGGTTTTAGCCAGCAATAGCATTGGTAGAACATTACAACCGATTAGCATTGATATACCCGCCGGTGAGGCCAGAGAAGCCAGATGGCAAGTGCTGGTTCCTTATGATCAAACAGAAATACAATGGCAAATACAAGTTATCCAAGAAGGACAAGAATTACCGTCTGATGATATGATTGTTGAGCAAAAAATCGTTCCGGCAATTCCGGTAACTGTGTTGCAATCAACTATTGCCAGCTTGAAAACATCACAAAACTGGCCAGTGGCGCAACCGATGGACGCTTTGCCGGGTCGTGGCGGTTTAGAAGTAAAACTGCAATCAAAACTTGGTAGCGGTCTTGATAGTGTTGAGGACTTTATGCGTAGCTATCCGTATACATGCTTTGAGCAACGCACCTCGATGGCTGTGGCGTTAAATGATACCGATCGCTGGCAGGTATTGATGGCGGCAGCTCCGGCATTTTTGGACGCAGATGGATTATTGAAATACTTCGTTTCCGACAATTTGCGCGGCAGTGATGTGCTTACTTCCTATGTGCTTAAAATTGCCGATGAGGCCAATTGGAAAATCACTGAAGAAGTTGAAACCAAAATGTTAGAAGGTTTAATAATTTTTGTTGAGGGTCGCCTTAATCGCCCAATGCCGGTCGGTGGCTCCAGCCTTACCTATCGCAAACTTTCAGCAATCAACGCCTTGTCTCGCTATGGCAAGGGCGATGCGCAAATGTTAGATACACTAGAAATCAATGCCAAATTATTACCAACTTCGGCATTGCTAGACTGGATTGGTATTTTAGAAAACTTAAGCGGAATTGCCAATGTCACGGCCAAAACCGATGATGCCTACAAACAATTACGGGTAAGACTTGATCTATCGGGAACTCGTTTACGGTTTTCAACCGAACGCGATGATCGTTTATGGTGGCTGATGGAAACTATTGATGCCAATGCCGCAAGAACCCTAATGACCACGCAAATGCTTGATGAATGGCAAGACGATGCCCCTAGATTAACCTTGGGATTATTGTCACGGCAAAAATACGGTAGATGGAAAACCACCACCGCCAATGCTTGGGGCATGTTGGCAATGCGTAAGTTTTCTGCCGAGTTTGAAAAAGATCCAGTTAGTGGTGCTACCAATGCTAATTATGGCAAACAAAGCAAAATCATTAACTGGCCAGAGCAGGAAAACCCGCCAATTACCAAACTTGACTGGGTTGATGGAACACAAGATTTAACCATTGAGCACCAAGGAACTGGTACTCCATGGGTGTTTGTCACAACCAAAGCTGCGGTTCCGTTCAAACAGCCAATATCGGCCGGTTATCATATCAAGCGCACTATCACAGCGGTTGAACAAAAAGATCCCAATATTTGGCAAGTCGGTGATGTAATGAAAATCCGTCTTGAAATTACTGCCACTGCCGACATGACTTGGGTGGTGATTGATGATCCGGTTCCTGCTGGTGCAACCATATTGGGCAAAGGTTTGGATACTGGATCCGCACGCCTTTCACAAACCACACGCACCGGTAATGCTTGGCCGGTTTATGCAGAGCGCAAATTTGAGGTTTATCGCTCTTATTACCGTTATGTGCCAAAGGGTGAGTTTTCACTGGAATACACRATTMGSCTTAAYACAATTGGCAAATATCAATTACCACCRKCTCGAGTTGAGGCCATGTATGCACCGGAAATATTCGGCGCAGTTCCGATTGCTGAATTGGTCATTGAGTAATGAGCCGACTGGCATGGCTGGCGGTCTTGTCGGTTGTATTATTGGTTGTATTTGCCTTGCACATTGCGACAAAGCCGGTGGATATRCCGARCTATGCGCAAGTAAAADCCNATTGGMAACCATCATATAGCGTTGCHCTTGATCGMAAYGGTTTGGTWTTGGGCGAGGTGCGAACCAATTTTGCTGTKCGGCGGATGAATTGGGTGGAGTTTTCACAATTATCACCGGCAATTGTCGAAAGCTTTGTTCGTTCCGAGGACAAACGCTTTTGGCAACACAGTGGCGCCGACTATCTGGCCTTAATTAATGCGGCAATTGGCAATAATAACGCTTTGCATAAAAGAGGTGGCTCGACCATCACCATGCAATTAGTTTCTTCATTATCGGCGAACAAAGCTCAGCGAAAACGCCGCAGCATATTTGAGAAAATCAAGCAAATCCGAAATGCCAGAAAGCTGGAAAATAGCTGGACAAAACAACAAATACTGGAGAGCTGGTTAAACCGGATTGATTTTCGTGGCGAAATACAAGGCATTGGCGCGGCCAGTCAATTATTCACCACCAAACCAGCTAATGGAATAACAAAAATCGAAGCATTAGCTATGGCCGCCATGTTACCGGCACCAAATGCCAGCCTTGCGACCATTAAACGTAGAGCTTGTAACATTTCCGGTAAACTGAACGAACCAGTACCATGTGAATTGACCGCAAAATTTATTGATGAAATTGGCAATAACAAATCAACCAATGATGATTTTGCTTCTGCCTACCATATAAGACAAAAATTGGCGGCAAAAGCTGGCGATCGCGTGCAATCAACTTTGGACAAAAACTTACAAATTAAGGCCGAGCAAATTCTAAAACAGCAATTATCACGGCTGTCTCGTCGCAATGTTCGCGATGGCGCCATTTTGGTGGTTGATAATATTAGCGGCGAAATACTGGTTTGGGTTGGCAGCAATTCGGAAAGTTCAAAATCACCTTTCGTTGATGGAGTTACCGCCAAAAGGCAGGCAGGCTCAACGCTAAAGCCGCATCTATATGCGTTGGCAATAGAGAACAAAGTGCTTAATTCCTCGTCCATTTTGGACGATAGCGCCTTGCAGCTTGAGTCTGTGCAAGGGATATACGCACCGCAAAACTATGACCATCAATATGTAGGAGCTGTATCGGTCAGATACGCACTTGGCAGCTCGCTTAATATACCAGCAGTTAAAGCCCTTAAACTGATTGGTGTTGAGCCATTTATGCAGCGGCTGTCTGAGCTGGGATATGCAGGGCTTGATCAATCGGCTGACTATTATGGTTTTGCTTTGGCTTTGGGGTCAATCGAGGTTTCACTGCTTGAGCAAGTTCAAGCCTATCGCACCATTGCCAATGCAGGTGAGCTTTCTAAAATAAGTTATATCAAGCAAGACAAAGCGAAACCCAATACTGTGCTTAGCAAACAAGCAGCTTTCATAACTGCTGATATGCTGGCTGATCCAAATGCCAGAAGACATACATTTGGCCGCAATTCGGTTCTTGATTTGCCATTTCCAGCGGCAGTAAAAACCGGAACCAGCAAAGCAATGCGCGATAATTGGGCGATYGGATTTACCAGCCGCTATACCGTYGGGGTTTGGGTTGGAAACTTTGAAGGCGATCCGATGACCGGTGTCTCTGGAACCAGTGGTGCGGCTCCTATTTGGAACCGGGTAATGCGGGTTTTACATCATGACGCAAAACCTGCTCTAATGGTTATTCCTGCTGGAATTGTGGCAAATGAAGTTAGTTTTGTTCCGCAAATCGAACAGCCAAGATCTGAATGGTTTTTGCAAGGGTTACAACGCGATACCATTTATGTGATTACAGAAGATGATGTCAAATCCAGCATCATCCAACCAATAAACGGCACTATTATTGCCTTGGATCCGGATATTCCAGCGGCAAATCAACTAATACGACTGGCGGTTCGCGGTGCAAATGACAATTTGAAACTAATGCTAAATGAAGAACATGTGCAAATTGGTATGTTATGGCACCCAGTTATTGGCCAACATAAATTGCAAATAATAGATCAAGACAAAAACATCATTGATCAGGTGAGTTTTAGCGTTCGTTAAATCTAGTTAACCCCACGGCCCAGAGGCATGAGTTTGCACCTGCCCGCCCATTATCACCAAAGCTTCAATGCGCTTTTCTATTGGCGGGTGGGTTGCGAATAAACCTGATATACCGCCCTTTGCGGCGCTGTGAATGAACATTTGCTGTACCTCTGGCGGTGCAGAAATTTGACTGCGGGCAGATATTTTTTGCAAAGCGCTAATCATCGCATCGGGGTTTCTAGTTAACTCAACCGCGCCGGCATCGGCCAAAAACTCGCGCCGTCTTGAAATGGCAAACCGAACCAAAACTGCCAAAGCCCAAGTGATCGCAACAAGAGCGATTGCAATTATTATCAACACCCCGGCATTACCACCACCAGAACGCCTAGAGCTATTATTACGTGGTAAATTAACCCGAAACATGCCGCGAAACATTATCTCGCCGGCAAACGAAAAGATGCCAACAAATATAATTGCCACTACTAATAATCGCACGTCCTTGTTACGAATATGGGTTAGTTCATGGGCGATCACCGCTTCTAATTCCGCATCATTAAGGCTATCAATCAGGCCACGGGTTAAAGTAACTGACATTGCCTTTTCTCTGATCCCGCTGGCATACGCATTGCGTTCAGGGGTTTCGATAATTCGCAAATTTGGCACTGGCATGCCCCGTGAAATACACAAGTTTTCCAACATGTTATAAAGGTGAGGATTGTCTTTGCGCTGCAAACTTTTTGCGCCGGTAGACATATCTATCATTTTTTGATGCCCAAAAAACGAAATTACAAACCAGATACCCGCACCAACCAAGGCCACTGGAAATATTGATGGCATAGCCATTGCCGCCGCGTATAAACCGGAGCGCAGATCATTAGCATCATCGATCATCACCTGAAACATCAGCACCAGAGCAAACAATAATATGCTGAGCAATATCGGAAAACCAGCCAGCAACAACCCCGACTTTAGGTTGTTATTCCATATTTGGGTTTTAAGGCCATAAGCGGCCATAATAAACGCCTGTATTAAAAGCTAATGTTTGGAGTGGTGTTAACTGCCGCGCGTTCGGAAGCTGCAACTTCAAAAAATTCCCGCTGATCAAAACCAAACTTGCTAGCAAATAATACCGCCGGAAACTGCTCTTGACCGGTATTATATTCGGCAACTGAATTATTGTAGAACCTTCTGGCTGCAGAAATTTTATTCTCAACATCAGATAACTCTGCCTGTAATTGCAAGAAATTAGTGTTGGCTTTAAGATCAGGATAAGCTTCTGCCAGTGCGAAAATGCTTTTCAAAGCACCGGTCAGCATGTTTTCTGCCGCCGCTTGATCGCCGACATTGCCCGCGCCCATTGCCGCGCTTCTGGCATCGACTACGGCCTGCAAAGTTTCTTTTTCATGCTTGGCATAGCCTTTGACAGTTTCCACCAAATTCGGGATCAAATCATAGCGTTGTTTTAACTGCACATCGATATCTGACCAAGATTGGCCAGTGGTCTGTCGCAAAGCCACCAATTTATTGTAAATGATGACAAGATAAAAACCGATAACGGCAATAATGCCCAAAGTAATCAACATAAAAGACTCTCCAATAGTTCAAAACATTTATACAGCAAAAAAATCATATTCAAAGAGGCAAAACTTAATTGCGCACTTGTGCCGCGCCCATTGCCCCGCCAAACCGTAAATTACCCGGAAAACCCCTTTGGGCAATTCGTCCAGCCTGCGCTCTTTTGCCAAGCCATAATGACCAATCCTGATAAGCCGTGCGCCGGCCACTAGTAGAAGTCCAAAACAAGCCTTCTTCATGCTCAAACACTAACACGTCGGACAAACCACCGTCCTTATAAGACTGTAACCTTATACCTTTACCACGGTTCATCTCGTTCAATTCGGCCAATGGATAAACCAATACTTTGCGGTTCTCACCGACCACCGCTAACGTGTCACCTATCACCGGCACGCAAACACTTGCCTCAATGGCACCGGAGACATTTAGCACCTGTTTACCGCCGCGTTTTAAGGCAATTACGGATTTTTCTGGAACGACAAACCCATAGCCAGCCGAAGAAGCCACCAATAATTTGCGGGCTGGGTCGAATATAAACATCGCAATAATGGTATGATGCTCGTCCAGATCTATCAACAAGCGGATCGGATCCCCCTGCCCTCTGCCGCCGGGTAATTTATCACAGCCTAATGTGTAAAATTTACCATTGCTGGCGAACAAGACCAGCTTGTCCGTGGTATCAGCATTTACGCAAAAATCCGCAGCATCGCCATCTTTGAATTTAACACTAGAAATATCGACACTTTTGCCTTTTAACGCCCGCATCCAACCTTTTTGCGACAAGACAATCGTCACCGGTTCTTTGACCACCAAGGCTTCTAGCACTTCTTCGGTGGTGGTCATTGGCGCGGTAGCAAACTGGGTGCGGCGCTTATCACCATCGCTTGCTTTGGCCAGTAGTTTTTTTACATTTCGCAAGTCAGAGCTGATTTTCGCCCATTGCGCGGTTTCTGATTGCAGCAATTCCAACAGGCCGGATCGTTCGGATCGCAGGCTTGCATCCTCGGTGCGAATTTCCATTTCCTCAAGCTTTCGCAAAGAGCGAAGCCGCATGTTAAGGATCGCCTCGGCCTGATTATCATTCAACGTAAAGGTTTTGATTAACTCGGCTTTTGGGTCATCTTCTTCGCGGATAATGCGGATGACTTCATCGAGGTTCAAAAACGCCACCAGATAACCAGCCAAAGTATCAAGCCGGTTAGCTATTTTTCGCAATCGCCAATTAGTGCCACGCAATAAAACTTCACGCTTATGATCAAGCCAACCCTGTAATGCTTCACGTAACGAGCGCACCGCTGGACGGCGGTCTTTGTCCAAGACATTTAAGTTTAATGGCACGCGAACTTCCAGTTCCGACAACCGAAACAAGGATTCCATGAATATTTGCGGATCAACAGTTTTTGACTTTGGCTCGATAATAACACGAACATCTTCCGCAGATTCGTCACGAACATCACCAAGCAATGGTAATTTCTTGGTTTCAATCAACAAAGCCAGCTTTTCGATCAATCTTGATTTTTGCACTGTATAAGGAATTTCAGTGATCAATATTTGCCATTGGCCTCTGGGCAATTCCTCGATTTCCCACTTTGAGCGCAATCGAAAGCCACCACGACCAGTGGCATAGCTTTCAGCCATTTTTTCAGGATCTTCAACCAATATGCCACCAGTTGGAAAATCCGGCCCCGGCACGAATGTCATCAATTTGGCAATHGAGGCATTTGGGTGTTTGATCAGATGCAATGAAGCATCAATTAGCTCTGATGCATTGTGCGGCGGCACCGAAGTAGCCATGCCAACAGCAATACCGCTAGTTCCATTGGCCAGTAAATTAGGAAAGCCAGCBGGCAGAACCACCGGYTCATCATCGTCACCGGAAAAGGTCGTGCGAAAATCAACWGTGTCTTCATCAATACCATCAAGCAATAATTCAGCAGCTACAGTMAGCCTRGCTTCGGTATAACGCATGGCYGCAGCACCATCRCCATCAATATTRCCAAAATTGCCCTGCCCATCAACTAAAGGGTACCTTTGAGCAAAGTTTTGCGACAATCGAACCAATGCATCATAAACCGCTTGGTCTCCGTGCGGGTGAAAACGACCAATAACATCACCAACTACTCTGGCGCATTTTTTGAAGCCGGTTTGCGGTTTTAATTTAAGTTCACGCATTGCATACAAAATACGTCGATGCACGGGCTTTAAACCATCGCGTAAATCCGGCAATGCGCGCTGGGTAATCGTTGATAATGAATAAGCCAGATATCGGCTACTAAGCGCATCATCAATGCTTTCTTCAACAATGCTTAAATGTGTTTCATCTGTATCAGACATAAATTCTAACCTGCAAAACCGAATCAATCAGAAGAGCAGACTATAGTTCCAGAATATCGTCCTCGTCAGCATCTGTTTCTGGTAAAGGTGCTATAGTTGGTGCAATCGCAATAACCGGATCAGGTTTTGGTTTGACTTTTGGCTTGGACGTAAATTCCATTATTTTTACATTTGGCTTTAATTTTGATTTCTTTATCTGTCGCGCAGGTGCGGCAACATAGATCATTTTTCCTGCATGGCGCAGCATTTGTCGTTTATCACATAAAACGAACGTCAGCTTTTTCACTAAATCTGCCGGCACAACCGGGTCATCAAGGAAATGAGTGGCTCCGGCCTTTAATCCGATCGACATCATTTGCCGGCTTTTATTGTTAGTAACAAGAATAAACGGTGTTTTGGCAACAGCTTCAACACTATGACGGCGAATGACATTAAGGATTTTAGTTGCAAATTCGCCATCAGAATCCCAATGACACAGCACCACCGATGGCGGTTTATTGATAATGGAGACTATTGGGGTTTCGCTATCTTCAAACGGACGAACCGAATAACAACCAAAATCACGGACTAAAGCTCCCAAATTTCCACGCGAAACCTTGTTTGCGTCGATCAGCATAACGTCCATACGTCGAATGCGGGTTCCGTATTCCATTGAGTTTTTCTTTCACCTTTACTACTCAACAATTACAGCAAAGCGATTAACATTTAGTTGGTAATTCGAAATTTCCCCGCCAAATTATAAAAAAACTCTCCGACTACCGCTAATTCGATAAACTCTTTTAACCTAGGGGTTGAACTTTGTTAACCAGCTTCATTACAGTCTAGCACCAGATGCATGAGAGTGAGTCGTTACCAAAAGAGGAACCAAGCGGATGAAAATAGAGCGGATATTTACCAAGCCCAATACAGACATATATGATCTTATTGGATTTCAAACTATTTCCAGCGCCATCACCAACCCCGATGGGGAAATGGTTTTTGATGCCGGCGATGTAGAAGCTCCATTGGGTTGGAGCCAAGTTGCCATTGATGTGATGGCGCAAAAGTATTTTCGCAAGGCAGGTATTCCCGCTTTTACCATACCAGTTGAGGAACAAGGCATACCAAGCTGGTTACAGCGAAGAATACCAGACCAGCAAAAACTGGATACGCTACCGAAGAGCCAGCAATACACCGCCGAAAACAGTGCCAAGCAGGTGTTTGATCGCATGGTCGGCGCATGGACTTACTGGGGTTGGAAGTCAGGTGTATTTGCGACAGAACAAGACGCAGCAGCGTTTTACGACGAAACAAGATATATGCTGGCCACGCAAATGGCCGCGCCGAACTCTCCACAATGGTTTAACACCGGGCTGCATTGGGCCTATGGCACCACGGGGCCAGCACAAGGGCATTTTTATGTCGATCATGAAACCGGCAAAGTACACCAATCCAGTTCGGCCTATGAACGACCACAACCTCACGCTTGCTTTATTCAATCACTAGAAGATGATTTGGTTGGCGAAGGCGGGATTATGGATTTATGGTCGCGTGAAACCAGATTGTTCAAGTATGGGTCTGGCACTGGAACTAATTTCTCCTCGCTTCGCGGTAATGGTGAACCACTTTCCGGTGGTGGCCACAGTTCTGGCTTGATGAGTTTTTTGCGGGTTGGTGATCGCGCTGCCGGAGCGGTTAAATCCGGCGGCACCACCCGAAGAGCAGCAAAGATGGTCATCGTTGATGCCGATCATCCAGATGTAGAAGAATTTATCGATTGGAAAGTTAAAGAAGAAGCCAAAGTAGCAGCCTTAGTCACAGGATCAAAAGTTCTAAAACGCCATTTAACAGCAATCTTAAAAGCTTGCGCACATTGTCAGGGCAATGATGATGATTGCTTTATTCCAGCCAAAAACGCTGCATTAAAGCGAGAAATTCTAGCTGCCAGAAAAAATGCTGTTCCAGAAGGCGCGATCGAGCGGGTAATACGCTTGGCCAAAAATGGCGTTGATAAACTGGATATGCAAGAATTCGATGCTGATTGGGACTCCGAAGCCTATTCAACTGTTTCCGGACAAAACTCTAATAACACCATTCGGGTTACAGATGATTTTATGCGGGCGGTGGAAAATGGTAGCAATTGGGATTTGCTGAACCGTCGTGATGGCAAAATTCATAAAACCCTGCCGGCCAAACAATTATGGGACAAAATATCTGTTGCCTCATGGTCTTGCGCGGATCCCGGATTGCAATTTCATGACACGATCAATAACTGGAACACTTGCGCCAACTCAGGTGAAATAACCGCCTCAAATCCTTGTTCTGAATACATGTTTCTTGATGATACAGCCTGCAATCTTGCCTCGCTAAACCTTAAGAAGTTCATCATGGACGGGCAGCAATTCAATACTGACAATTTCCAACATGCAGTGAAATTATGGACTATTGTTCTGGAAATATCGGTGACTATGGCGCAATTTCCAGCACGTAATATTGCTATGCGCTCATATGAGTTTCGTACATTAGGCTTAGGCTTTGCCAATATTGGCGGCCTGTTAATGAGCACGGGAATTGCCTATGATAGTGACAATGGGCGAGCCGCAGCCGGGGCAATTTCTGCACTACTTAGCGCAAAAAGCTATTTAACCTCAGCCGAAATTGCAGCGGATTTAGGGGCATTTGCAAAATACAGCGACAATAAAGAACCGATGTTGCGAGTAATTGGTAATCACGCCAAAGCTGCTGCCAAAGATACTGTTCCTGCGGATTTCCAAGGCTTGGAAATCCCGCCACAAGCATTAGATCACGAAAACTGTCCATAYKCTRRWTTAAGTGAATTAGCCGCAAGTGTTTGGCAAGATGCYCTRCRRAMAGGTGAAAAACACGGGTTTCGTAATGCCCAGATAAGCGTGGTAGCYCCTACTGGCACTATTGGCTTGGTTATGGATTGTGACACCACCGGTATTGAACCTGATTTTGCYTTGGTCAAATACAAAAAGCTGGCTGGTGGTGGTTATTTGAAAATCATCAACCGTTCGGTTCCAGAGGCATTAAATTCTTTGGGTTACTCAGCCGAGCAGTCCGAAGAGATCACCCAATATGCAGTTGGTACAGGGACTTTGGAAAATGCTCCGGGAATTAACCATCAAATCCTGAAGGACAAAGGCCTTACTTCGTTCGAACTTGAGAAAATAGAAGCAGCATTAGCTGATGCRTTTGATATTCGCTTTGCATTTACCAAATGGAGCCTTGGAGAAGGTTTTTGCATAGATGGCCTKGGATTAAGYAAAGAGCARTTAGACAATCCATCTTTGGATATATTAGACGCTATCGGCTTTACCAAAACCCAAATTGAGCAAGCCAATRTCTATTGTTGCGGMGCCATGACTATAGAGGGTGCGCCACATATAAAGGACGAACAYCTATCAGTATTTGATTGCGCAAACTTRTGTGGTCGTACAGGAACCAGRTATTTGAGCGCGAAAGCRCAYYTRTCAATGATGGCAGCGGTACAGCCATTTATTTCCGGCGCAATTTCTAAAACCATCAATCTACCCAATAATGCCAGCATCGAAGATTGTGCTTTGGCATATCATGATGCTTGGAAATTTGGCCTAAAAGCCGTTGCTTTGTACCGTGATGGCTCAAAATTATCGCAGCCATTAAACAGCGCCTTGATTGATGATGACGACCTTGAAATGCTCGATGATACCGCTGAAGCCTCAATCCCAGAAAAATCCCGGATAATGGCCGAGCGAGTTGTTGAAAAAATCATCGAAAGAGTGGTCGAGCGTCCGCAGCGACGGCACAAGCTGCCTGACCGGCGCAAGGGTTATATTCAAAAAGCCAATGTTGGCGGACACAAAGTTTATCTACACACCGGCGAATACGACGATGGTTCTCTTGGTGAAATATTCATTGATATGCACAAAGAAGGCGCGGCATTTAGAAGCCTGATGAATAATTTTGCTATCGCCATTTCTATCGGTTTGCAATACGGCGTTCCATTGGAAGAATTCGTTGATGCTTATGTATTTACCCGTTTTGAACCTGCAGGAATTGTCACTGGCAATGACCGAATTAAAAACGCCACATCAATTCTGGATTATTTATTTCGTGAAATAGCCGTATCTTACCTTGGTCGTGACGATCTTGCACATATCAGCCCCGAACAATTAAACGAGCCTATGGGCAAAGGTGTCAAAGCAGACAAGGGACAAAGTGAAACCTCGGCCAGTGAATATATATCAATGGGTTTTGCCCGAGGCCAAGTACCGGAAAATGTCGTTATGTTTTTACCTACAGGCTCAGATGGCGATGATCGCATTGGTGTCAAAAAAGAAACAGTAAGCAAAGAAACCGTTACAAATATGACGGCAACCATCGTCGACAAAGTTGGTAAAGCTACTACTGCAACCAATGGCCTGCCGCCTGGCTCCAGCGCCCGTAGGCAATCACGAGCCAGAGGTTATACCGGAGATGCTTGTCCTGACTGTGGGCATTTCACTTTGGTTCGAAACGGTACTTGCCTTAAATGCGATGTTTGTGGAGCAACTACCGGCTGTTCATGATTTACCAATGGATATGTGTTTCATTGCTATTTGCACGATTTAGCAAAGAGATATTATTATGAAACATGTTTTCAAGTTCGGTATTATTGCAGCAATGCTCTGCCCTGCCCCATTGCTGGCACAAAATGCTGGCCACGTAGAAAATGCTACGGGCGGCGCATCATGTCCTGCTTGCAATTTATTTCAGGCGGATTTTTCATTTAAGGATATGCCGGGGCGTAATTTTGCCAAAGCAAAAATGCGCCAATCCAATTTAAGTCTTTCAACCATGAACAACGCCAAATTCGATGGAGCTGATTTATCAGTCAGCAATATGTTTGGCGGCAGGTTTTCTGGTGCTGGCTTTCGTTACAGTAATTTACAAAATGCAACAATGGTTGGGGGTTACTTTGGCGGAGCCGACTTTAAAGGTGCAAACTTAACCGGAGCGAACCTCTCTGGAGCAGACTTACAAACCGCCAGAATAAACCAAGCGCAATTGAACAAGGCCTGCGGCGATCAATATACTTTGTTACCGGCCAGATTAACGATTAAACCTTGTAAATAAAAAATAAAAAAAACCCCGATCAAATGACCGGGGTTTTTCTAATTCTTATTAAGACCAATACTACATTCTGCCAGTAAGACGAATATAATAGAAACCGCCATTAAAGCCCATTGGCGAACTCGCAGGGTATCTCGATCCGACAACGCCACCCCAAGGGTTCTCGTCAGGGAAATTGTTCAGCAAGTTTTGCGCGCCAACTGCAATTTCAAACTGTTCTGTTATATCAAACCCGACTTGCGCATCAAATGTAACTTCTGCACCAGCATTAATCGGGAATACCAGACCTGCATCAAGGTGATCTTCAAAATACGCACCATAATAATTAGCACGAGCTAAGAAATTCCATGACCCTTGATTATGAGTTAAGGTAAAGCTACTACGCCATGCAGGAAGACCGTCTTCCAACTGTTGAAGACGACCAGCACCAAGATTACCTGCCCTTGTAACTTGAGTGTCAGTATAATTAACTGTCCAAACAGCATTGGTCGATCCTGTACCAACATCAAATGGCATAGTTACAACCAAATCTGCACCTCTAGTACGAGTATCAAAATCATTGTTAAAAAATCTGAAGACAGTTAGATCTTCCGATCCGGCAAAATCAGCAGCATTTAGCACACCAGCCGCATCAAGGGCGTTTAACAATTGCGAAGTTGTGTCGTTAGGCCCAAAAGCCACACCATTATCAGTCGCTGTAATCCGCAAAGCACCAATAAAGTCTTGGCGTGCAGATGTTGCAATTCGGTCATTCACATTGATATTAAACAAATCAAGAGTGACTGTGGCCGAACCAAAATTGAACACTGTACCAAGAGTAAAGCTATTTGAAGATTCAGGCCCTAGCGTAGGACGAACCCCACCCTGACTTGCAATGAAGTCAGAAATAAACTGTCCAGCACCCGATGTAAGTGGTAATGTACCTTCATCAACTAACTCTGTTCCATTAAATACTGTTGAGATATTGGTAATATTGGCTTGCCCAGCGGTAGGAGCGTGAAAGCCCGTGCTATACGTACTACGCAAACGAAAATCATCAGTTACTTTGAAAATACCACCAGCTTTATAATTGGTAGTCGAACCAAATGCCGTATAATTCTCATAACGAACCGCAGCTTGCAAAATTAACCGCTCAGTAACATCAGCCTCTGTTTGCAAGTAAAATGCAACATTGCTTTGGCTGCTGGTTCCAGCAGTGCCTGGTGTAAAGCCACCAAATCCATTAGAGCTGGACGAGAAACCTTGCCCATTTGGAAAGCCAACAGAAGGAGCTGAAAGCTGCCCAATGACGTAAGATGCAGGATCACCAGCACGGATAGAAAACGCCTCTGAACGGAATTCAAAACCTGCGGCGATATTAAGATCAGAGGCAAAACCTGCAACCGGCATATCATAAGAAAAATCCGCATTTACAATGTTTTCTTCTTGACTGTAACCACCAGGATTAAACGAAGTCGGGGTATCCGGGCCAAGTGAAGCGTTTACGGTGTTAAAAATAAAGAAATCAACATCATTCTTACCGTAAGTATAGCTAATGTCATAAGCGATCTTTTCAGCAAATGGCAAATCACCTTTAATGCCTATGGTCACACCCTTGTCGCGCAAATTACCACCAAAACGTGGAGTAAAGCCGCCAGGGAACATCTCAAGGAAGCTAAAGCAATTTGGATCGGCGATTATGGAAGCTAGAAGTGTTGGGTCTGGAATTCCCGATGCAGAAAGAGGAATGCCGGCAATGCAATCACCAGCACTTCCGCCGGATAAATCACCAACAAGAACAGAAGGTACACCATTTGGGTCAAACAAACCAGTTAATGGATCAACGGTCGGCCCAGCAAATACGCCGCTACGATTGGTTGGGTTACGGAAGTAGAACCCACCTTCAACACGACGCTGCGCATAGTTACCAAAGGCGTAAAGCTGTCCGTTGTCGCCAAAATCAACACCCATATTGATGAAAGTCTTAATATCATCATCAACTTTCGGCTGACCCCAGACTTGCGCTGGATTGGCAACATCTAAGTTACCAGCAGCGATCAAGGCTGCGGCATCATCACGTTGAACCGAACGCGAAGTATCATCTACATTGCGCCATTCCGCTGTAACATTGAAGAAACCAGTGTCACCAAGTGGTAGACCAACATTGGCTGCAACTGACCACTCATCACCGTCACCGGCATAAGTTGATCCGTACTTGGCCTGAATAGTTGCGCCATCTGACGCATCTTTAAGGATAAAGTTCATAACACCGGCGATTGCATCGGAACCATATTGTGTTGCAGCGCCATCACGTAACACTTGCAAATTTTTCAGAGCCAAAGCAGGAATGACCGAAATATCAGGGCCTTGGGCACCATCAGAAACGCCGCCGCCAAAAAATGTAATGACCGCCGCACGTTTAAGGCGTTTACCATTTACCAAAACCAGAGTCTGGTCAGGCGAAAGTCCACGTAAGTTAGCCGGGCGAACCAAAGTTGCCGCATCGGAAATAGGCTGTGTGTTAACATTGTAAGAAGGTACAGTTGCCCGAACCAGATCGGTTAAGTCACCACCACCCTGATTTACAAAATCAGCACCGGAAATAATATCAACCGGAGCCGGCGTATCGACCGCAGAACGACCCTTTCGGCGCGTACCAGTTACAACGATATTATCGTCTTCAGATACTCCGGCATCTTGCGCCAAAGCAATCGGAGCGCTTACGGCACTGACCATCAGTGCTGATACGCCCATCAATAGGAATTTTTTATTCATGGTTTTACCCTCGTAGGAATTTTCTAAAACTAAAGTCGCCGTAATTAGCGATTAGGCAGGTTGCAACATTTTTAATAGCTGTGACAAGGTCAGCAGTTATAGTTAATAGGTGAAAACCACCCTTATCACGGCTAATAAGCACCAAACGTGTTATTATGGTCACATAAAGACGCTATAATTGGTATTTAATTGCGCCGAAAATGGACACGCAACACAAAACAATGTTCAAATAAATGGTGATATTAATTCTATAGCAAACAAAATTTCAACCAATAAAGACCCCTTTTTGTAAGGTCTGCATTTGCGGCGCAAGTTGCATCTAAATTTATGTATGAATTTGTGAAAACGAAATGGCGCGAGTGACGGGACTCGAACCCGCGACCTCCGGCGTGACAGGCCGGCACTCTAACCAACTGAGCTACACCCGCGCATCTCGTTTATGTTGCACAACTGATTGCAACAGAGCCGATCAAATACGGCTCCTTTACTCATTCGTCAAGCAACAAATCCATCAGATTTGTACGAATTGCAGAAAACAACAAATAACCGAAAATAAATCACCCTCAAACTCTTAATTTTTACCCACAATAGTCGCAAAATTGCCGACAAAACCTTAGGCAAAAACACTGCCAAAGTAATGAGCTTATTACGCCGAGAGACAAAAAATATGATGCCGGTGAGAGGACTAACCTAGAAGCAAACCACGCGCTCAAGAGCTAAGCGTCAGCATCGCGAAGCGATTGGCCGCGAGACAAGGTACGGTTCGGGTAAGAGGACTAACCTCGAACCCCATAACTGGGTGCGACTGCGCCCCGGCGACCGCTCGCCGCCCCGTCGGAGGCATCGCGAAGCGATTGGCCGCGAGACAAGGTATGGTGCRCCCKGMRRGAYKMRRWCYSAMSMCMWSTRMMTYSRRMGSGCWRYKYTCYWTCYRGMWRAKSKWSSGGWKSWGAGGACTTGAACCTCCACGTCGTAAGACACTGGAACCTAAATCCAGCGCGTCTACCAATTCCGCCACATCCGCATGTTTCAGAAGAACGGTGTGTTACCCCCTTGACGCGGACTTGGCAACGGTATCAATGCTTTTCTTATGGAAAAAAATGATAAATTTAATAATGCAGATGATTGGGAAGCAAGATACCAGGAAAACTCTACCCGTTGGGAACGTGAGCAGGTAAACCCGGCTTTAAGTTATTGGCTAAAAGAAGGACATTTGCCAACCGGAAAAATACTTATACCGGGGTGTGGCCGTTCGACAGAACCATTTTTATTAGCTGAGCGCGGTTTTGATGTAACAGGGCTTGATTTTGCTCCCAGTGCAATTAACCATCAGAATCAGGTTAAATCCACTCACACCAATGCTAACAAGGTCAACTTTGAACAAGTAGACGTATTGTCATGGCAAGCACCAACACTATTTGATGCTATTTACGAGCAAACATGCCTTTGCGCACTACACCCTGATCAAACTTTTACCTATGCGGAACAAATCCATTCTTGGCTACGTCCGGGTGGGCAATTATTTGCTATGTTCATGCAGACCCAAACGACTGACGGCCCACCGTATCATTGCGRYCTTGARCAAATGMGTGTGTTRTTTTCCRCMGATAAATGGCAATGGCTAGAGCATGGCAAATTCAGCTCAGAACATAAAAATGACAAGGTWGAAYTRGGTCGTATTTTGCGSCGAATTTAATTATGAGTSGGCTTTRTAAGCTTTGGCGAACTTTGCGCAGCACTCATATCAGCYTGCCTCACCCACAAAAACACCAAARRYCCMGATATAATATTYGCCAGMGCAAGAGCCAAAATAATTCCAGTGGTTCCRTATAARTARCCACCAACCCACACCCCGATAGCAATAAGAATWAGCGAKCKGCCGAATGTCATAAACATRCCCGGYAATGGCCKYCCCAATGCATTAAACCCAGCCGAAGCCGTTATCACAAYTCCRTATCCAACCGTGGTAAATGGCACTATCGACAGGAATAATTGTGTAACTTGTTGTACAGCCGGATCATTGGAGAACAATTTTGCGATAAAGCCGCTTAGCAAAAACAATACAATACCGGTTCCTGCTGCCCAAAAGGCGCATATCTTGAACGAAACTTGGAACGCCTCACGCACCCGATCSARMTKCCCAGCYCCGCCATTTTGRCCAGTTATCGGMCCAATAGARGCGGACARAGCAAGCAAYGGAATGGCGAATAARAACTCCATACGYCCKGCCACTCCAAARCCAGCAACAGCAGCATCGCCATAAACAGCAAAGGCRGCGGTAACAATGAAAATTGTCATTGGATTAGCAATATTRGTGGCAGTTGCCGGAAYACCAACYTTTAGCACYTGYCCCCAAGAATGWGCCAATTCGCDCCATGGCGGTARRTGCAAGGTAATAAGCCGCTYTTTAACCACCATGTACCAGCCCATAACAACGATAGCCAAAACATTGGATAACACGGTTGCCARWGCAGCTCCGGCGACTTCCATTCGCGGGAACGGCCCAATACCAAAGATCAAGAACGGATCAAGTATCAAATTTATGATTGCCCCGCCGACCATTGTCATGCTTGCTACTTTTACATCACCCAATGCCCGCAAAATACTTCCTGCGACCATTGGTCCAACGATAAATGCCGATCCAACAAAAGCAATTTGCAAATATGCMCGTATATCAGGCATCARYTCTTCTGAGGCACCGGCAAATCTTACTATGCTTTCAAARCTAAAAAATCCGATTATGGCAAAACCAGTAACCACTAAAATGGCTAGCAAGACTGAATCGGTTGTTTGTCGGCTCAAGCGATCATGATCACCCTCGCCTGCTGCGCGTGATACCACCGAAGAAGCTCCGGCTCCCAAACCAACAGACAATGATTGCATAACAAAAATCAACGGCACGCAAAAGGCCACAGCCGCCAGAGGTATWGTGCCTAATCTRGAAATATAAAACGTGTCCACAATCGTTGCCGACATGACCGCAAATATCCCGATAGACATCGGAATACCAAGGCGGAACAAATGCCCCGATACCGGCCCTTCGGTAAGTTTATGGCGAGGTCTAGAGGATTTTTGCAAAGAAGACATTGCAGGGCGATACGCAACAAAGCCGCTAAATGCAAGAAACAATACCGACGTAATGTATATCATTTTTGTAATGATATTATAACACCGTTTCAAATGCCTAATAGGTCTCACTAGATTATTGTAAAAGATAACTTACAAAGTTGATTGAATCACTGAATACTGTTGTTCACTCAAAATGTAAGAAAACGCGGCAATCATGAAACGAACACGAACTAAAATCGTAGCTACACTTGGCCCGGCAACCTCTAGTGTAAGTCAAATATCAAAATTGTTTGATTCCGGTGTCGATATTTTTCGTATGAATTTCTCGCATGGGACAAAAGACGACCATCGAAAACTATATCAAGCCATACGCGAAGTGGAAAAAGACAAACAGCGCCCGATTGCGATAATTGCTGATTTACAAGGCCCTAAATTGCGCCTTGGAGTATTTGAAAATGGCGAGGTTTCTTTAAAATCAGGCCAGAACTTCCAGTTTGATATGGATCCTGCACTGGGTACTGAGACACGTGCGCCACTACCGCATAAGGAAATTTTCAAAGCAATTTCAGTCAATGACATATTATTGGTCAATGATGGCAGAATGCGGTTCAAAGTAACTGCAATTACTAAAGACAGCATGCAAGTCACAGCGCAGACTGCTGGCGTTCTTTCCAATCGCAAAGGCGTGAACCTGCCGGGTGCTTTTTTGCCAATATCGGCTCTTACCAACAAAGACCGTGAAGATTTAACCTTGGCGTTGGAACTGGGCGTTGATTGGGTAGCTTTGTCCTTTGTTCAGGGGCCACAAGATGTGGCTGATTTGCGAAAACTAGTACAAAAGAAAGCTGGCATTATCTCTAAGTTGGAAAAACCACTGGCTATTGAGCATCTTGATGCGATCATGGATCTAACCGATGCGGTGATGGTRGCTAGAGGYGATCTTGGTGTGGAAATGCCGCCCGAAGCCGTTCCGGTATTGCAAAAAGAAATCATTGCCAAAGCAAGACGCAAAGGCAAGCCGGTAATTGTCGCAACGCAAATGCTGGAAAGCATGATTGAAAACCCTGCACCAACCAGAGCCGAGGCCTCCGACGTAGCAACGGCTGTTTATGACGGCACTGATGCGGTGATGTTATCAGGCGAAACAGCTGTTGGCCAATATCCAGTCGAAACAGTTTCAATGATGGAAAAAATCATTCGCCGGGTTGAACGATCGCCAAGTTGGCGAGATTTACTTGCGGCTGGACAAAGACGACCAGAGAACACTACCGCCGATGCAATCATGGCTGCTGCACACATGGCCGCCGACACCATCAAGGCCGCAGCAATCGTTACCTATACATCTTCTGGATCAACAGCATTTAGAGCCGCCAGAGAACGTCCTATCGAGCGCATAATCGGCATGACACCTAATCTATCCACTGGCAGAAGACTTGCTTTGGTTTGGGGTATCACCGTTTGCATGACCGAAGATGCCAGCAATATGGATGATATGGTCAGCAAAGCAGTAGAAGCAGTTAAACGCGAAGGCGTAGGAAAAGCCGGCGATAGAATTGTTGTCACCGCTGGCATACCGTTTGGATCACCGGGCAAAACAAATCTGGTACGAATTGCCCGGGTGGAGTAGAGTTTTCCTAATCTTTTAAGGAGAAACTCATGATTGCACTATTTCTTGGCCTTTTACTTATCCCTGAAACTCCTAGTACAGCACAACAGCCAAAAACAATTGCTGTCTGCGATAAGGCTTGGCAAGAACAAGAACCGGTGAAACGCAAATCACTATTATTTCAGTGTGTAGAAGAAGCCGATACCTCAGGACTAAAAAGTCTTGCTTATATCAATCTAGGAACACTTGCTTTTTTGCAATACGACACCACTGAAGCAGCTCACTTTTATGATCTAGCAGAGACAACAGGAAAAACCATTTCGTCTGATCCGTTTTTCCATGCCTATCGTAGCGCGACTTATAGCGAAGTTGGCCGCCATGAGCAGGCCGTTATTGACGCCAAGCATGTATTGAATTTCATTCAAAACAACCCGCATATAGATACTTCACAACAAATCCCCTTATTGGAAATGATCATTGAACCTTTGCACTTGGCAAAGGCCGTTAAATTAAAAGAGACCGTTTTAAATAAATACACCAAGCTACCTATTAGAGACTGGGTCGATGCCCATAATCGCGCAACTTCTTTTATGCAAATCAACGAATATGAAACTGCTATCCCTTACGCAGAACAAGCTTATTTGGCACAACCAGAACACCCGGCGGTTCTGAACTCTAAATGTTATTTACTTGCTAAGACCAACCGTGCCGATGAGGGTATTCCGTACTGCGAAAAAGCATTACAAATCCAGCCGAACAAGGCTTCAATATTACATAGTTATGCATTTGCCTTGGCTAAAAATGGACAGTGTTTAGACAGTCAAACAGCATTGCAAAAAGCGAGAAAGTTCCAACCGGCAGTAGTTACTTACCAACAGCAAATAGCCTGTGAACCAAGCATACCTGAATAACAGCCGAGTGCAAAAAACTAAGGGCGCATCCAGTTCAATCTGAATGCGCCCTTAAAATTTGTCTCACCCTTGAAGACTCAAGAGTAAATTATACAGAGTTACTTGCCTCTTTGTGATCCAAAGTAACGGAAGAACTCGCTATCCGGTGAAAGTACCATTGAGGTCTGACCATTGGCCAGAGCCTTTTCATAGGCTTCCATCGAGCGATAAAACGCAAAGAACTCAGGGTCAGCGTTATACGCATTAGCATAAACTTCGTTACGCTCGGCATCACCGGCACCACGAATTCTTGATGATGATTCCTTGGCATTAGCCAAAATCACCCGAACTTCACGATCGGCTTCCGCACGTAATTTCAATGCAGCCTCCTCACCTTCGGCGCGAATTTTCGCAGCTTCTTGCTGGCGTTCAGTTTCCATGCGTTTGAACACTTTAGCAGCATTTTCCGCCGGCAGATCAGCACGACGAATTTTCACATCAATGATCTCAACGCCAAGGTTTGCACCTTTGGTTTGAGCTTCAAGTTGGTCGCGAATGGCATTCATCATGCCCAGCCGTTGACCGGAAACAATTTGCGCACTGTCATGACTACCAAGTACACTTTTGACCGAGGCTTCAAGAAACGGTGTCATCCGTAATTCAGCGCCGCGTACAGTAGTAACACGTTGATAGAACAGTAATGGATCCGCAATCCGGTACCGGGCAAACACATCGACTATCAACCATTCCTGATCGGAAGCCAAAATTTGTTTTGCAGGGGCATCGAGCATCAAGTTACGGCGATCAAAAAGCACCACATTTTCCCAAGGAAATTTGAATTTAAGACCGGGCTGATCATCACTATTCCATGAGTGTTCCACACGTTTGGCATCACCAAACATCAGCACTAAAGCCTGCTCTCGTTGGTCAACAGAAAAAGCAACAGTTCTTGCTAACATAACTGATCCAAAGACCAGTAATATTACTAATGGTAAAGTTAAACGTTTCATGATTATTGTCCTCTACCTTTGCGGGTTAATTCATTTAATGGCAAATACGGCACTACGCTGCCGGCACTGTCCGGATCGAGCAGGATTTTATCAGATTTCTCCAATACCCGCTCCATGGTTTCCAGATACATCCGTTGACGGGTAACTTCTGGAGCTAATTTGTATTGGTCATAAACCAATGTAAATCTGGCCGCCTCACCCTTGGCTTCGGCAACTGTTGCYTCACGATAAGCCTCGGCCTCTTGYAATAGACGCTGAGCATCACCTCTAGCCCGTGGAACCTTATCATTACGATAGGCAGTRGCCACATTGATGGTKGTTTCTTTGTCTTGYGCRGCATTCACCACGTCACGAAACGCATCRTTAACYTTRCCRGGWGCTTGTGAYCTAGCRATYTGCACYTGTGTKACAACKATRCCRGCACCATARCCRTCCATTATTGCYTGAATATTATCACGRGCMTCTTCTTCGATTTGACCACGTTGACCGGTAATAATRTCTTCCARATTAYTTTTRCCGACAATTTCRCGCATMGCGCTTTCGGCSACRGCTTTTAARGCAAYATCAGGTTCTTCWATRTTGAAYAAATAAGCCTGCGCTTCTTTGATCTGCCAAAAYACSGAAAAKCCMAGYTCAACAATATTYTCRTCRCCGGTCARCATYAGGCTYTCACCAGGAATACCRCGYGATGAATTGCCGGATTTTAYAAASCCRACATCAATTTGATGCGCCGCAGTAACTTTRGGYTTTAAYACCCGCTCRAATGGWACTGGTAATTTGAARTGAAAMCCGGGWGSTTCAGTMCGRGTRTARGCACCAAAKCGCAAWAYCACCCCTTCTTCATCRGCTTCGGCMACATACCAACCAGAACCGGGCATRGCKATCCAAAACAACARRCCAAGRATAACAAACACCCCGATACCGAAACTGCCAAGGCCACCAGAGCCTTTACCGTTTCCACCACCGCCGCCGAACACGCCACCAAGACGGTTTTGCAAATTACGCACCATCTCGTCTACGTCTAAATTCGGTGGTTCGCCACCGCCATCAGGGCCGGAACCCCATGGTCCTTTGCCGCCGCCGCCGGGTTTTTGTCCCCATGGGCCGCCGCCATTTCCGTTTTGCTGGTTATTCCAGGACATATTTTCTCTCTTTTTGCTTGAATCACACGCTTACTAACCCAATATGTGGGGCTAGATGTAACGTATGGCAAGCAGGATCAAACAAAATGTCGGAAAAACTAACAAAAAGCGTTGAAAAAGCACTTTCCAAAATCAAAAACCCCAATACTGGAAAGGATATTCTAAGTTCAGGGGTGGTTCAAGGACTGACGGTAAAAGACGACCGAGTCGGCTTTGCCATTGAAACCAGCCGTGAAATGGCCGAACAAATGGAAACGATTCGCGCCAAGGCCGAAAAAGCCATTCGCAAAATCAGAGGCGTGAATGCCGTCACTGCAGTTTTAACAGCACATAGCGATACGCCAAGTCAGCAGCCCAAAAGTTCGCAGAAAAAACGACCGCCCCAAAACCGAGCACCAATGTCTGGCGGACACGGAACCCCACCGCCGCCAACGCCCAACTCCCTGCCCGGTGTAAAATCGGTTATCGCCGTAGCATCAGGCAAAGGCGGAGTTGGCAAATCAACTATCGCCGTCAACTTGGCAGTAGCTCTGGCGCAAAAGGGTAAAAAAGTCGGGCTAATGGATGCCGATATTTACGGGCCTTCTGCACCGATATTATTTGGTTTAAGCGGACAAAAGCCAAAATTAGACGATAATAATAAAATTATTCCTCTTATTGCTCATGGGGTCAAAGTTCTGTCGATGGGGTTTATGGTCAGTGACGGACAGGCGATTATCTGGCGCGGCCCGATGATTATCGGAGCATTACAACAAATGTTTTCTGATTGTGACTGGGGCGAATTAGACGTGTTGGTGGTGGACATGCCGCCCGGCACTGGCGATGCACAGCTTACCCTCGTGCAAACAGTCGAGTTAGCTGGCGCAATAATAGCGGCCACCCCGCAAGAAGTGGCGCTGGCCGATGTTAGGCGCGGGGTTAACATGTTTCAAAAAGCTAAAGTTCCAATTTTAGGAGTAATAGAAAACATGTCCGGTTTCATCAGCCCTGATAGTGGTGAACGAATTGATATTTTCGGCAAAGGCGGCGCCAAAAGAGTAGCCGGAGAATTGGAAGTACCATTTTGGGGAGAAATACCACTTGATCCAGAATTGCGAGCGGCTTCTGATGAGGGAAAACCAGTGGCGACTGATCCTGATAGCCCGCTTGGGAAAGTGTTTGCCGAATTGGCCGACAAGGTATTGGCAGCAACAAAGCAATAAGCCTTTAACTCAGCCCATCTTCTCGAACACTTGTGTGACAAAGGCGTGATCGTTTTTGTCATCAGCTGGGTATGGTTGTTGCTGTACCAATTGCCATGTTTTTACATCAAGTGCCGGGAAATACGTATCTCCGTCAGGACTGGCATTAACCCGGGTAAAATACACCCGATCACACAATGGTAACGCTGCCTCGTAAAGCACTCCGCCGCCGATTACCATTACCTCGCCATTTGCACCAGCCAACGCCTTGCCTTTGGATATCATAGCGTCCAGATCACTAAAAACCATAGCGGCTGGCGCTTGGAAATTAACATCACGGCTTAACACCAAGTTTTTGCGCCCCGGCAATGGTTGCACAAACAGACTTTGCCAAGTTTTCCGCCCCATCAACACCGGTTTACCAGTCGTGATGCGCTTGAAATGCGCCATGTCCGCGGCCAGTCGCCACGGCATATCACCATCTTTACCGATTACGTTATTTAGCCCGGCGGCAACAATTATTGATAGTTTTGCTTGGGTTTTCATGGCACTTTACTATAAATGGTTATTGTACAAGTGTATGAGAGGCTGATCCGTTGAGCAAACTATTTTCGATAAAATGGACGCTTGTCTACATCGCACTGATCCCATTTGTGAATTGGTCGTTTACTTGGGCGCCAAATATTGAACTTTTTGGCGGCTGGGCATTTAATCCCGTGACCATAGTTACAGGTCTTGTGCTGGTAGTGCGCGATTTTGCCCAACGCGAGATCGGCCACAAGGTTTTAATCGCCATGATGATCGCTCTTGGCCTAACCGCAGTATTGGCCGGACCAAAACTTGCACTGGCATCAGGTGCTGCATTTGCAATCTCGGAATTAGTCGATTGGTCACTGTTTACCTTTACCAAGTTTCGCCTATCGACGAGGGTGTTCCTATCCAGCTTAATCGCCGCACCGATTGATAGTGCGGTATTTTTGCTTGGTGCTGGGTTTTTCACCATTGCCAATCTTGTAATGTCAATAATAGGAAAAATGGTTGGCGCAATTTTCGTTGCTTTAGTCGTTAGACGATCAGAGAACCAATCACAGTCTTTGCAAAACCATCAGTGAATCCACCTGATCAATTCGGGCAAACAACCCAGATGCAATTGCCATTTCACAAACCTCGAACGGTGGACGACCACCATCAGCAGGATCAGGGAACACGTCATGAATAGCCAATATTCCGCCCTGAGTTATATGTCCGACCCACGCACGGTAATCCGCCAGTGCCGCAGACATAGTATGTCCGCCATCAAGGAACAAAAAACCTACAGGCGAACCCCACGCCTTACCTATCGCCGCAGAATTACCAACCATTGCTACTACAGTTGCTTCCAACTTGGCTAAGCGAATATTGTTACGAAAGTGTGGCAAGGTGTCGATTGCTTTTGCCTGTTCGTCCCAAACCTCTTTATCGAACCATTCCCAGTTCGGCTGATTTTCTTCTGATCCTCGATGATGATCAATGGCGAAAAACAAACGCCCGGTTTTTGCGATCTCATTGGCGATATAAATTGTCGAGCGACCACACCATGAGCCAATTTCCACCGCCTCGCCTAGCAGCACGCCCTGTACAGCATACTGACTAAGCATTTGGCCTTCGACTGGGGATAAGAACCCTTTGACCTTAGCTGGATCCATTAAGCAATCCGCGAAGCTCTGACCTACGAGTTTCATGCATTGCATTGGCCTGACGGGTCAATAAAGTTATATTGGTCTGTAGGCCTTGCAAGCCAGTTTTCATCTCGGCGCTGGCAAATCCAGAACGACTAGCAGCAAGCGCAAACAGCTTATTGGCTTTACGGCTAGTAAGAACCGCTTTTTCCAATGATAACATTCCAGATCGAAGAGCTGCATCTGAATTGATCGAGGCAACTGATAACTCGACCCCTTGGCGCAATGAACTTATTTCTCGTGAAGCAAGGTTAATCTCATTTAACATGGCTTGCTGTACCGCCTGTTCAGATTGGTTTTCATTCAAATTACCCAGATAAACATCGACCACATCATCTACAGGCTGCCTATTAGCTTTACCCCAGCCGCCGGTAATCAAACTAGCAAATTTATTGACCTGTTTTTCTGGATCAGCTTTTACCGCCCACCCACGCAATGTAAACAATTCCACCAAAGCGTCTGCTTTGACTTTAATTGGGTGAACTTCTTTTGCGTCCATCTTGGCCGAAAAATTCGAGCCACTGGATATCGTGGTGCAAGCACCTAATCCTATAACAAACAAAAACAGCAAACCAAATGCTAAACGCTGCATATTACTTATCCAAAACTCGCCGCAATCAGGGGTAGTGATCACTGGCTGTAAATTCGCCAAAAACTAGTATATTCAGTAGCTTACAGGAAATAACTCAAATTGACCAGTGACGAATTACAGCAATATGTAACTAGGCTCTATTTCACGTAGCAATTCCGATCAAGCGTCCGATAAAGTCACCAAAATAATTGTGATCAATTCCCAGCACTAAAACAATAAATACAGATACCGGAGCGACATATCGAACAAGAGTAAACAGGCTAACCCGTAACAAAGCCGAAGTACCGGCCATTTGCTCATCAACCATGGATTTTTTCATTTTCCAACCGACAAACAAAACCGTCAGCAAGCCTGATAATGGCGCCAGAATCGCGCCGGCTATTTTGACGTCTAGCACTCCCATAAAGCCGGGAATGCCAATAGAGGCTAATCCAAGCAGCCACATCAGGCTTCCCATAATGATTGCCGCGCCAGTACGGTTGGTGTTGAATTTTTCTATTACCCAAGCAACTGAAGGCTCCAACAAGGAAATTGACGAAGTAACAGCAGCGCAAATCGCTAAGAAAAAGAAAGCCGCGCCGATGAAATTACCACCCGGAGCCGATGAAAGCGCAATCGGCAAAGTTTCGAAGAAAAGACCAGCACCCGAATTGACACTTAAACCATGAGCAAACACTATCGGGAAAATCGCCAAGCCTGCAATCAGAGCGACACCGGTATCAGTTAAACCAATCATGATAGAAGAGCGAGGAATATTGACATTTTTCGGTAGATACGAACCATAAGTAATCATGATCGCGCTACCCAAACCAATAGAGAAGAATGCTTGCCCCAAGGCACGGGTAGCGACCTCTGGTGTAACGGCACTAAAGTCCGGATAAAACAGGAACTTCAAAGCCTCTTTGGCGCCATTACTTGCAGCACCGGCAGCATTTTCTACTGGAGTAGCAAAGCCGCTCCATAAGCTATAAATAGACAACGAGAACAATAAGAAGAAAAACACTGGCATAAGGACTTTAGTTGCCCACTCAATGCCCCTATTCACTCCCCTAGCCACCAACCATGTAGTCAATGCGGCAAAAGCAGTAAATGACCACATCACACCGAAGTTAGTTGGGGACAAAGACCAAACATTTTCTCTGGTTATAGCAAACTGTTCAGTAATCTGTGTAACACTTTGTCCGTCAAAAGCTCCGAACAGAAATTTTGGAATATAAATAATCACCCAAGCTGCGACCACGCAATAAAAGCTGACAATTAAGAATGAGGCGATCATCCCGACCCATGCTAAAACACTCCAATTACTGCTCACATTCGAACGCGAAGCGATATCCGTAACGCTTCTGATGGCGCTGTTGGCATTACCTGCTCGGCCAATTACGAATTCACTCATCAGCACCGGAATACCGATTAGCAGTACAAACGACAAATATATCATGATGAATGCGCCGCCGCCGTTTTGACCAGCCTCGGCAGAAAACCGCCATAGATTACCTAGCCCAACCGACGAGCCAACAGCCGCCATGATAAATGCAAATCTTGATGACCATTGGTCACTTCCAGTCGAGACAGTTCCTGCCATAGTTATTTCCCCAATTTAAGCCCACTTAGATGTGAGTATATTTAGTGGCAATTTGGCTTGAGTTTGTCTTGGGGTCAATATCGATAATTACTTTTTGATAACTAAACAGAAAGTAAATCCGTGTAAAAGCACACTTTGAACAAGTGCAATATGGTAGCTTTGCCTACCAATGGGGATAGCATGACTGACAATATTGACGACTCTAAATGGCCTGGAAATGGCATAGTAGTTACAGAGTGGAACGGTAGTCACTGGGTAATTGTCGAAGTCAATGATGTGGAACTGGTAAATAGCGGATACTCCAAAGACGAACTAATTGGTAAAAACCCCGAAGATATAATAGAAGCCCCTAACTCAGACCGCTCCGCAGTCTTACAAGCACAAGAAACCGTAAGAAATGGGCAACCGGCCTATTTCACTTCACTACTTCAGCGTAAAGATGGCTCCATCTATGCTACAAGGTCATTGGTAAGCGGTGAGTATGATGAATGTGGAAAATTGATACGTTGCCATTTCGCATCATCACCTATTGACCCCAATAGYCCTGAATTABTTACCTATGGGCAACGTGAAATGATGAACCGCACTGAACGACTAACCGGTGTCGGCTCATGGAATTATTCTCTGAAGCGGAAAAGGCTCGTCGTATCAGATAATATTTACGCCATTTTCATGCTACCAAAAGCTAACAGCAGTACAGTAGAGTTCAAAAAAGTATTCCCAGAGGAAATAGTTAAAGCCTTTAAAGAGCTAAATCAAAAGTGTGTGRTTGACGAAGAACCCTATTCTCACGAATACCATTTTTTTTCCGATGATGGTGTTGAATTTTACGGAACTATTTGCGGAGAACCAGAATATTGTTCACAAGGTAAGATCACCGGAATTGCCGGTGTGGTTCGCGATATGTCTGACCAAAGCAACATGCGTATTAACAATAACATGTTCTTGCGCGCCGCAAAACTTGGCTCTATCAGAATTGATGACAAAAGAGGGATTTTATCTTTGTCTTCCGAAGCCGCCAAACTAATCGGGGAGCCTGCATTTCCATTACAAATGACAGACGAAGAATGGGTGCAACGCATTCACCCAGATGATCGTAAGAAAGCCAGCAATGAGTATCAGAAAAGCATACAGAGTAAAGCATCAGCTATTCGAAAATACCGCTTAAGGCACGCTAATGGTAGCTGGATCTGGTTCGAAATCCGGTCAGATGCCAAATTTGATGATACCGGCCAACCGGCAATAGTTTACGCCACGATCATGGATATCGATGATAGGGTTAAATCAGAACAGAAAACTATCAAAAACGAACAACGGTTCCGCGAGGTTCTAAACCAATCGCGCGAGGTAATTTACGAACTCGATTCAAAAGGATATTTTAGATACATCTCTGATAGCGGCCCGGAATTATTCGGATACTCAAACGAGGAATTAACCTCTATGGCCGCCTATGATTTACTGGCGGATCCTAAACTAACATATGAAGAGTGGATGTTACTTCGTCACACCCAAAGCTCAGTGGACATTGAGCATCTTCTTACCCACAAATCCGGCCAAAAGATATTCATTCACTTCAACTCAGTTCCTATTTATGACAAAGAAGGTGCCATCACGGGTTTTCGCGGTGCTGCGCGTGACATTACCGAGCAAAAGAATGCTGAAATCAAACTACAGAAAAGTAAACAGCGCCTAAAAGAAGTTGTCTCAACAGCTCAGGGATGGATATTTGACCTTGATATAAAAGGCTGTTTCACCTTTAGTGAGAACCATATATCAGCCTTTGAAAGCAGCGATTTAACTATAGACCGCCTCAGAGGTAAGCCCACCTACACAATGGCTCCTGCGTTGGGTGAGCGTCATCAAGAATGGCTAGATATGATCCGAAGTTCGCCTGATGGGGTGGCAAGCGAAATTGAGCTTACTGTTCCTGATACAGACGATAAAATCTGGGCGCGAGTGCATTGCATAGCCCGTTATGACGAAGATGGGCAATGTTTTGGTTATCGCGGTGTAGGCTTTGACATAACCGCTCAAAAACAAGCAGAGCTAGAGATAGTTCGTGCCAAAGACGAGGCCGAAGCGTCCGCCGAAGAGCGATCAAGATTTTTGTCAACCATGAGCCATGAAATCCGAACACCCCTTAATGCGGTTATTGGCATGACTGACCTGCTCTTAAACAGCACCCTTGATCAACAGCAAAGCAAATTGACCAAAACTGCAAACATGGCTGGCAAACATCTGCTTTACTTAATCAATGACATTCTTGATCATGCCAAACTTGATGCTGGCAAGGTTGTTTTAGAGGAAATTGAATTCACTCCAAAACAAGAAATTAAAAACGTATTTGATATTCTCTCAGGAAGCGCCGAGGAAAAGCAACTAAGCTTAACAATGCAAACTGATTCAAATATTGCTGATATATATGTTGGTGATCCAGCTCGCTTCAGACAGGTACTCATCAACTTGGTTGGAAACGCCATCAAGTTCACAGACTCTGGATCGATTGCAGTTGCATCAACAACCACAAAAACCAATAATTTGCGCTTTGAGGTAATAGACACAGGCTCCGGTATTGCACCAGAGGCTCAAAGCAAACTGTTCAAAGAGTTTGCGCAAGCTGACGCCTCCACCACTCGCAAGCATGGAGGAACAGGCCTTGGACTGGCGATTTGCAAGCGATTGGTTAAAGTAATGGGCGGCAAGATCGGAATGACTTCTGAATTAGGCCACGGCTCTACCTTTTGGTTTGAAATACCATTGCAGAAAGTCGATACAGTCACGCTTAGTAATGACGAGCCACAGACCAGCGATCAATTGAGCCAATTTAATGTTCTAGTCGCCGAAGACAACCCGGCTAATCAATTACTCATTCGCACAATATTGGAAAACCTTGGTCAATCGGTAACCATAGTTGAAAATGGATTGCTGGTAGTAGAAGCAGCAAATGCTGAGAAATTTGACTTGATTTTCATGGATATTCAAATGCCGGAGATGGACGGAATAACCGCTAGCAAAATTTTACGTGACAGCGGTAATTCAATTCCAATAATTGCCCTTACGGCAAATTTAATCAGGGACGAAGAACACCGCTTTCGTCAATCGGGTATGAATGATTGGCTAAGCAAGCCCTTTAGCATTAAGGACTTAGTTCAAAAACTAATACATTGGGGTAATTATTCAAACCAACAGCAAACATCGAAAAGCGAACCAGACTTACGAGAAAGTAGCGCCTAAAGCGATTTAGGTTCAGTTTTGAGGTGCATAAAAACCAACTCCGGTAATTGACAGCTTTCCTCAGTGGACAAACCTTAAAAAATCTCGCCACGAAACAATATTCGTTTTGCGCACTGCTAAAGTGCTTTTTAGTAAAATCCACGTTTCGTTGGATTTACCGTATATTCACCATGTCAAAGAGCCGCATGCCGGCTTAGATGTGCCGGTTGCAAGACCATTATAACAAGCGTGCGTGTTGCGAGTATTCTTGGAACTTATCCTCGTTGTTC
>NVWT02000003.1:6611-171701 GCA_002733735.2 Robiginitomaculum sp. | reverse complement strand
ACCGAAATCCCATAGCCAGCTTGTGGCATTGGTTGAAGATGATGTCGTTAGTGATAAACAAGAAAGAATAGAGTTGATGATCCAAACAATTTCAGAGCTGGAGCCTGATGAAATCACATTGTTGGAGCTACGGTTTTTGATCCCGATGATCAATTGGACATAAATGGCATTATAAGTACCACAGATACCGATGGCGTAATCATAAGTTCTGGTGATACCATCACCCAAAAGGCCGATAAATTTGATGGTACAGCAACTTGGTTTGYTTTGATGGYGATAMMGGCCCYAATACCGGYGGCATGGGTTGTTATTCACCRGCACCGATACTTGATGATKMWATGWCSGMSAARGTSATGCARCAAATTGTRCAACCAACTTTGGCTGGCATGRWWRARCRAGGCRCACCGTTTAGYGGCGTTTTATATGTGGGTTTGATGATCGACAAYAATCARCCAAARCTTATCGAATATAATGTGCGCTTTGGTGATCCCGAATGTCAGGTTCTAATGTTACGATTGCAAAGTGATTTGATACCGGCATTATTGGCTTGCGCCAAAGGAAAATTAGCGGCGCTGGAGCCATTGTTTTGGGATCAACGTGCCGCTGCATGTGTTGTAATGGCAGCTAACGGTTATCCGGGAATTGTTTCAAAGGGATCAATAATAACCGGCATTGAACAAGCTTCAATCTCACCGGAAGTGAAAGTGTTTCATGCCGGAACTAAAATATCCGCAAACGGCGAAGTATCAGCCAATGGCGGGCGAGTTTTGAACATTACTGCCAGTGGTGATGATTTATCAAAAGCAGTGGCAAATTGTTATGCCGGCGTTGAACTGATCAATTGGAGCCAAGGGTTTTACCGTAAGGACATTGGTTGGCGGGCTTTAGGTAAATGAGCTATTCATGCCAATAACACGCCTAATATCATTAAAATAAATAGGCCGATTATTAATACTACCATATACACAGTATCAAGTATCGCGGTTCGCAAAATGGCCGTTGGCCAAGTGCATTGGTAAACTTTGCGGTGAATTTGCACGAGATAATAATTGCTATATCCAATCAATAAAATGCTTGGAAGCAAGGGGTTTATTAAGCTCACAAATAAAATAAAAATTGTCAGCGAGAAAAACAAGACTGCATGAAAATGCAAAGCAACAATCATGTGGTCATAAAAGTATAATTTTTTATGCCAAAAAAACATCAAAGCCAGTAACAGCCCATACACAGGAACCAAGGCAAAAACCAATCTAGGCGCCCAACGCACCATAGCTTTTTGAGAAGGTATCGGATCGTTAACCACCGCTTCTGTCTTAGTCATCAAAAATGTACGTGTGGCAAAATTAAGCCATGTAGGCGGGCTATTAGGTATGAAGTCGGTGTTTGCCATATCAATATTACCGGGAATTATGGCGGCAATATTTTGCAAAGAAACGTCACTGTTTTTGATAGCATGGGCGAGTATCAATTGTTTGCATGTTGGGGTTAAGCGTTCTGGAACAAGCATGCCCCTTAAATGACAGATTGTTTCTACCTTTTCCTCTTCGCTAGAAGCTATATAGATAATACCACGCTCATCTTCAGTATTGCTGCTGAACAGTGCAAACACCAAGAAAAACAAAATTGAGGCTAATAGAAATAGTTTGAACGGCTGGATATATGGCTCTCGAGTGCCACGTAAATAAGCATTAGTTACCTCGCCAGGGCGTAACATCAATGGCAGAATTGTTTTCCAAATTCGTCCATCAACGCCAAATAAACCGTCAAATATATCYGMRAAYAARMMCCATATTGGTCGGTGGTATTCGTCTGAAACTTGTCCGCAAACATGGCAATATCGGCCTTGTAACTTGCTCAAGCAAGAAGAACATTCATCTTTAGCAGTAGGTGATTGAAACGGGCTAACAAGGTCTTTGTTGGCCGGTTCTTTCATTTCATCTGTCATATCCACCCCCGCAATACAGGGGCAGATACTAAAACAGTATCAGAACCGTAACAAGCTATTGGTATTAACCGCAATTATTCAACAAAGCACAAATACCTTGAACGATGTAGAGCAACAATATTGTCAACCCAACCGGTTACTTTCGGGTTGACCAAGGCTCTGTTCACCAAATACCACATCGGAACAATCGGTGCTTCGTCAAGCATCATTTGCTCGGCTTGCATCATCATATTGGCGCGTTTGACCATATCCATTTCACGATTAGCAGCATCCATAAGCGCATCATATTCCGGGTTGGAATATTTAGAATAATTCATCGCCCCAGCCTTAGTTTCCATAAGGTAAAGGAAATTGCTGGCATCATTAAAGTCAGCAACCCAACCGCCATCGCTAACCGAGAAATCACCGGATCGCAAATCAGCGTATAAAATTTGTGTCTCGATCTGGGCAATAGTTACATTGACCCAAGGAGCAATACTATTCCAGTCACTTTGCACACTTGGCGCAGCGGCTGGATTATCGCCAGTAGAGCGGTGAGTATACTCGAATTGCAATGGGTTCTCAGGGCCATATCCGGCCTCGATCAATAACTCTTTTGCCTTAGCTTTACGCTCGTCAAAACTTAAACTAGCCCAACTGGAAATGGCTCCATCGGGGTAATTGCCAATGCCAGGAGGCACAAAAGAATATGCCGGAATATAGCCAGACTTAATCACGCTCTTGGTGATGTGATCCCGGTCAAGAGCCATAGATAAAGCCACCCGTACTTTGGTGTTGTCAAATGGAGGTTTGGTTGTATTGAATGAAAAATAAGTGGTTCCAAGATAAGGGTGTACCCGTACATAACCGGGCAATTCCTCGTTCAAGAAATCCATTTTGCGTCCAGGAAAATCATTGTTTGCATCCAAACGACCTTCTCTGACCTGACGCTCGGCAGTGTTGTTGTCGGTAATAGCATAGAAATAAATTTCGTCGAGACAGACATTTTCATTATCATAAAACAAAGGGTTTCTTACCACGCGAACAAAATCATTAGTACGCCAAACATCCAGTTTATACGGGCCATTTACTTGAATGTTTTCTGGTTGAATCCACTTATTGCCAAATTCCTTTACCACATGTTCTGGAACCGCATAAGTGGTGTAATGCGTAAGCAAGCCAGTAAGGTAAGGAGCAGGATATTCCAGTTCAATCCGCAATTTCTTCTCACCCAAAGCGGTCACGCCCAAATCAGAGCCGGGCATTTCTCCGGAATTAACCGCAAGGGCATTTTTAATTGGATAAACTAATGATGCGTATTGCGCCTGAGTTTCCGGGTTCAAAATACGTCGTAGGCCAAAGACAAAATCACTAGCTTTTACTGGAACACCGTCTGACCAAGTTGCATCTATAAGTTCAAATTCCCAAGTAAGACCATCTTCAGAAGTTGTCCATGTTTTGGCCATTCCTGGTATTGGTTGCCCAGCAGCATTTTCAGTGAATAAACCAATGAACATATCGCCGATGATATTGTTTTCCCAAGTACCACTAGCCAAATGTGGATCAAGAGATAATGGTTCAGCCGAATTACCACGATGCATAATCTTCAGGTCTGGATCATCGGGAGTAGAAGGTGAACAAGCGCTTATTGCCAAGGCGGCGGTTAGTCCTACTGCCATCCAGATATTTTTACCAAAACTCATAATTATTCTCCATTACCCCTAATGCGGGAATTAACCGAATCCCTCTATGGGATAGTCTATATAGTAGTTATTGCTATACAATAAGACAAAGAATGATTAAACTTTAGCTTCTTAATACAATTATTAAACGGAGAGATTATGCGCTTTAATTTAATCCTAAGTACTGGGCTTTTGTTTCTTGCCGCCAGCGGATCTGCATTTGCCGCAGAAGATAAACAAACCCCATCTTCGTTAAAAGACATTTATGCATGTATGGAAATTGCCGTCGACAGTGAACGATTAAGCTGTTTTGATGCCGCAGCACAGCAAGTCAAAACCGCCGAAGCATCAGGCGAAATCCTCGCCATAAACAGTGGCTCAGTTCGAAAATTAAAACGAGAAGCTTTTGGTTTTGATCTACCAAGCCTGTCTATTTTTCGCCTTCCCTCCTTTCCAAAACTCCAATCTGGGTCAAATGACTTAGCTCTGGTTTCCAACGAGCAAGATGGCGCTGAAGTTATAGCTAAAAATAAAGAGGGTGCTATCACCAAGGTCAAACTTGTTATTAAACGCTATAAATTGCGAAACAATGGAAAATATAGATTTTACCTCGACAATGGCCAAGTGTGGGAACAAAGTAATAGTGGAAGTGTCTTTATTCCTAAATCTGCTCCGCAGCTTATTGCAGAAATTAGACGTGCGGCTATGGGAAGTTATTTAATGCAAATAAATGGCAGAGGTAAAGCCATTCGGGTGCGTCGGGTAAGTTAAGTATTATCGATCCTTTGGATCAATCGCATCACGCAAGCCATCACCRATAAAGTTGAAACAAAACAACGTCACCATCATGGTGATCCCCGGYACAAACAAAGTCCACGGCAGGGTTTCCATGTCTTTGGCACCATCATTGATCAGCTTGCCCAAAGAGGTCAAAGGCTCCTGTACTCCAAGACCAATAAAGCTAAGGAAGCTTTCAGCTAAGATAACCGCAGGGATAGTTAAGGTTACATAGACCACCACCGGCCCCAGCACATTTGGAACAATATGGCGCACAACAATTTTAAGCGGCCTAACGCCAGCAGCTTCAGCGGCCTCGATAAATTCGCGCCCCTTTAGGGTTATTGTCTGACCGCGAACAATCCTTGCCATAGTCAGCCATTCCACCGCGCCAATGGCTACGAATATCAGCAATATGTTCAAGGCTGGCTTACCAGCAGTCGCATCACGAAAGATGACCATCAGAATAATTACAAAGAAAATAAACGGCATAGCATAAAGCACATCAACAATRCGCATCATCACTTCATCAAGRCGGCCACCGATATAACCAGCGGTAGCRCCCCATAAAACACCAATAACCAAYGASACAGCGGTTGCAACCAAGCCCACAGCCAATGACACTCGCAACCCCATCAACAAACGCACAAACAGATCACGCCCTTGAATATCAGTTCCTAAAAAATGCCAATTTTCCCAACTAGGCGGCAAAGCCACCCTATCCTTGTAGACTGTATCATAATCATGCACCCAAAACATCGGCCCAAAGACTGCCAGAAATACTATTGTTCCCAACAAGATCATCGAAGCTACGGCTGCTTTGTTGCGAAACAATCTACCACGGGCATCTTGCCATAAAGATCGCCCTTCGATCTCCAAGGCTTTTTTCATTTGCGCCTCTAATGGCGCATTATTTCCGGTCATTGCGCTCATTATTTATATCTCACTTTTGGATCCAACAATCCGTATAAAATATCCGCCAGTAAATTAAACAAAATAATTAGTGCCGCATACAAAATCACCACCCCCATCACCACCGTATAATCTCGTTGCAAAGCACCAATAATAAATTGCCGGCCAATACCAGGAAGCGCGAATATCTGTTCAACCACCAAGGTTCCAGTTAACAGCGCAGCGGTTGCCGGCCCTGCATAACTTACCAATGGTAGAACCGCAGCTCGCATTGCATGGCCGAATAATACAGTATGCTCTGATAAACCCTTRGCATGAGCGGTACGRATAAAGTTGGAACGCAACACTTCGATCATGCTGGCTCTGGTTAATCTGGCAATAATRGCRATTTGCGGCAAAGCCAGCGTCAAYACCGGYAATAATAARTGCGTGAAAGTCATTCGCCCGCGATCAAGACCTCCCGATGGCAGCCAATGCAAATAGACCCCAAACACCARWGCTAATATTGGCCCGGTCACAAATGTAGGTATACTTATCCCTGTGGTCGAAAACCCCATAACCGCATAATCGACCCCGGAGTTCTGTCTAAGGGCAGCAACGGATCCCAACAATCCACCCAAGATCAAAGCCARYAACATRGCMGAGCCRCCAATGGTSGCRCTAAYYGGWAGRCCYTCACGRATWAGRTCKGCAACRTCYTTRTCTTTGTATTTCATTGATGGGCCAAGGTCGCCGCGCACCAGATCTTTTAAGTAATAACCGTACTGCACGTAAATCGGCTTATCGAGGTGATAACTAGCCTCTATGCGCTCTTTAATTGCCGCTGGCATTGGCCGTTCAAGATCAAACGGGCTGCCTGGTGCTGCCCGCATCATAAAAAACGCYAAGGTAATAATTACAAACAATGTTGGTATAGCAAYAARAASGCGCCGAATTAAATAACCAAACATACAAATTCACGCTCATTAGTATTTCTAAAACCTGACAATTCCATGACAATAAGCACAAGTCAACGAATGATCACATCTATGCACAGACTTTGGCATTTATACTAAAAATACTGAACTAAACCCTATTTTTAGTATACTTAATCTTTGTGATCCATCAACTTAACCAAAAACCGGTACCCACTTTTTGGGTCGATGGAGTATAAGACAATTTTTGTCACCGTGAACACAGTTTAGTGATGTGGCTTGCCTAAGTGGTGAAACATTGAAACAACAGTAAACCAATACATATCGACAATCCTTAAGGACTTAGCTGATGACCTATATGCGCACTTTCTTCGGTACAAAAATTATTGCTTTGGTGTTTTTACTGGTTCTTCTGGCAAATTGTAGTGCCGCCGAAGAAAGTCAAATAACTGCTCCAACCAATACTTATGACCGACAAGCAGCGATTGCTGCTGATTTTAGGCCAGTAACTGATAATTACGCAGTTTCACCGCAAATTAATATTGCTGATTTATCGAAAATTGCCGCAGCTGGGTTTACTCGTGTTATCAACCACCGCCCAGATGGCGAGGGTACTTATCAACCGGCCACAGCCGATCTGCAAGCAGAAGCAAAGCGATTGGGATTAAAATTCGTTGATCTGCCGTTCAAGCCCGGTCAATTAACTGACGAGGTTTTTAACGCGCTAGATGCTGAGCTTAGCGCATCGAATGAACCAACTTTGGCCTATTGCCGATCTGGCACCAGAGCAATTACCATTTGGGCCATGAGCCAAGTAAAAGCCGGCAAGTTCACCCCTAAGCAAGTCATAGATATAGCCGCAAAATCCGGTTATCGCCTGCAAGGGCAAAGATCGGCGTTGGAAAAACTGGTGCAAGAAAATCGCTAATATTTCAAGGTTAGTGTAAAATCACCAATCTAGGTTTAACACACCTACGAGTGGCAGCTATTGGTACTTCAACCACACCGCTTTCATCAGTTTGCAATAACTGGCCAGCGCAAACACCGCTATCACTTTCGATGCGTACCTGTAATTGTCGTGACGGTGCGCTAATTATAAAAGCAACACCCGGATCGGCCATGAAAATTAGTGGAATTGATGAGTTTACCGGCTTGGAATTGGCCACTTTTATTATGGTCGCTGGAACTTGCGCAGGTTTAGCGGCATCGGAAGTAAAGGCTGGTGTTGATAAAAATAAAACTGATATTATCAACAAAAAAAATRTAAAACTAATACTATGGCTCATTATGGGACGCTTTTTATTATTGTTTGCTTTCACACAGCAAAGATCGCGCCGCCCTCTATGCCGAGGCGCATCGCCGATCTATAATTACCGATCAAGCGGAGAAACTAATGATTAAACCTGGCTTTTTGAAATTCGGCTGGCTCAACGAATTGGGATTTGAGAGATCCGGAATTCGTGCCAAAAACACCGGCGCGTTAATCAACTGGAATTGGGATAATTTTGTTTCGGTGTTTCGCGGAACGATAACCTACTTAATGCTGCGCTTGATGGCTGTAGGTAGCCAATTTGCTCCCGGGCGCAATTACACCATTGCCTTTACTCCGCAAAARCCWGCTCCTTGGTATTTGATYTGGGGTGTTATTCTTGCGGGCAAAGGCAAGATCACARACAAGCCGTATCGCGCTGATGCGTTRTTTCATTTTTGTGAYGARACTAATACYGCCRATTTGCAAAACGGGTTTTCGYYCGAARTTGAATTACCAGAATTRCARATCAACGCTAATTGTACCGACGTATCCAAAACWCGGGTTGAGCAAGTTTTTGAACAAGTTTTTGGCTATGCGTTAAGCRTTGATCCAAAGACGTGGGGCGGGCAAGCAGTAGAAAAATCAGATRAAAACGGCGCTCATGATGGCCGGGTGGTGCAGTGCCCGATGGTRGCAATTCCCGGTAAGGTMTATSAAAARCTATTGGTAAATTCCGATAATGGCAGCACWGTAATTGATTATCGTTCGGTGACTATTGGTGGGCAAATAGCCTTGGTGTTCATYAAACAGCGGCCAATCAACCACCGYTTTGCYAACTTCAATACAAAAGTCGAATTGGTTACCGCAAAGGCGATATTCAGCCCTGATGAGTTATTATTGTTATCGCGRTTTTGTGCGGCAATGAATTTGGACTTTGGCGGTCTCGACGTATTACGCAATAGCGAAGACGGCAAAATATACGTGGTTGATGTCAATAAAACTGATATGGGGCCACCAATTTCTTTGCCATTTCACCAACAGTTTAAAGCGATGCGTATTTTAGCCAAAGCTTTTCGCGAGTTCATAATCATCGGTGATAAAAGCAAAYTGTAATGTCTATTCCRTATATTTACGAGTTTGAGTTTGARTATGGTRTCGCAACAAAAATATCGCCAAATGTCCGGCGGCTAATTGCCAATAATCCCGGGCCATTTACCGGCTGGGGAACCAATGTTTACCTTATTGGYAATGATRAYCTRRTRGTRRTTGACCCCGGGCCAGATAATGACCAGCACTTTGAAATTTTGTGCAAAGCCATTGGTAAAGCCAAGYTGAACGCCRTTTTTGTCACTCACCATCACATGGATCATTCGCCAATGGCCAGAAGATTGGCCGCGCACTTTGGCTGTAAAACTTATGGMTTTGGTGCAATMAWYRCMGYTAACCAGCARCAAAATAAATTAGAAGCCGGCGATGATATTGGYTTTRAGCCGGATGTAAAACTGCAAGACGGGCAGGTCTGGGACGGTGATGGTTGGCAAATTACTTGCGTTCATACGCCAGGTCACACCTCAAACCATCTTTGTTACGCAGTACAACCGGATAACGGTTTGGTTTGCGGCGATCATGKTCTTGGCTGGTCAACTTCGGTRATCATTCCRCCCGAYGGWMRMATGSARGAYTAYCTACAWTCMTTRMGCAAAGTTCGCGATTTGGATTTTGATCAATTATGGCCGGGCCACGGAGCGGAAATACCGCGACCAAAAGAGTTTTTGAACGCTTATATAGGGCATCGCGCCAACCGCGATCGACAAATATTGGAGCAATTAAAGTTAGGCCAGAAACAAATAAAACAGATGGTACCGATCATTTACCAAGGACTGGACAAAAAACTATATCCGGCAGCCAGTATTTCAGTTCTGTCACACCTTATCAGATTACTGGAGCAAGACGAAGTTAGCTGTACAGGGCAAGCTGATTTGGAAAGCATTTGGCAGATAGCATAGCAAAATGAAAATCAACTATGGTTCGATCGTATTATCACCAATTAATTATTTGGCTGTTTGCGATAAAACTGTACAGAACCATCGGTGCCAAATCCAAAAAATTTGGCTTCTACCGGTTCAAAACTCAAATATCTGGTGAAAATAACATCTTCTAACTGGAAAGTAATTATTCTGTCCTGTAATTGCATTGTTAAATTTACCTCCTCGCCGACACTTCGCTTTAATGGAACCCTATGACTATTAGCAACACTTCGGTCGTCACCAGTACCTTTCATCACCAACCATCCCGCAAATAACTCATTAGTATTACTATCACAAACAAGACCAAATAATAGGCCACGGTTTTTATCTCGATTACTAATATCTACACGCAATCCTGAGCCAAAAGTTTCATGTTTTTTGCAAGTTGTAATTATTACCTTGGCAGAAACTTCGCCTTTGGAAAAGAAGTGTTCTTGGACAATGCTTGTATCGGTCTCAGTATATCCAGCCGGTACGTCAAATTCAAAAATATGAAAAGGCTCTGCTGATGTACATGATGATATTCCAAGAATTGCAGTAATTGTAAAACTCAAGAATCTAGTCATAATTTCCCAGCCCAAAAAAACAGATACCAAAATAATAATGCCAATTATCGTCTATAAGCAATAATTCTTTTCCGTATTTGTTCTCTCACCGCTTGCGGGGCCAGAACTGTTTATCCTCCACCGCTTGCGGGGSMRGWRSKSKYKAWSCNSCWCSGMKKGKGRGGCCAGAACTGTTTATCCTCCACCGGTTGCGGGGCCAGAACTGTTTATCCTCCACCGCTTGCGGGGGAGGTGGGCGCGAAGCGCTCGGAGGGGGGATTTATAAAGAAGTGCAAACAAGGGTCACTCTCGCACTACTGCTTACCCCTTAATTAACAATCATTGGCAAAGAAGTTACCTAAAATAAGGGTTAATTTGCAAAGATTTAGCACTCATTGCCCCTTAGTCACCCTCGAGTGGCGGGGATAAGTTTCAACCATGCCCGCCTTACACCCACTTGCTATAATGGTCTTGCAGGAGGCCATTACACGGTTATTTGCGGCTGTTTGACATGGTGAATATACGCTAAACCCAATGAAACATGGGTTTTAATGGAATATGCAAAGGAATTTGTAATAGCAACAAATCCTTTATTGCCGAGCCTTTTTAAGTTTTATACGCTGGGCAAACCTGTAAAATCTCGCAAAAGTTTTATTTTGCCGTGCTTTTCGGGGAATTTATAATATTTCTGATTAACTGCGCCGAGAATTACAAATCATCTGCAAACAGCAGACAAACATGAAATTTGCTGAACATTGAGAGCGCAAATGACTTGCGCCTTTTGTCATGTGGGGTTATATCCGCGCGAAGAGCATTTCCAGCAAAAGCTTTAGTCCGTGCTTCGACACGGGATCATCGGTTTTGCGGCAAGAAATGCGAAAAGAAAAAATTAGAGTAAATTTGAGTTCAACTGAACTGAAAAAGCTCTAAATGGCTGGGTAGCTCAGTTGGTTAGAGCGCAGGACTCATAATCCTGAGGTCGGGAGTTCAAATCTCCCCCCCGCCACCATTATCTAACTCACGGCAAGTTGCACTACTCATGCAAGCTTTACAGGTGACAGAGCCGGTGCAGTTCATTACTCTGTTATCAAACAATCAGTTTTAGAGGAAGAAGCCCATGATTACAGGTTTGCGTTTTCTCATTGTAGGAGCATTAATCTTGGTAAGTGTTGCATGTAGCCGTGAGCAAGCAATGGCTGACGAACAACAAATTGATCTGATAAGTTATGGTCGTTGGGTTGTTACTATGGATCCCGCCGGAACCATTATCGAAAATGGCGCAGTTGCGGTTAATGACGGCAAAATAATTGCCATAGGCTCTGCCGCCAAAATTGATGCGCAATATAACGCCATCAAAACCATATCTGGCGATGAGAGAGTATTGATGCCAGGTCTGGTCAATGCTCATACCCACGCGGCAATGGTGTTGTTCCGTGGCATGGYCGATGAYCTTGAGCTTATGGAYTGGCTACAAAAYTATATCTTYCCGATGGAAGGGCAGTTCGTAAACGAAGARTTTGTCAAAATCGGAGCAGARYTGGCTTGTTTGGAAATGTTGCGTGGTGGCACCACTAGCATTGTTGATATGTACTTCTATCCACAAGTTTCAGCGCAAGTATTTGAAGGCTGCGGTTTAAGGGCAATTTTAGGCGCACCAATGATTGACTTTCCGTCTCCGGGTTTTGCCGGTTGGGACGACAGCTTTGCYGCWGSWGTGGAGTTTGTAAAAWCYRSCAATTAYTCCAGTCGYATYATTSCRGCAYTGGCACCRCACKCGYCTTATACTGTWAGCCCKGATCATTTGMSSGMKGTGGTSRARGYTGCAARWKMHTTRAATGYGCCAMTKACYATGCAYYTRGCCGAAGATATGGCTGAGAAAKCYCTGATASAGCAACGSTAYAACAYCACWCCRGTWCGCCAYGTGGCAGCTTTGGGYATGTTGGACAYDCCKATGATTGCCGCGCACGTAGTAGTGCCTGACGAAGAAGAAATTGCTATGTTGGCCAAATCCAAAGTAAGCGCCATTCACAATCCAACCTCGAACATGAAATTAGGTGCTGGTATTTCTCCAGTTCCAGCAATGATCAAGGCCGGGATCAAAGTTGGCCTTGGCACCGATGGTGCGGCCTCTAACAATGATCTGGATATGTGGGAAGAAATACGCCTTGCCGCGCTTTTGCATAAGGTTGCCAATAATGATCCAACTGCAATGCCGGCAATGACAGCTTTGCGGCTAGCAACATCAATGGGCGCAGAAGCCATCGGTCTTGGTGAAACAACAGGCTCGTTAGAAGTAGGCAAACAAGCCGACATGATACAAGTGGACATGTCTGACCCAAGGTTGCAGCCAGTATATGATGTTATATCGCATTTGGTGTATGCTGTGCGTTCTTCTGATGTTGTTACGACCATTATTGATGGCAAAGTTATCGTTGAAGAGGGTGAAATTCTTACCCTTGATAGTGCTGAAATTAAAARACAGGTTATTGCCAARTCAGAYGAAATCAGAGYYGCYTTRGYCAATGGTAATRCCGARCMATGAAYRGCARAMARGTCTTAYTGATCATTGGYGGYGGTATTGCTGCYTATAAAAGCCTGTCGCTAATCCGRTTATTGCGAAAATCCGGTGTCGAGGTAAGGGCGATTTTGACCAAAGCTGGCAAGGAATTTGTAACGCCTTTATCGGTATCGGCACTTTGCGGAGAAAAAGTTTACTGCGATCTGTTTGATCTCGATGATGAAGCCAATATGGGGCATATTGAACTATCACGCTCTGCCGATCTGTTGGTTGTGGCTCCGGCAACTGCTGACCTGATGGCAAAAATGGCCAATGGCTTGGCCAACGATCTGGCTTCAACTTGTTTGTTGGCCACTGATACACCGGTATTGCTGGCACCAGCAATGAATGTGCGAATGTGGGAAAATGCCGCAAATCAACGTAATATTCAAACCTTGCTTGATGATGGCTCAAGCTTGGTTGGCCCCAATGAAGGCGACATGGCGTGCGGTGAATTTGGCCTTGGTCGAATGGCCGAGCCAGAAGAAATATTTGCAGCAATTAAGGCTAGTTTCAGTAGCGGTTGTTTGGATGGCAAAACCGCTCTTGTTACCGCAGGTCCAACTCATGAACCAATTGATCCGGTGCGTTATCTGGCCAATCGTTCAAGCGGAAAACAAGGGTTTGCCATTGCCAAAGCTTTAGCAGACTTAGGAGCAAAGGTAACATTGGTAAGCGGGCCAGTTAACATTAAACCACCAAGCGAAGTGCAGTTGATACAAGTTGAAACTGCCAAAGAAATGCTAGTTGCTACACAAAAATCTTTGCCGGCAGATGTTGCAATTTTCACCGCAGCAGTTGCCGATTGGCGGTTCGAGGAACCTTGCGATCAGAAAATTAAAAAACAAGTTGGTGAGCCGATTCCAGAAATAAAGCTTATCGAAAACCCTGATATTCTTGCAATTATTAGTGCTTTGCCAAAAGCCACACGACCAAAACTGGTGATCGGGTTTGCGGCAGAAACTGAAAATTTACTTCGTAATGCGGCTAACAAATTATCCACCAAAAACTGTGACTGGATTATTGCCAATGATATATCCGGTGATGTTATGGGCGGTGATCACAATCAAATGGTGTTATTGACGGGCGATGAACCGCAATTCTGGCCAAAACTAACTAAAACACAAGCGGCCCAAAAATTGGCAACCGCCCTTGCCAAACATTTTGCAGAGGAAAAATAATGGTGCAACTTCGTCCGTTAGTCGCGGTTAAAACACTGGATCATTTTGATGGCCTTGAACTTCCAGCTTATGAAACCGCTGACAGCGCWGGCATGGACTTGGCTGCCGCGATACCAGCCGATGAAACATTAGAAGTAAAGCCCGGGCGGCGGGTCATGGTGCCAACCGGACTGGCAATAGCATTACCAGCTGGCATGGAGGCGCAAATTCGTCCGCGTTCTGGTTTGGCTCTAAATCACGGGGTGACGGTATTAAATTCTCCGGGCACTATTGATGCTGACTATCGCGGTGAAATAAAGGTAATTTTGATAAATCATGGGGCGCAAGCATTTACCATTGAGCGCGGCATGCGCATCGCGCAAATGGTCATCGCGCCAGTGACCCAGCTCGAATGGATGGTAACCGTGGATCTGTCGAAAACCAATCGTGGTTCTGGTGGTTTTGGCTCTACTGGAGTGTAAGCTATTACTTGTCTTCTTCGACTACAGAGTGAAATTTAGGATGCCTTAGAAATCACCCTTTAATGAATCATGGCTGCGTGCTGTTTCACAGTCAGCACGAAGATAAGCATCCGTCCATCTGATTGATTCTGGCTCAGCATAGACATAGGCTGTTCCATCATCACCTAGTTTCATTGCACCAGTAGCGATACGAATTTCGTCGTTGAGCAGCATAAAGAATTGCTCTTCGATATGGCGATCTCCTTCTGCGTCATATTCGTAGAAAGCTTTTATAAGATAGGACTCTCTATCAGGGTATACTGTCTCTACAGAATAAGAAGAAATGGTTCCAACCTTACTGTCTTTTTCGGCAGGAAGATAATAGTAAGGCCCGGTAACATTATCGGTATCAATATAGGTTAACTCAATGAATGTAATATTATCAAGATAACCACTTTTTGTGGATGCGGCGCTTTTGAAATTTTCGAAATAACAAACCGGCTCACTCATAAACTTTGCTATTGAATAAGGTTTCTTGCCTTCTTCGACCATCGATGGTGTTGTTTTATAATTCTGATTAAAAATATAAAAACCGAGCAAGGCAAATGAGATCAAAACTGCAAAGAGTATAAGTTTTTTCATATCAATCGCTTTATATCATCGCAATTCAAGAACGGCAATTTCTTCAGATCTAAGTATTGAGATTATGGTTCTCTGTTTATCTCACTAGACTTTTGTTCCCGACTTCATTTGGAGACTGACGGGGAAACTCTACTTAAGATTCTGAGTGCTTGCTCTATTTCCGCCACGCCATCCACCAAGAATTCGTTGGTCTTGGTACTCACCTTTATATCCTACGCGAACCAATATCACGGTTTCTATTATCCATAAATATGCCCTTAAGGCCTCAAGCGCTGAAAGTCCGTCATAATCAACCGATTTGGCATGAACCAACCGATTGCGAAAACTTGTCATGCGTTCACATGGTCGAATAGGAAACTTATTCTTATCGCAAGTGCTTATGAAGTTACTGGCATGCTCTAAAGGGTTATCTTTAATACCTAAAGAGGCGAGTAAAATTTCAATTTTGTCGGAAGCTTTGAGGTCAATGATTAAGCGCTCTCGTAACTTCAGATCATAGATCAAATGTGCGTAAGCAAGGGATTCCAACGCAGATTGCGCTAAAATAATCGAAGCTTCCAAGTCATTGCCGGGTTTATTTGCAGCCTTATACCAAGAAAGAGCTTCGTCTAAGCCGCGCCTCCATTTCTCATCTTTTTTCATTCTTAAAAACCCGTCAAAGAGAGGTTGCATCGGTCCGATCCCAATATCATGCCACGATTTAGGATTTGGTAATGAAGTGATTTTTCCACTTCCGAGATAGAGCCCTTCAGTTGTTCCATCATCATTTAGAAAGGTGATGAGACCCGTTGAGGTATTTGCTCCTCTTACAAAGCTCAGAAACTGCAAATATAAAAATATATAATCGAGGMKTTTRGCTGGAACTAACCCTTTTGACCCTGAGCTACTAAAGACGACTTTRTGGGTTATCAGAAACCCCGATGTTTTCTTCTGATGACCCACTATTGCGTCCCGAACCTTTTCGTTCCGCGTTATCCGGATGGTATAATTTTCCCCGGTAAATAGGTCTCCTCCAAAAAGGCCTAGTTGTGGAGGGCCGTTTAATAGAAAGATTTCTGCTTTTCTAAATAGATGTTCAGGGTTGCCAAGCAAGACCGGTTGTCGTTTGAAAACAAATCCCAGTCGACTATCGGAACCTATGTTCGCGAATGTCTGTAGAAGCTCTATCTTTTCTGAAGTAAAGTTTGTTTTTAAAAATACTTGATCATCATTGTGGGTTGCATCAATGAACTGTTGAGCTTCTGAAATTTGCATGCCGATTTTTGGATTAAAATTTGAGTCAAAATGCAAATATGCATTAGATGATGTAGTTGTTTTTTCTCTATGAAATGAAGATTGAAAGTCAAAGTGCTTATCTATGTCAGGGGTTTCTCCTGCTTCAGMCAACTCACAGAAATAAGTTTTGATTTCCTCAAAAAGCTTGTTTTTAGTTTCACCCATTATTTATTTCTCCCAAATGACTTAACCCCGGATCAAGTTCGGGGGCCAACTGTCAGTATATCGGTTCTACACAAACTCGAGTCCCCGGCCGCAAGAGCCGGGATTTAGAGCCCACATCTCACTTCCCGCGCCGGTGTTTCCAGCTAACACCTGTAGTATCGTTTCGGCTATTGCGGGAGTGGCGTTTTTTGTGGGCGACCGTTCCAACAGGGCTTAGAATATCCAGCTCGCGCACGCGCAATTTAGAGAGCTGATCGCGTAAATTTGCTGCTTGTTCAAATTCTAGATCAGCGGCGGCTGCTAACATGGCTTTTTCAGTATCGGCTATTACCGCTTTTAGGTCTTTGCCGACAAAATGCGAACCGTCTTCGGCAAGTCCTCTGGCATAACCGGTATTGCTGTCTTGCGTTCCAACCCGCACATGATCGCCCTCATAAACGCTCTGCAAAATATCGCCAATTCCCTTTTTGATCGAGCGCGGGGTGATGCCGTGTTTGGTGTTGTAYTCTTGTTGYWTKKYKCKACGGCGTTTGGTTTCATCCATGGCTCKYTGCATTGATCCGGTKATTTTATCAGCATAMAGMACCACTCGSGCRTCGACATTTCTGGCGGCKCGGCCAATGGTTTGYACCAATGAAGTTTCCGAGCGAAGAAAACCCTCCTTGTCAGCATCTAAAATGCCGACAAAAGCACATTCGGGAATATCGAGACCTTCGCGCAATAAATTGATACCGATCAACACATCAAATGCACCAAGTCGTAAGTCGCGAATGATTTCAATACGCTCTAACGTATCAATATCCGAATGCATATAGCGTACCCGCATTCCTTGATCATGCATATATTCGCTCAAATTTTCGGCCATTTTCTTGGTCAAAGTTGTGATCAGCGAACGATAGCCCATATCGGCCACAGCTTGCACTTCGGCTATCACATCATCAACTTGATTGGCGCCATTGGCGGAGACCGGGCGCACTTCTACTGGCGGATCGATCAAGCCAGTTGGGCGAATGATTTGTTCAGTAAACACGCCGCCGGTCTGGTTTAATTCCCATGGGCCGGGAGTGGCCGAAACATTTACGGTTTGCGGGCGCATTGCTTGCCATTCTTCAAACTTTAATGGGCGGTTATCGAGGCAGGACGGCAAGCGAAACCCGTGATTAGCCAAGGTAGTTTTACGTTTGAAATCGCCTTTATACATTGCTCCTAATTGCGGAATGGTCACATGGCTTTCATCAACAAACACGAGCGCATTTTCTGGTAAATACTCGAATAAAGTTGGCGGTGGCTCCCCGGGATTTCGTCCGGTAAGGTATCTGGAATAGTTCTCAATCCCAGAGCAAACTCCTTGCGCTTCCATCATCTCCAAATCAAATTCGGTGCGTTGTTGTAATCGTTGCGCTTCAAGTAATTTATTGTTGTCTTCTAGCCATTTTACATGGCCATGCATTTCCTTACGAATGCTTCGGATAGCTTGTTTGATGGTTGGGCGCGGCGTAACGTAATGAGAATTAGCGTAAATTTTGATCTGCTCACGTTGTGCAGCTTTCTTTCCGGTTAGCGGATCAAACTCCCAAATGCTGTCAATTTCATCACCAAAGAAATCAATTCTCCACGCCCGATCTTCATAATGCGATGGAAAAACTTCTAACACATCACCACGTACCCGAAATGTGCCACGAGTAAAGGAAGCATCATTGCGCTTAAACYRTRRMWCSACCAAATTGNNNATNNKRRMCCSTKSWTYWWKMWMYKSYYYYSSMWMKMSGKTARAYSYCATAGCAGTATAGGTTTCCACCGATCCAATGCCGTAAATGCACGAGACTGATGATACAATAATCACATCATCACGCTCTAATATTGAACGAGTGGCAGCATGGCGCATTCGATCAATGGTTTCATTAATGGCACTGTCTTTTTCAATATAGGTATCGGTGCGCGGCACATAGGCTTCTGGTTGGTAATAATCATAATAAGAAACAAAATATTCGACAGCATTGTTTGGGAAGAAAGACTTAAATTCCCCATATAATTGCGCCGCCAAGGTTTTGTTATGAGCAAGAATAAGTGCCGGTCGCTGGGTCTCGTTGATCACCTGCGCCATAGTAAAGGTTTTGCCGGAGCCGGTAACACCAAGCAATACTTGATCCATCTCGCCAGCACGGACASCAGCAACAAGATCGGCAATGGCTGTTGGTTGATCGCCTTTGGGTTCAAACTCGCTGACCAAGTTGAAAGTTTTTCCGCCATCAGATTTTTCTGGACGCTTGGGGCGATGCGGCTGCCACGGAGTTTCTGGCGTAGTTTGACCATTGTCCAGCACAAAATCACCGGCAGCAGAATCTGATATGTCTTTAGTCTGTTTCATAAAAGCAACTTAGCGGCTTTTCACAGAAGTTTCTAGTTTGTTCTTTAGTTACTCCCTAACTCTTAATTACTAACCGGYTCYACACCTTGCTCGGCGGCRGCATTTAACATTTCGGTTTGTAGYTTTTCAAATGCCCGCACCTCTATCTGTCTAATTCTCTCGCGACTGACACCATAAACCTTGGCCAGTTCTTCGAGGGTTTTTGGYTCATCWGATAATTTTCGCTGRCGAATAATATCCTGTTCACGAGCATTTAGRCTTTGCATCGCTTCGTTCAACARRCCCATTCGRGTGGAATGTTCATTTGATTCGGCAATRGCTGTTTCTTGATCAGTTTGGTTTTCATCTTCCAACCAGTCTTGCCATTGTCCACTTTCGCCATCTTGCGAACGAATTGGCGCATTTAGACTAGCATCGCCACCGGCCATTCGACCGTTCATCGAGATAACTTCGGTCTCGGTTACGCCAAGTTTGGTGGCGATTTCTTCTACTTGATCAGGACGCAAATCACCCTCATCAATGGCTTTCATTTGGCCTTTCATTCGRCGYAAATTGAAAAATAATTTCTTTTGCGCCGCWGTAGTTCCCATTTTCACCAAAGACCAAGAACGCAAAATATACTCTTTAATACTGGCTCTGATCCACCACATGGCATAAGTGGCAAGGCGAAAYCCCTTGGCCGGCTCAAACTTCTTCACTGCCTGCATAAGGCCRACATTTCCCTCAGAAATAACTWCACCGATAGGCAAGCCATAACCCCGGTAACCCATAGCGATCTTTGCCACCAAGCGTAAATGTGAAGTTACCATTTTATGAGCRGCATCACTGTCTTGATGCTCTATCCACCTATTGGCCAGCATAAATTCTTCGCCTTTTTCCAGCATCGGAAATTTACGAATTTCTGATAGATACCGTGAAAGCGATGCTTCGGGTGTTAAGGAGACGGGCAATGTCGATGTCATAATTTCCTCCRGTRGTTTGGCAGCCTATTTAGCTTGTTAGTNTTATATGAGGATAGATAGGCAGTTTTAAGGCAAGAAAAAGGGYTRTRGCTTAATTTTNATTTCACAACACCGTGATTGCTATAGAGATTAARGCTTGGATAAATTRTCAATACTGMTAAACAAACCCTCTAATTCAATAGCTTTTACCAGATTTTTTATGARAYRCTATAAAGTAACAGCAAAAYCAGAAAGACACCAAAATGACTATTCRCTTGCATAAAAATGACCTTCCGGCGGGRATYTCTTTTGCCRATGGTGTGGCAATCGAYACTGAAACTATGGGGYTATCCTTGCARMGGGACAAATTATGCCTTGTGCAATTGTCCGCAGGTGATGGAGACGCCCATTTGGTGCAGATGGATCGTGGATCGTAYGATTGCCCGAATTTGAAAACACTTTTGGCCGATAAATCTATTGTTAAAATTCTGCATTTTGCTCGATTTGATGTTGGCATGGTACAAAAATATTTGGGAGTTACTATGGCTCCGATTTATTGCACCAAGATAGCTTCAAAACTGGTGCGTACCTATACAGACCGCCATGGMTTAAARGACTTGKKSCGRGAAKWRDYSGSVRHARAWRWKWYSNNNAAACAACAGNNNAGTTCWGAYTGGGGTGCMGMVRMDYTKWSYMARGMKCAAYGBGAATATGCMGCCTCKGAYGTWYTKTAYYTGCATRAAYTRSKMMRCMRMCTARATGTYATGYTGGMMMGGKMWGGWCGTAYKGAAYTGGCKCARKCMTGTTTTGACTTTTTACCAACACGGGCAGCTCTTGAYCTTGCYGGTTGGCCGGATATSGAYATTTTTGCGCATCATTAGGTTTTAATTATTGAGTTTSGTCACTTTTTGGCCGTATCTCNTNNTTANTNTACTAWAWANHMYKRWDYBNAATATTTCTTGTATGGTATCACGGCTTGGGTAAGAGATTATGTTATGAGTACTAAGGCTATATCGGGATCTTTTGATGGGGCTTCGCAGTGGGAGCCACGCCGCCGCATGACACTGGATGCAGCTCGGCGTCGCTCATTATTAGTCAAAGTTTTACGCTTCACCTTTGTTTTGATGATGGTACTTATTGTTAGTGTTGTGGTGGCCTATATAATAGCTAGCTCCAATCGCCCTGTACCAGTTATGCCGGTAATGCCCGTGCAGATAGCTAATGAAAATGAAATGGTGATACAAAAGCCTGTATTCACCGGACTAGATGATTCAAAAAATCCGTTTTCTTTAAGTGCCGACACTGCTTTGCAACAAACTGATGGCAGTGGTATTACTGATTTAGTAAATCCAGAATTAAATACCAGCCCTGAAAAAAATGGTGGAGCCAATGTAACTGCCCGTAGCGGTAAATACGAYGATACGGGGCGGGTGCTTGAGCTTACAGATGATGTAACTTTGACAACAGATAGCGGATTCGAATATACAACCCCTAGCGCAACCATAGAGCTGGGTTCCGACGAAATTAGCGGTAATCAGGGGGTTCAAGGAATAGGCCCGTTGGGTGAGATCAAGTCCGACGAGTTTAAAATTGTCGATGGTGGCGAAAGAGTTTATTTTACTGGCCGAGTAGTAACTCGBATAAATATTGGTASAGATAAGAAAGATAAAAAGAAAGAAGACGAAGAATGAHTATTAAGTGGAGTACAGGTTTTTTAGTAAGTTTACTTTTTCTGGCAATAAGTAGCGCAGCATTCGCGCAACTATCTGCTTCTGGTGGVGCVGTAGATATTAGTGCVGATACATTAGAGGTCATTGATTCAAAGAATATTGCAATTTATCGCGGTCATGTAGATGTCATACAAGATGATGCGCGCTTGCAAGCMGAYGWGATHRRRGTGCAATTCGCCAAAGGAGCCACGAACAGTACTGGTGGTGCATTAAGTGCTTCTTGGGGCGATATTCAAACTATTACTGCAACAGGCAAYGTTTTTTACACAACACCTGGAGAGGTCGCAAGAGGTGACAAGGCTGTATATCGGGTAACGCCAGATACCATMACATTAACCGGCGATGTGATTGTTACACAAGACGGAAATGTTATCCGAGCGCAGCTTTTGGTCATTAAAGTCAAAACTGGTGAGGCATCGTTTGAAGCCGGGGAAATTGGCCGAAAATCTCGTGATCGAGTGCGCTCGGTGTTTTTTCCAAAGAAAACGGATTAACTTGAATTGAAGCTGATGATCTAAGTCTAAATTTACAGGTTAAACATCAAAACATTCTCGATGAAAATGATGCAGGATTAAAATGAACGACGCAAAATCCAATGGCATTACTATTCCAAAGACCGGACTTTGTGTTGATGGTATAGGCAAGTCTTTTGGGCGAAGAGCCGTGGTGAAAGGTGTTAATCTGGCGCTACAACAAGGTGAAGTTGTCGGTCTTCTTGGGCCAAATGGTGCTGGGAAAACTACCTGTTTTTACATGATTACTGGCCTTATAAATGCCGATTACGGCAGGATATTGCTTGATGGGCGGGATATAACGTCACTACCTATGTACCAAAGAGCCCGGTTGGGATTGGGGTATTTGCCGCAAGAAGCTTCTATCTTTCGCGGACTAAGCGTTGAAAAGAATATTCAGGCTGTTGTCGAACTAGCTGAAAAAGATAAAGCTAAACAAACCCAAATGGTTGAGCAGTTACTTGAAGAGCTAAACATCACACATATCCGAAAATCACCGGCTTTGGCTCTGTCTGGAGGAGAGCGCCGAAGAGTGGAAATAGCTAGAGCTTTAGCAACCAAGCCAGCATTTATTTTACTTGATGAACCATTTGCCGGCATTGATCCATTAGCGATTGCCGATATCCGCGATTTGATCAAATTTCTATCCAGACGCGGCATTGGGATATTAATTACTGATCATAATGTTCGTGAAACTCTTGAAATTGTCGATCGGGCATCAATTATATATGAGGGTGAAGTGCTTTTTGAGGGTAAACCTGAGGAGATATTAACTAATCCAGATGTAAGAAGGGTTTATCTAGGAGACACATTCATCAAGGAGTAATGAAATTGCCGGGTAATTCGCAGCGTATGGAAATGAGGCAGGGCCAGTCATTGGTCATGACGCCGCAATTACAGCAGGCGATTAAGCTTTTACAGCTTTCCAATGTGGACTTAAGTTCATTTGTTGAAGACGAGTTAATCAAAAATCCTTTGTTGGAACGAGATAATCGCGACCAGCTTACCACAGACAAAACTACTGGTGATAAATCAACTGCGGAAACAGAAAATAGACCAGAAATGTCACTGGATAGTAGTTCCAGTAAAACCGCTGAAGAAGCTGTGGATGCAGACTTCGAGGGTACTTATTCAATATCGAAGAATGATGCCGGGGAAGTTAGTGAAAACACAGGYGGAACAATAGACTGGTCTAGAGCTGGTTCTGGTGGGCGTAGCTCGTTTGAAAGCTCTGATTATGGCATTGACCAATTAGAAGCAGCCAAACCTAGCCTTCATGATCATTTGTCTGACCAGCTTTCGATTGCCAACCTTGATGGTGCCTCTCGAATGATTGCTTCGCATTTAATTTCAATGGTTGAGGACGATGGCTATATTCGTTCTGATCTAGCAGAAGAAGCGGATCGGTTGGGTGTTGACTTGTTACAGATACAATCAGTTTTAGAGACTTTACAAGGTTTCGAGCCAACTGGTATTTGCGCTCGTGACCTAAAAGAATGCCTHGCATTACAGTTAAAAGAGCGTGATCGATATGACCCGGCAATGCAAAGCTTGGTGCAAAACATAGAGTTGTTGGCCAAGCAGGATATGGCGAGCTTATTGTCTTTATGCGARGTTGATGCCGAAGATCTAGCCGACATGGTAGCCGAATTGCGCCAGTTAAACCCAAAGCCTGGYGATGTTTTTAGCGGCAATACTGCTGCTTTRGTGGTKCCTGATGTGTTTATTAGGCAAACGCCAGAAGGCGGTTGGGCGGTTGAATTAAACACCGATACCTTGCCCAAAGTCTTGGTTAATTCACGRTATTACGCTAAAATAAACAAGCAGAATAATTCTGAAAAAGACAAAACGTTTATTTCTGATTGTCACCAATCGGCCAGTTGGTTAGTGAAAAGCCTTGATCAACGGGCGCGGACAATTCTTAAAGTAGCAACTGAGCTGGTCAAACAGCAAGAYGGGTTTTTGGTMGAGGGGGTGMARGCAYTGCGTCCTTTGAATTTGAAGACTGTTGCTGATGCTATTGAGATGCACGAATCAACGGTTAGTCGGGTGACATCGAACAAATTTGTTTCAACGCCGCGTGGTTTGTTTGAAATGAAGTACTTCTTTAATGTTGCAATTCCTGCGGTTGATGGCGGCGAAGCGTTTTCCGCCGAAGCCATTCGCTATAAGATCAAAGGCTTAATCGGTGAGGAAACGCTAAGTGCTGTATTGTCAGATGATCGCATAGTTGAAATTTTGCGCGAAGCTGGTGTGGAAATAGCTCGTAGAACTGTAGCAAAATACCGTGAAGCCATGCGTATTCCGTCATCAGTGCAACGACGRCGAGTTTTACGGCARAATGTATGAAAAACTGTTCACAAATTCCTTTTGTTCTTGGGCTTTTGAGCAAGTGGTAGTAAGCTGAATTTATTGAAACCTCTTGCCGGATGGAATTCCCGGTCCGGCTCTAAACAGGAGCAAAACATGAGCATTCAAATTGTCAATAAAGGCATCGATATTTCACCAGCATTACGCGATCGGGTTTCCGATCGGGTTATGGACGGCATAACGAAGTACTTTGATCGACCTGGGGAGGCTTATATTGTTATTGAACGMGAAGGTCAGCACGGATTTCAGGTTCATTGCTCGATACAYCTTCCHACCGGMGCTATGTTGCAAACCAGTGCAAAGTCAGGAAAAGACGCTTATGTTGCGGCTGATGCGGCAATGGAAAAGYTGGAAACCAGACTGCGGCGATATAAGCGAAAATTACGTAACCACCATAAAGGCAAGCGGTCTATGGAGGCCGAAGAAGCACTTTATGCTGTATTGCAGGCCGGTCAAACTCAAGCAGAAACCGAAGTTGACGAGGAAGAHAACAGCAATGATKCCGCRCCAGAAGCCGTTGTGGTTTCGGAAAAGATGGGCGAGTTRCAAACCATGACCGTGTCGATGGCGGTAATGGATATGGACATTACCGGYGCTCAGGTGTTGCTGTTTCGCAACATTGCYAATGGTGAGATAAATGCTTTATAYCGCCGACCAGATGGCCATATTGGCTGGATGAACCCGCAGAAGAAGTAACAGTTTGAATTCTGCTTAAAGTATACGTTTGAAGAGAAAAGCTATTGCARCATTTTATTGCGCATGGCGCTTAACTTGTTTGGAAATGAATATGACTTTGAAGGACTTGTTGGCGCGTGAGCGGGTCATGGTTGGCCTTAATGCTAGTGGTAAAAAGCAAGCCTTGCAGCTCATTGCCTTGCATACAGCCAAAGCGCTGAAACTCGATGGGCAAGTTTTGCTAGAAGGATTGCAGCAAAGAGAAGCCTTAGGCTCTACCGGCGTTGGTAATGGTGTTGCCATACCTCATGCRCGCAYTGSCGAAGTCGATAGYATAAARGGTATGTTTTTGCGTTTTGAYACTCCGGTAGAATTTGATGCAGTAGATGATGCAAAAATAGATCTGGTCTTCGTGTTAATYGCTCCGCCTGATGCYGGCGCCGASCACCTAAAAGCGCTGGCGCAAGTTTCACGYAGCWTGCGMCAAGCTGATCTACGAGARAAACTACGCAAGGCTCCCGATGCMGATGCCTGTAGAATTTTCCTGACAGCTGGCAGCACAAAGACAATAGATGTTATCCATAAACGCATTAAAGCCGTATAAATTCTCAAAATCTCTCGAAAATAAAAATCAACTCCGGTAATTTACAATTTCCTCAGTGGATAAAACTTAAAGAGGTTAGCCACAAAACRATATTGGTTTTACGGATTTCTAAAGCAATGCTTTCGTAAAACCCACGCTTCATTGGGCTTATCGTATATTCACCATGTCAAAGAGCCGCAAGCGAGCGTATTAGCGCCATTTGCAACACCATTATAGCAAGCAGGTAAGTTGCGAGTACGGTTGAAACTTATCCCCGTCATTCAAGTGTTGGTAAGGGTCAATGAGTGCTAATTCTTTGCCAATTAACCCTTAGGTTATGGGCGGTCTTTGCCAATGATTGCTAATTAAGGGGTAAGGAGTAAGGGTCACGTGACCCTTGTTCACCCTTAGTGCAAAACAACCAACAGCCAGCCCCTCATCCCGACCTTCTCCCCATGGGAGAAGGGGCGCAGCGGAAATATTACAGCTCTTCTTCAAAACATCATGAGGCGGACTCCCTCTCCCGGCTCGGGAGATGGTTGGGGTGAGGGATACAATCTAAATTTATTGCACTCAATTTTGATCGAATGGTGAGGGGCTTAAACAAGCGCAATTAAGGAAACTGGGTCACCGGACAAGCCGTGTGATGACGGGAATGGAGGACTGGATTATCGCTTAAGTTCGTGGGGTAATAGTGTGGTGAATTTAACCAGAAAAGTAGTTTTTCAGAACCCGGACATAGATGTTTTTTAATGTCAGAATATCGTCCACCAATACTTGCTCATTTACTTTGTGCATGGATTTACCAACCAAACCAAATTCGGCTACTTTGGCAAATTGGCGGATGAACCTTGCATCCGATGTTCCGCCACCAGTGGTAAGAGCTGGCCTGCTACCGGTTTCGCTTTCAACGGCATCTTGCAAAATTGTCGTGAATTTGCCGGCTTTGGTGATAAAGGCTTCGCCCATTATTCTGATATCCAGATCAATATTACAATCGTAATTCTGCCGAACGATTTGGGCTTCGTTATTTATCCATTGCTGTAATTGTTCGCCAGTATGGTTGGTATTAAAGCGGATGTTAAATCGGGCAGTGGCTGATTGAGCAATTATATTATGTGCAGTATTTCCGACATCAATACTGGTAACTTCAAGGTTCGAGGCCTGAAAATCATCATTACCATCATCAAGTAATCTTGCATATAACTGGTTGACCAAGGCGATCAGCGGCGGCACCGGATTTTTTGCTCTGTTCGGATATGCCACATGCCCTTGTTTGCCGGTTACGGTGACAATGGTATTGATGGAGCCACGGCGGCCATTTTTTATTTCTTGACCCATACGGGTAGGGTTAGTCGGCTCGCCAACTAGACAATGGTCGATTTTTTCACCTTTTGTCGCCAAAGCTGCCAATACCTTTTGCGTACCATTTATTGCATCACCTTCTTCATCGCCGGTGATAAGCAGACTGATCGAGCCGGTGTCAGTTTCAAATTCGCTAATGGCACTAATGAAGGCGGCAATTCCACCTTTCATRTCTGCTGCCCCGCGCCCAACCAATACACCATCAGTAATAGTTGGCTCAAATGGCGGTGAAACCCAGTCTTGTAGTTTGCCAGCCGGCACAACATCGGTATGACCGGCAAAGCAGAAATTGTGGCCGGATTTTCCGCGTCTTGCATAAAGGTTGTCAACATCATCAAATGGCATACGGGTTACGGTAAAGCCGATGCTTTCTAATACTTGTTGTAAAATATCCATAGCTCCGGCATCTTTGGGTGTTACCGAAGGACAGGCAATAAGGTCGCAGGTTAGTTTAATCGGATCAATTTTTATCATTTTCTGGTATCGTTGATTTGCGAATGTAATATATAGTCATTGATGCGGCTTGCGGTAAAACAGTGCAAGTAACAATTTCAAATTTAAGCTCTATTTTTGAAGGTAAGAATTTTGATGGGAAAATCGTCAAAACCAGAACAATCATTGGAGCTGTATCGCCCGAATGTAGCGATAGTTGTTTTTAATGATCAGGGTAAAGTGCTGATCTGTCGTAGAGCCGGTGAAATTGGAAGTGATTGCTGGCAGTTTCCACAAGGCGGCATTGATAAAGATGAAAAACCTCTTATCGCGGCATATCGTGAATTATACGAAGAAACCGGGATTAAGCCCAAGCACTTAAAGAAATTGGGTAAAATAAAAGACTGGGTTGCATATGACTTTCCTGAAGACATAAAGATTGCGCCCAGTAAACGCAAACACTGGTTGGGGCAGAAACAAAAATGGTTTGCCATGCAGTTCTTAGGCAAGGACAAACATATCAATCTTGATGTGGATTCTTCGCCAGAGTTTGACCAATGGGCATGGGTGGAATTGGCAGATAGTCCTGAAATGGTTATCAAGTGGAAGCGCAAAGTTTATAAAAAAATGGTCAAAAAGTTTAGCAAGTTTGTCGAACAAATCACTTCTAAGTTATGATTTCCAAAATATTTTCATTATCGGTAATATTGGCAAGGCCAGCATTTTTTCTTGCACTAATAACAGTTACCTTTCTTTCCTTGTGGCCGGGATCGGCCTCCCCACCAACGCTCCTTTGGTCGGACAAGTTCAACCATGCAATGGCCTATTTTTTCTTGACCATAGGGTTGATTGTTGGCTGGAAATTTACCCTAAAAAATCGTCTGATTGCTATTGTCTCTCTGTTTGCTTGGGGTGTTGTGTTGGAGATAATTCAAGGTCTGCCATTGGTTAGCCGTACTGCTTCTGGCATGGATCTCGTGGCAAATGCCTCTGGTATTTTATTAGCTATGTTAGTTGGCTGGTTGTTTAGTTTTTGGCATCAAAGAAAGTTTGAGCCTTGATCTATCTCTAAAGCTGGCAATTCCGTGCCAATAAGGGACAGGTTTTTTATGGTTTTCTCCTGTTTGGTTAATGGTGCTTAAGTTTCTGTTAACCAAGCCTTTTTCTTGATTTTTAATTAAAACTATGCTTTAATGCGAGTAATAATATTTCAAGAATACATGTGTTGGTGATGAGAAGAAATAAATTTTATAATATAACAGGCATTAGTATTGCCGCCACTTTTGTACTGGCCGGAGCTGGATTTGCTGATGGTGGATCTAATTTTCCTTACGCGCCACCACCGGACGGTAAAGTTGGTGAATGTTTTGCCCGGGTGTTAATTCCGGCACAATTCGAGAGCTATACCGAGCAGCAAACAATAGATGATGGCGGCAATCGGATATCGGTTAGTCAGCCGCAATTTGCAGCGGTTAACCAGCAATATATGGTACGTGATGCCGGCTATCGTTATGAAGTTAGGCAGCCGGTTTACCGGGCAGTTACCGAGCAGGTAATGGTGCGTCCCGGCTATCGGACATTGCATGTTGTACCGGGTGAGTATCGCAATGTTACCGAGCAAATACAAATTTCAGAACCAAGGTTAAGTTGGAAACCGGGGTCTTCATTGGGTTCGATGGCTGGTGTGAAGATGACACAAACCAGACAGGGCGAGGTCTATTGTCTGGTCGAGGAACCGGGCGAGGTGCAAAATGTTACTAAAAGGGTGCAGGTGCGTAGCGAAAGTGTTCGTGAAGTTGCTGTGCCACCGGTCTATAGAACTGTCACCCGCGAGGTGATGATCGATCCCGGCGGGGTTCGTAAAGTTTCGGTCGCGGGGCGTTATGGATCAATAAGCATGCAGCAATTGGTGCAACCGGCGCGGCAAGTGAATAACCATATTGCCCCGCAAAGGCGCGCGGTTACTCGCAAAAGGCAAATATCTGGCGAGTCATTTGCTTGGATTAAGGTGCTTTGCGAAACCAATGCCACGCCGCAAGCAATATCCGAAGTGCAAACCATGTTACATAAACAAGGGTATTACCAAGGTTCAATAACCGGTAGCACTGATGCTACGACCGAAGCAGCTATTGCCAGTTACCAGCAACAAATGAACATAAATCACGGTGGTTTTTTATCGTTGCAAACTATTGAAAGCTTACGAACAGGTGCGCGGCCAACACCCGTGGCTGCGCCACAACATCATGCCACCGGATATAGTTCGCAAGTTACGCAAGAGTGGCAGCAGGCCACTGCTCCGGCACAATACCAACAGGTTACACAAGAATGGCAACAGGCCAATGCTCCGGCGCAATACGCATATCAAAGCTCACATCAAAGCGGTAATTCTGGCTGGAACCAAGCTAGCTATCAAAGCGGTAATTGGTCAAACAGTGCTTTGAGAACGGGGCATGGTATGGGAAATCAAAACTTTATCACTCCGTTGCCGTCGGGAGAGTTTCCAACAGATATAATTGCTGAACAACGCTATATGCCGCTGGCTGGTAATGCTCAGGCAATGCAACAATCGCGTACTGGTCAATATTTGAGCTGGTTGGGTAAATAATTATACTCTACAATTTAAGTGATTAAGGTGTCATTTTAACTTGATTGCCTGCATATGAACACTTAATTACTGGCYAAGAGTATTGCTGTACTTTTTATTTACTTTCAAAGTGCATAGTGTCAGTTAAGTTATAATGTAGTATTGAACTTAGGGGTAATTATTGGCTAATCTGGATAATATAACCATATTAGTGTTGGAAGATAATTCGCACATGGCTTTAATCCTGCGCGAAATTATGCGCGGATTTGGTATGCGAGATATTCGTGAAGCCCGTGATGTGGCTACAGCATTTGAAATATTAAAAGATAATCATATTGATATTGCTTTGGTTGATCACAATCTTGGCGACCTTGATGGTAATGAGTTTGTACAGTTGATCCGTAATGCAGACGACAGTCCAAATCCATATATCCAGATCATCATGGTAACGGCGCATGGAGATCGAGCAACAGTTATGGGGGCAATTCGTTCTGGTGCTAATGAGTTCATGGTAAAACCGGTAACGCCGCTGGATCTGTATGAAAAATTGCGTTCGTGTATTGAAAATCCACGGCAATTTGTCCGCACCTCTTCGTATTTCGGACCCGATCGTCGTCGCCGGCAAGATCCGGTATATCGTGGCCCTTGGCGYMGWGAAACTGATCCAGADGGCGGAGTTGTTCCTRAAGAATCTGAAATGGCCAAAGCCGGACGACCAAAAGTGATTGAGGGCTAATTCTATCTGCGAATGAACAATACTGAATGATTATTTGCTGGCATCTCAACAATATTRGACARCTCAAAACCTCTGGTGCTAGCAATCTTCTTTACCAGATGTATATGTCGCACTCCCCACTTCTGGTCGCGCCGTTGTARGTCAATGTCRAATKCGATGTTGGAGGCAGGCTCTTTTTYRCTCACCCCAAAAAAYGGCCCATAAAGATATAAAATTCCGCCTGATTGCAGGCGTTGCTCGGCACCAGCAAATAAKCCAAGAGCTGCCTTTATCGGCGCRATGTGRATCATGTTGATGCATAAAATTGCTGCTGCGGTTTGCGGTACGCCAAGCAGCTCTTGCCCTTTGATCCATTTGTTGTCTGTACAATCTAAAGGGCTAGCGGCCTTCAAGTTTTCTAATTGGTTTTCATCTGCCCAAGCATTGATGCTTTTTATATGATCTGTGTCGGGATCGCTTGGCCAAAAGATATGGTCCGGCATGGCTTTGGCAAACTGCATTACATGTTGTCCGGAACCAGAAGCTATTTCGATAACATCACCGGCTGGCAGGTGTTTTTGCAATACTTGTATAATTGCCGATACATTGCGTCCTGTTGCTGGAAAGTTTAGTTTCTTGCTCATAACAGCGCCTGACTCAAGTAAAACAACCATGCCTCATAGCTTGTAGTTTTACCATAGCAGGATATACCAAGTTTAGGGAATATCCTGCGCGGCGGCAGGGTTTGAATATTTAGGGGTATATAGATGCTGATCAGTATTTTGGGCATGGCGGTATTATTAGGTTTGGCATTGTTATTGTCAGACAATCGCAAAGCAATAAGTTTTCGAGTTGTGGGTGCAGCCTTTGCATTACAAGCGGCGATCGCAGCTTTTGTATTGGCAACACCAATTGGYCAAGATGTTCTGCAAAGCATTTCAGCTGGTGCGCAAGTAGTGATCAATTATGCCGATGTTGGTAGTAAATTCGTCTTTGGCGGTTTGCATGATAATAATTCAATCGGCTTTATTTTTGCGGTCAAAGTATTGCCGATTATCATTTTCGTTTCGGCGCTTACTTCGGTTTTGTATTATCTTGGAGTTATGCAATGGGTGGTRAAAATCCTTGGCGGGTTTTTGCGATTTGTCATCGGCACCAGCAAGGTCGAAAGCCTAAACGCTGCTGGTAATATCTTTTTGGGGCAAACGGAATCACCATTGCTTGTGCGCCCGTTTTTAGCAAAACTAACTGACCACCAATTATTTACAATTATGGTTTCCGGCCTTGCTTCGGTTTCTGGGGCGATACTTGTCGGTTATGCCTCATTGGGTGTCGAACTAAAATACCTGATCGCGGCTTCATTCATGGCGGCCCCTGGCGGCTTGCTAATGGCCAAAATCATAAAACCTGATCCTGATAAAGATGCGGCCAATGTTGAGGTTGAAGTAGAAGAAATCCCTGAGGCAGACCTACCGGTAAATGTAATTGATGCGGCGGCTTCTGGTGCGGCAGACGGCTTAAAACTGGCGGCTAATATCGGTGCAATGTTGATCGCATTTGTGGCGTTAATTGGCATGTTAAACGGTGGTATTGGCGGGATCGGTAATATGATCGGACAAGAGGGCTGGTCACTTGATGCAGCGCTTGGTTGGGCTTTCTCGCCATTGATGTGGACAATGGGTGTGCCGTGGGACGAGGCTGGCATTGCTGGTAACTTAATCGGCCAGAAGTTTATTCTCAACGAGTTTGTTGCCTATGCCAGCTTGCAGCCATTGATCGAAACTTTAAGCCCGCGAACTGTGATCATAGTAACATTTGCTTTGTGTGGATTTGCCAATTTGGCGTCGATGGCGATCTTGTTGGGTGGACTTGGCGGCTTGATCCCCTCAAGGCGTAAAGACATTGCTAGATTGGGATTAAAAGCGGTGGCCGCTGGATCATTATCAAACTTGATGAGTGCGGCCTTGGCATCTCTGCTTATTGTGGTCTAACTCGATGGTTAAAGTAGCCGGACTTGTTATTGGGCTGTTAATCGGCCTGATATTCTTATTGCTTGGATCACCAGAAGGTGTGCCGGTTCTGGCATGGCGCACTGCTGCTGTTGCTATTTGTATGGCTATTTGGTGGGGTACAGAGGCGTTACCGCCATTTGTTACTGCATTGATGCCGTTGATAATGTTTCCTTTATTGGGGGTTATGAATTTTTCTGAAGTGGCSGCGCCATTTGCTCACCCATTGATATTCTTATTCCTTGGCGGGTTTTTATTGGCACTGACAGTAGAAAGGTGGAATTTACACCAACGTATTGCATTRTTTATTTTATTGYTRATGGGGGTWAGAGCCAAAGCYTTGGTGTTTGGTTTTATGTTGGCAACGGCTTTATTGTCGATGTGGATGACCAATACCGCCACCACTTTGATGATGTTACCAATAGCGGTTTCGATATTATCCGTGGTTTTTGTCGGTTCTGGCGAAGTGATAAGTGCGCGCAATCAGGCCAATTTCAGAATTTTGTTGCCATTATCGGTGGCTTATGGCGCGACCATTGGCGGAATGGCAACATTRATAGGYACTCCKCCTAATGCGTTTTTKGCGGCGTATTTATTGGAGCAACACGACATTGAGATAAGTTTCGCTAGTTGGATGATGGTTGGTTTGCCATTGACGATGATCTTACTGCCCTTGTCGTGGTTTATTTTGACTAGGTTTGTAYTGCCAGTAAATTTTTCTGCCGGGGAAATGGCCAAGCAATATTTTGTGCAAATGCAACAGGGCTTGGGTAGAATCTCGCAACCGGAATTGCGGGTGGGAATATTATTTTTGGTAGTGGCATTAAGCTGGGCGTTTCGCAAACCAATAATATCGCTAAGCGGATTTGATTTTCTAACCGATAGCGCGATTGCAATTTTTGGCGCGGTTTTATTGTTCATMATACCATCKGGTTTGGCYAAAAAYGAGAAATTAGCYGATGCCAAATTACTYACCAARGTTCCATTTGATGTATTRTTGTTATTTGGTGGCGGCTTGGCACTAGCCGCAGCAATATCTAGCAGCGGGTTAGCAAACGAGCTTGGTGATTTATTATTAGGTGTCGGCGCAATCAATGGCGTTCTTCTGGTCTTGGCGGCAACCGCCATGGTGGTGTTTTTAACTGAATTGACCAGCAATCTTGCCACAACCGCCAGTTTTTTGCCGATTGTAAGTGCGGTTGGTGTTGATGCTGGATTATCACCATTATTGCTGGCGGTTCCGGTGGCGTTGGCGGCAAGTTGTGCTTTTATGATGCCAATAGCCACGGCGCCAAATGCTATTTGTTATGGCTCTGGCTTCGTGACATTACAACAAATGGCAAAAGCTGGATTTTGGCTTAATCTCATCAGCATAGTTTTATTATCACTAATTGCAGTATTTTGGGTACCAATTGTGTTTGGCTGAAGCAATTGTTTTTCCTTGTCTCGCGGCGAAGTGCTAAAGCACCGCCTCCGACAGGCGGCCTGACCGGCCAAGGCGCAGTCGCACCTAGTTAGTATTAATTAAGCGACCACTAAAGATTTGCATTTCCAACATTATCATGTCTCGCGGTCAGATTGCTTCGCAATGACCTACGACGTGCGGCGAATGGTTGCCCCCAAACCTAAAGTATACGGTCGTCATTGCCAGCCCAAGAGGGTTGGAATTGTCTCGCGTCTATCTTACTCCTTCTCCCTGAGGGAGAAGGTTGGGTTGAGGGGGGGGTAAAAACCGCAGACACTTTTTCAGTAGATGCTTTTGGTAAATGTGATCACTAAAAATAGAGATAGTTTTCGGTTCAACTTAATTCAAAAATGCTCTAGGGTAATAAAAAAATAAACAGGGGAGTGTGTGAGATGTTTTTCAAATTAGTCGAGGGGTTTATTGGTGCTGCTACTGCGCAAAATGGKGCRTTACCGGTTTCAAGAAAAGAAATAGACGGCATAGAGTATTCAGTRTTTGACGCGGTTCCGCCTTCATTGGCCGCGATGTTCGAGATGATGCGTAGCCATGGTGAACTGCCGTTTATTGTTGAAAATGGAACGAGTTACAGCTTTGCAGAAGTTCATTCTCGTTCTGTTGCTTTGTCGCATGGCTTGGTTGCGCAAGGGGTAAAAAAAGGTGATCGGGTGGCGATTTTTATGCGCAACCGGGTTGAGTGGGTAATAAGTTTTATTGCYGCAAGCATGACCGGAGCTGTGGTAACRCCGCTTAATTCATGGTGGGGCGCTACGGAATTAGAGTTTGCCCTAAAAGACAGCGGCGCAAATCTTATAATCGCTGATGACCGGCGGGCCAGAGCCGTTAATGCAATGAGCAATCCGCCAACAGGTTTGGTCAAAGTTCTTTGCTCCGATAGCTATGACAATAATTCAAATTGGCTAGATTTTACTGCTTTGGAAGCAGCATCAACAGCCACTACAGCGCCTACTGTTGAGATTCTGCCCGAAGATGATGTTTGCTTGATGTATACTTCTGGCTCCACCGGGTATCCCAAAGGAGCATTGTCAAACAACCGCGCGGTAATATCGGCGGTGTTTGGTTATGCTATGTTGGGTTTGGCGATGAAGTTTTATAAAAACGGCGGTAAAATCATCGACGATCCAAAAGCGCCGCAATTATCGGTTTTACTGCCAATTCCATTATTCCATGTCACCGGCTGTATGGTGATTTTTCTGGTATCAGTGGTTGCGGCCAGAAAATTGGTATTGATGCGAAAATGGGATGTAACAGATGCCATGTCTTTGATCGAGCAAGAAAAGATTATGAACGTGACCGGTGTGCCAACCATGACTGCGGATCTGGTAGGTGCGCCGAACCGTGGTGACTTTGATTTATCAAGTTTAACTGATCTTAGTGCTGGCGGCGCGGCACGTCCTGCTGATCATGTAGAAGATATAAAACAAGTGTTTGGAGCCAGCTCACCTTTGGCTGGCTATGGCTTAACTGAAACTAATGGCATAGGTGCATTTATTGCCGGTGATGATTATCTGGCGAATCCGTCAAGTATTGGCAAAGCAATTAACCCAATAGTCGAGTTGGAAATACGTGATCCTGCAAGTAATAAAGCACTTCCCAATGGTCAACGTGGCGAGATATGCATAAAATCGATTTGTAATATCAAAGGTTATTGGAACCAACCTGAGGCCACCGCCGATGCTTTTGTTGATGGCTGGTTACGTACCGGTGATGTCGGGGTGATCGATGAAGAGGGCTTACTCTATATCGTTGATCGGCTCAAAGACATAATTATTCGTGGCGGCGAAAACATTGCCACCTTAGAAGTGGAAAGTGCAATTTGTTCATTGGACGAGGTTCTGGAATGTTCGGTATTTGGCTTACCAGATGCCCGTCTTGGTGAACAAGTAGCGGCAGTTATTTGCATTGCACCAGAAGCTAAGATTAATGAACAAGAACTGTGCTTGGCCTTAAAAGCCACACTGGCCAGTTATAAGATTCCAACTAAAGTAATTTTACAAAGTGAACGTTTGCCGCGCATTGCCACCGGTAAAATTGCCAAGAAAGATTTACGAGCGGCTTTATTGTAATTTGAAAGGCCAACCTTATGACCAGTAATAATAATTCAAACCTTGTTGTGGTTAATCACCCGCTTATTGCCCACAAGCTAACTTTGATGCGGCGTAAAGAAAAAAGTACTGCCGAGTTTCGGGCGTTATTATCGGAAATTGCCATGTTGCTTGGTTATGAGGCGATGAAAGACTTACGTACTGAATTGCGCGAAATTGAAACGCCAATGACTAAAACCATGCAGCCGGTTTTGGCCGGCAAGAAACTGTGTTTTGTTTCAATTTTACGAGCTGGCGATGGCCTGCTTGGGGCGATGCTGGATCTGGTGCCTTCGGCGCGGGTTGGGCATGTGGGCATGTATCGTGATGAAGAAACTTTGCGCCCAGTAGAGTATTTGGTAAAGTTACCAAACGATTTATCCCAGCGAAGAGTGATCGCGCTTGATCCGATGTTGGCCACCGGAAATTCAGCGATTGCCGCAATTACTCGTATAAAACAAGCTGGCGCAAAGCACATTAGCTTTGTGTGTTTATTGGCAGCACCAGAGGGCATTAAAAATCTTAGCGATGCTCACCCAGATGTGCCGATTATTACTGCTGCCATTGATGATGGCTTAAATGAAAACGGGTTTATTGTTCCGGGTCTTGGCGATGCTGGCGATCGTTTGTTTGGGACTAAATAAGCTGTTTTAAGCTTTAATTGTCTTGCTCATTTTGCCGCAATGCATTTACCAATGCTTGCAAATCAGCTTGAGCGCGTCTGGTGGCTTCGGCCAGGCGGGCTTGAGTTTCCGGATCAATATCAAAACTACCATCTTCATTGCGGGTAATTCCATTGCCTCCACCGGCCCTAGTGGTTCTAGCTTCTGCAACCGGATTGCTAGGGCTGTGCGGTAGGCCGGCTACTACTCTGGCTTTGGTTTCTAGTAGGCCGGTAACTCTTGCACCATCTCTTTTTATTTGCTCAGTCTGCTCTGCTGTTGGTGGAGTTGGTAGTCTTCGAGCCGCTTGCATAGCTCGCGGAGCGGGCGCTTGACCTATTTCACCAGAAAGGACAATTAGTCTGACGATATATTGGCTGCCGTCTTTGGCAATTGCCGTTTCGGTAGCATAGTCAGCACCGCGTAAAATTCGCGCTAAAACGTCTTCAAGTGGACCACTCCAATTGCCGGTGATTTGTGGATCAGCAATCAATTTATTGGTACCCGAAATTTTAATTCCAGCCTGTTTTCCTAAAGCTTCCAAGACACTGGTAATTGGTTCAGCATCGGCAGTTACCTGCCAACCATTATCTTGTTTTTTTACTGTGACATCGGCCATAGCCGGAGTAATGGACAGGGTTATAGCAATAACAATAGTGGAAAAAAACTTGATCATTTAAGTTCTCTAAACAATTAAAGTGACAGAATTATGGCGTGGTATCAGTACGAACAGCAACCGATGTTGAGCCCTTGATCGAGGCACCATCTCTGAACCGACCAAAAATCCTAGTATTGGCAAAGTCGGCAGTGATGGTACCGGTTTCGGTGACAAATACCGCAAAGCTTGCAGTAGCACCGGCAGTGATAGTTGCATCAACACTTACCGCTGGTGGTGCCATGCAGGCACCTGTTGCTGTTACGGTTTGGCAGACACTTAACGTTGCTGGTACGCTGGCATTACTGGTTTCGCCGATGAAAGTAACGGTACCTGTTGCGCCAACATTACTAACCGCGACCACAAAAGCTCCAGAGCCGCCCGGTGCAGTTTCAACGATACCGGGTGTTGAGGCATCGGTACCGGCAATTGCTACAATATCAGGCGTAGTTCCATCAACCGCCGAGAAAAACAATGTGTTTAGCCCATTGGTGCTTTCAGCACTGGAGCGGTTGCCACAGAAAAAATCAATCGGTATATCGGCTTCAGAGAACTCGCCGCCGGGTGTGATCGAGAACACAAAGCTTTGCGCCGCACCAGCTGCAATATCAATCGGTGTATCGGCAGTGCCAGACAAGGCGTTAGCTGCATCTGTGGTTTGATAACTAAATTGCGAACCGGTGGCACCAGGTAATGCCAAGCCACAAGAAGTTGCAAGGCCGCTACCAGCAGGGTTGATTATGGTGGCAAAGGCAGTTGCCACTCCGGCGCCAGATGCATCACCAATGGAACGTGAAGATGGTAATATAGAAGAAACGATACGCGTTGCTCTGGCTCTAAAATCTTGCATAGTAAATCCGCCTTCGCGCATTGACCTAGCAGCATCAGAACCGGCAGTGCCGCAGGCCTCTTCTGGGTCGGCGCTACTTGGATCCTTGCAATTAGTCAAAGACGGGTTGGAAAAAATACCAAGACGGGCTTCTCCCGCACCGGAGGAAGTTCCCATAATTGTCCTAAATCTGTCAATTACAGTATAACCATGCGAGAAAGAAAACACTCCATTGCCTGGTGTGTTGGCTATATCATGCTGGGTTCCCATATTATGGCCGATTTCGTGGGACAATGTGTAGATAGAGCAAAACGAGAATGATCCCATCGCCGGCGCGTCAATATCCCTGTCATCGCTAACTGTATTGTAGGAAAATGCAGCAGATCCGACCAGGTCACCATGATCAACACCAAGTACAAATCCAGAGCCGCAGGATGATTGAGTGTCTGCTTGGAATCTGCGAATATAGGTTACTACATCAATACCCTTGGCGGTGCGAATAGCTTCAATACCGGAAAAATTACCATCGGCATTATTTAAATTAGATCTTAGATCTTGTAATGTGTCGCCATTGTCCTTGCCACCAAGAGTGCCAGCGCGTTCTTCAATATGCACCAGATTAGCCCGAACATCGGTTAAACTGTCAAGTAATGCGGTGTCATAAAGGCTAACCAGAAACTGCAATCTTGCCGCCAAACCTAAGCCCCAGCGATCAATCATGCTGTCATGATAAAAAATACCAACATCAATAGTACCGACTGAGCCAACTACTGCTGGTTTGGAAATGCCTTTTGATGCTTTGCTTACACTACTAAGAGAGGCAGGCGGTAACACCCCGTCATTTTCCAACTCAACTTCTACTCGGTTTGGGTCATTACCTTTGTAAATCACATGGCCAAGGCGTCCTTGGCGTGGCTCAATTAAGTATTGCTCATTGCCATAGAATATTTCTCCAAACACAAACCCCGCTACTTCGGTGATCAATACTCGACCGGCCTTGTCGCCAGTGCCAACTTTGCCGACCCAGCTCTGTCCGCCTAGTTTGTGTCCTTCAACTCTGGTTAAAGTCGCGCTTAAATTTTGCCCACCGGGTAAAGTAATATTGGTTTCGCCGCCAGGTGCCATTTTGAAAGAAGACAGATCAAATGTAATGTTTAGTCTGTTTTCTATATGTGCTTGCTCCTTGTCAGTGTTCCAAAAATCACTGGCAAATGAGCTGGCTGCTAATAATGTGCTGAGCAACAAAGTGGCAGTTGCGATTAAAGGTTTAGAAAAATAAGAATGTGGCATTGATGTTTTCCCTATGCAACTTGCACCGTATATGTACCGGTATAAAATATAAGTTCATGTGAATACAAACAGGATACTTAATGGACACACGACTATGGTGTAGCGCACATTACCACATATTTTTTTATTCTGCTATTATAAAATACCGGTTTTTCATCTATGTCATACAGTGACTTATGGGAAAACAAGGCTTCCAACTGGTACCAGAGCTAAGTTTACCGGTGTATTAGTTGAGTCTCCAAGAGCTATAAAGCGAAATACATTTGCAACATGCGAACTCTCGGCAAAAGTTTCATCTAATTGAAAACCCTGCCCCAAGTATGCATCAGCAAAATCACAGCCGACAATGGTCATCTCGACGCCAAACAGGTTCTTATTGTTACCATTTTCCGTAAGAGAACCGCTTACTGTGCAGTTAATTCCGCGATCTGGGACTACAGACCCACTAAAGGTACCGTCATTGGTAAAAGTGACATCGCCAATATCGTTAACTGCACCATTGTCGTTTTCTTCAACAACGTCGTAATCTCCCTCCAGCCCAGCAAAAGTTACTGTTCGGTCATAAACCGCGCTATAAGTAGCCTTAAAGTTCGCTGATCGTTGTTGAGTAATCGCTGGTTTGGAGATATTTCCTTTGGAGGCTGGAGCTGCTGGAGAGGCAAAAACTACACTGCCAGAGATAAATGAATTCGGCTGCCATATTCCTGATCCTTGGTAAGGGTTTTCTATCATCGAGCCATCCATGGCGTCTGGATTTTCTTCGAAATTCCTTATATCTATGCCCATTGTTGGATCGGGAATAGCTGTTTCATTTGGTATAATGGAACCAAATTGATATACTTCTCCTGCTTCAGTTCCAAATATAAAAGCTGACCATTCACCCTCGACGGAAATTAATATAGCACCTTGATTGCGAATGATTTCTCCTGTGGCGGTGGTGCTGTCAAAAACTGCATTCCAAATGCCATCAGGTGTATTAATCGCTCCGCCGGCTACAGGGCCTGGTGAAGTAACGGCATGACTGGTGGCACCATATACAAGCCCGGAATTTACTGGTGGTGCTACAGCAGGTTTGGAAACGCCCTTCCCTGCGGTGGGCACCATGCTGGTATCTTCGTAAAACCTGATGAATTGTCTGGCAATATCAGCATAAACTGGAACTCCGGCACCTAAGGTGGAGTTGACAAAAATATTAAAAGTTGAAGGGGAAGCGTCGATATTGGTAATTACCGATTTGGCATAAGGGGCAAGRCAWATHGCWKTTGCTGGATTGGTTTCACAAATAAABGCATCTAACGCTAGGYCGTAATCACCAAAATCAGGTACCACAATAACCCCATTGGTGGGGGAGCTGATATTTAAGGCRGCCACGGCCATAATTTCTCCGGCTCCCAGCGAGGGAATTCTGATCACKGCATCAGCAGATGGMGATGTRCCAATGGTGATGATATCAGGCACAGCGGAGGTTGCGTTGAGCAAAAGAAGAGTATTTACGCCTAAAAAGGTTGGCGCKAYTGCGTCACCRGYATTGCAGGTAAAGTCAAAATGAATTTCTTGATCAAATGGATTGGAGCCGGAAACGCTTATTACAAATGCCTGATTTGCACCGGCRGCAATRTCYACYGGYGTATCTTGGGCGGCWKYCGGGGTTACATTATCAGMTTCATAAGCRCGATAGGAAACGCTAAGYCCCGTGGGGTTGGRRCCRCCATTGTCTTGGTCAGGTTTTACGCYAATGCTACARCTRGTTGCGGTGCCRCCACCGGARTTTGCAATTGTGGCAAAAACAGTAATGGCTGTATTTACAGTWGTMGTTCGRCTRCTRGGYARAACYGATGCATTAATTGCCGGATCGCTAGCGGCCACTACCGCAAATGGCGTCATGGCCAACAACGCTACGCTACCAGCTACAGCTGTTATTTTGTTTTTGAAGTTTCTCATTTTTTTCTCCAACGCCATATTTTAAATCTGAAAAATATTCGGAGAACTACTAAGCATTACGTCCACAACCAACACATCATAATAGTTCTGCCGACTGTTACCCATAGCATAAAACCCGCCAGAAGTTAACTTATCAATTGCTCCAAATTGCCGCAGTTAAAAAATAGAAATGATTTTTTATTTTAGACTTACTTTCGCACACCTTATGCGTTATTAGTAGGCAACGGATTAAATGGTTGGATCCGCTGAAAGTCTATGTAATTTTAGGGGTGTGCAGTAATGCAAAAAGTTTTTTATAGTGTTTTATTTAGTTTTGCTGTGGCTTTATTCGGTACTGGCGCGCTTGCGGACAATAGCAAAGTTGATTTGGGAGACGGCAGAGTCTTCGAAAAAGCTTTGTCTGGAGAAAGAGTTCGTGTGCAGGTTGATTTTATAATCCCTGCTGCGGAGATACCCGAAGGTGCAGATGGTTTTGAAATTCGCCGTGGTATGGTCAAGGAAACTAGGGCGTTACTTCTTGATCAAGTGTTTGGCTTGGGCAAGGTAGTTGATGCTGGTACTTCGCGGGTCAATACAGTGGACGCAAAAAGCGTAAGTACTGGCCCGGTCTTGGTTCGTAAACTAGATAACGTTCCTTCCATGGCTATGATGCTGACCATCTCCGAAATGGAGCTATTAGCAGCTGACCCTTCGGTTACTCGGATTTACCGAGATGCTCTATCACGACCTAATTTAAACGAATCAACTGTATTGGTCGGAGCGCCTGTTCTTTGGGATGCAGGCAATGAGGGTTCCGGTGTTGCGGTGGCAGTATTAGATACTGGCGTAGATCATGGTCATGCGATGATTTTAGGTAGAGTAACCGGCTCGGCTTGTTTTTCATCAGGATTTGGCACTCGGACAAGTAGTTTTTGCCCTGATGGAAGCAATTCTGAGATCAGTGCCAATGCTGGTACTAATTGTCCTATGGATGACCTGTCAACACCCGATGTTAACGAAGCAATTGATGGTTGTTTTCATGGAACCCATGTTGCTTCAATTGCTATGGGCGGCGAGTTAAGTTTATTTCCTTCACCTTCCTTGTTTGGAGTGGCTCGTCAATCCAATTTATTAGCTATTCAGGTGTTTACGCAATTTAATGATGCCGATGATTGCGATCCTGATGGCGATCCGCCTGCTCCAGAATCTGCTCCATGTACTTTATCATTCAGTTCTGACCAAAGAGCGGGTTTGGATTATGTAATTAATAATGCAGCAAGTTTGAGTGTTGCAGCAGTTAATATGTCATTGGGCGGTGGTGATGAAATTACCAATGCTGCTATTTGTGACACAGAAAACAGCTCTATGAAGGCCTTGATTGATCAGCTACGTACTTTGGGTGTGGCAACGGTAATTGCTTCTGGTAATGAAAGTTACAGCACAGGTGTTAGTTCACCAGGTTGTATTTCTACCGCAATTACTGTTGGTTCCACCACCAAAGCCGATGCTGTTTCTTCATTTTCAAATTCATCTGAACTGGTGGATCTTTTGGCACCTGGCTCATCAATTCGAGCTGCAACGCCGAGGGTAAATCTGTTTTCGTCTGGCTCGGCAATATCTAGTGGTACTTCTATGGCAGCGCCACATGTTGCCGGCGCGTTTGCTTTGTTACGCTCTGCCCACCCCGGTGCATCAGTACAGGACATTGAAGACGCCTTAGAAGCAACAGGTACACCGATCAATGATGGCCGAGCAAATTCTATCGTAAAACCACGTATCCGCATCGATCTAGCTAGCGATCTGTTGGCTTCTGGTGGTGTTGGCCTGGGTAGTGTTGCTTTAACACCGGTTTCAGGCTTTTTTGCCTCTGGTGATATTGCGGATCCAGGTGGTTTCACAACCAAAGTTTATACCTTGACCAATAACGGTACTGTATCTGCTAATTTCACTGTTGCAGCGGACAAGAACTGGCTTGGGTTTAGTCCATCTTCCGGATCAATTCCGCCAAATGGTGGAACTACAATGGTTACGGTTTCTGTTGTCACGGCTAATGTATCTCCCGGACAAACAGACAGCGGAGTTATTACCTTTACTGTTGGTGGAAACACAACAACCCGGGGTGCTTCTTTGAACGTGGCCTCTCCGTTGCTGAATGATAACTTTGCTGATGCTTTTCCGTTAACAGGTATAACGGTTTCAACATCCGGCAGTAATGTTGGAGCAAGTTTTGAGGCCGGTGAGGTTGAACATAATAGTGAATTCCCTGATACGGGCGGAGCGTCTGTCTGGTTTACATGGACTGCGCCTTTAGGTGATAATTTCACAGTCTCCACAGAGGGCAGTAATTTTGATACTGTAATGTCGATTTATACTGGTACCGGAGTTACGGCATTGACCTTTATTGCAGGTGATGATGATGCTGCGGGGCCGCAGAGTTTTTCAAGAACAGCTTTTGATGCTGTGGCTGGCACAACTTACCATATTGTTATTGATGGCTTTGAGGCTTCATCTGGTTTGTATGACCTGGCGTTGCGTCCAACTAATGCCCCTGGCTCAGATAATTTTGCCAATGCCAGCGCAATCAGCACGGCATCGGGCAGTATTAGTACCAATTCTGTAAATGCAAGTGCTGAAGCTGGTGAGCCGGCTCACTCTGGACAAACRGCYGCTMAKTCGGTTTGGTTTAGCTGGACTGCGTCATCTGATGGGGATTTCACTTTTCATACCGATGGCTCTTCATTTGACACCGTTTTGGCGGTTTATACCGGAGCTGCACTTAATGCTTTGACCGAAATTGGGGCTAATGACAACCAAGGTTCTGGGACCCCTGGTTCAAGTCAGGTGACATTTACTGCCAGCAATGCGACTACCTATATGATTGCTGTTGACGGAGCGTCAGCCGCAAGTGGTCTGGTTGAGTTAAGTTGGTTCTCTACTGCAGACGCACAAACAAATTTGGTTACAGCAGTGTTGCCAAATGCTCGTTCTGTGCTGATCGGCCAGGAGGCTACTGCTTTCATGACGGTTATTAATGCTGGTGGTGATGGGACAAATTGTCGATTGTCTTTGCCTAATACCAACTTTGTTGGTGGATTTACCTACCAGACAACTGATGCGGCCAACCAGACAATTGGATCACCTAATACACCGACCAGCATTGCGGGCAGCAATGGCGTGCAGAACTTTATATTCGGAGTAACTGCTTCTTCAGCGCTTTCCGCAGAAGTATTAACGCCACTGGCAAATTGTGATGAAGGTACATCTTCGACAGTTACTACTGGTGTAAATACATTTACTTTGTCAGCGGCGGCAATACAGCCAGCGGATATGCTAACCATCGGATTGACCACTTCTGGTAATGGGGTGATTGAAATGCAAAGCGCGGTAGATGCCGGCTTTATGGTTGTTGCCACAGCGGCTATTGGTGCAGATGCTGCTTTAACGCTTTCGGTTAATGATGGTGGTGCTGGTTTGCCGGTATTAACTTCGGTTTGCGAGACAAACCCGGTAACGTCTCTTTGTCTTGCGACTCCAGCTAATAGTGTGACATTTAATTCAGTCAACGGAGAAACTAGAACTTTTGCTGCATTTGTTACTGCTACTGGCGACATTGCTTTTGCTCCAGGCGCTTCTCGTTTATTCGTAACATTTGATGATGCAGGCGGTGTTTCACGCGGTGGTTCATCAGTTGCGGTTCGGACTGACTTTGTACCGCCGTCCGAGACCCCAAGTGTTGTTGCCGGTTTGGATTGATAACAATTAAATACGCTTAAAAAAATAGCCAACTACTAAGTAGTTGGTTATTTTTTATTGTGCCTATAACAGGGCGTTGTGAAATTGGAATTATTGTTCGCCTACAGGTATTTGCCAGCTTTCGCCATTTTTACTCATTGTCACAAATTGCGGGTTTAGTTTATCAACTTGCCATCCATCTACTTCTTCGCCAACTAACACCCGGATCACTTCTTGGCGGCTCTTCTTAATTATAACAGAGCCACCGCCGGGTTTAATTGCCACTCCGACAATGATGAATTGTGGTGACTGATCGTTGCTTGTTGTTCTGGCTGTAGTTGAATTTACTCTGGTTATTACAACAGTCTCTGCTTTTCGGCTTGGCGCGAATAGTGGCCGTTGCCAAATTTCGCTGAACTCCTTTAGCGGTGGTAATAATTCTGTTGTATTTGGTAATGGCTTGTTTTTATTGTGCGTATTTGCTGCTGTTTTAGCGATCAATGTACTTGGACGCTCGGCGATAACCGGGGCATTATCGGTAAATATCAGCTTTTCAATAGCAACACCCGATAACAGTATTGCAAGAACAATAAGCAGTATTTTTAACCTTGGGGTCATTGCTCACCCCTTTTGCTCATTCGCGCCAATAACATTAAATCAATATCAAGTTGATTTGCATTTGCTTTGCTGATGCGCATTCTTTCGATAACCAAAGCTGGGGTTTGACTTTCTAACTTATGAATAAACTTTGCTATTGCGACAATATTTCCCGATGCTTGAGCGGTTGCCCGTACTTCGTCCAAAGCATTATTGTTCGGCGGTTGAATTTCTACTCGCATTAAGGAAACATCGGCAGAACGCGCTGATGCACGTAATCTTGCTTGCAAAGTGGCACCCGCTGCGCCATGTGAGCCAGCCATAATCAGCCATTGATCAGGATTTATACCAGTGGCTTTGTCTGGTTGATTTTGCAAACTGGAAATAGCATTGTTAACATTGTGCCATCGCAAAATTACGTTTGTCGCCTGCCATAGGGAAAAAAGTAATATTACTGCCGCAAGAATTAAGACAAAAAATCGCGTTGCAACCGAAGAACTCATGACGGGTCTTTCTTTGCTGCTAGAATTGCCTGTAAGTCAAAACTTTCTCGGCCATCATCTTCTTGTATCGAGGCCGCAGCAAGGCGGACTTGTGAGACCGCCGGACTTGATTCTAGGGAATTGACCAAGGCAGCAGCATTAACCGCCTTGCCGGATAATTTTAATTGGTTTTGATCAATAGATATGGCCTCAGTCCACGCGCTATCCGGTAAAGCCATAGTAACCACGTTCCAGCTTTTGGATATTGATAATCGTTTTTGCCAATCAGCCTGTTGCAATCGGGCAGTGGCAAATTCGGCGGACTGGTTCTGGTTATTATACTGCTGTAATTGTGGCTCTAATTGTTGTGTTATCCAAATATTCAAAGCAAAAGAGGCCACTAATATGGCAGCACAAAAACCGCCTAAGGCTTGTGTTGGCCCGACACCGGTTTTCGCAGCTTTTCCAGTAATAAGATCTATGGTCGGATCATCGAATAAATGCTTGGGATTGGCAACATCAATGCACGATACATTAAGCCCTAGTTTGGCAGTTTTTTCTACAAGTTGAGCGATTTTGGTTTTACTGCTCAAGGCAACACTAACAGTAAAGTCRCCATTTTGATCCACATCCGAAGTTGATTGAATGGCAAAGGCTGTATCACTGGGTGGAATTGGCGACAGCGTATCAAGGTTAAGCGCGATTGCGCTAATCGGATCTGAGGCTGCTGCTGCSGGCAGTCGTGAGTTTCGAATTTGGCCATTTGCCGAAGTTAGACGCAAACAGACCTTGCCCTTTATCTTGTYTGCTGCGACTTGGTTTGGAATATTYTGCGTACCATTTTCGTTCAGCAGTGAAAAACCRTCATYGATATTGCTTTGGATTATGTTCCATTTAGGCGAAAACAACTGACCAATTAGCGGTAGTCCAGCAATTTGCTGATCGAAGCTTTTGCTAAGCTTGAGCATTATGCGGGTTAATTGTTTCAAAGCACTCATTGTTCAATATTCTCTGCAAACAGATATTCACTGCTATCGTAGTTTATCACTTGCCGCGCGTATAGATCATACTGCCCTGTTACTGGCTGTAAGCGAATTTGTAATCGCTCGGCTCTGCGTACTGCGGTATTTGTACTGACCTCAACAAAGGCATGATAAATAATAGTGCTAGTTTGTTGCTCAGCAGTATTTGTTTCAGGGCTTGAGTCAAGTTCCTGAATGCCTTGCGGGTCTAACATTTGCCCGCTTTGTCTATTGTCAATAATTCTGGAGAGTTCCGAAGGAGACAGATCAAGCAATTCCAGAATAACCAAGGGTGCAAATTGCGGATCAGGGCTAGGTCGTGTTGTACTAATACTAAACAAGGGCGATATGGCAGCAAATATTTTACGATCAATACCGACTACTCGCCCCAATTCGGCAATATGCACAAATGGACGGTTGGCGGGTGGTGGTAAGTTTTGATTTGCATAGGCTCTCACTTCGGCCCCTAATGGTCTTGGGTCGCTGTCGGCATCACGCCAATCGAGTATCGCATCGGTTAAAGGTTTAGTATCGGTATCAAATGGCGCAAACCTCTTGATTGCTTTTGCCAGCAATTCACCATCAGCACTGTTCAAACCGACCAAGCCGCGATCATCAATTAACCGTACTTTATAGGACATATCATCAAGTTCAAAAATAAAGGCTCGCCCATCAGCAATCGTTCCGTCTTTTTCGCCAAGCAAGAATATCGCTCTAGCAATTGCAGTGTCGATACCGGCTCTAACTTTGGCGCTATCTAAACTGGTGCGGCCTATTTTTGCCTCTAACTTTGCATTAGAAACCGCAATTGCAGCAAGCATAGAGGTAATGGTCAACATACTGATCACTGCCAGTAAAATATATCCTCTTTGTGATTTCATTTTAACTATCATCGGCTTTTGGCTCTTCTTGCGGACTTTCTTCTGTAGGCACATCATCTTCAGTGAAAACAGCTGGAATTGTTATTATTACTGCTGGCCAGTTTTCCAGAGAAAAGGAAATTTGTAGAGGTAGGCTTTGCGGCAACTCCCATTGTGATTGCCAACCGCTTTCGCCCAAAAAATTAAACTCAGGTTTTGATATACCACTGAACAGTACTAAAGGCTCAAAGGGTGTTGTTGATCCAAATTGATCGAGTTGGATCAGTGGCTGTCTAGCAAGTGTTATTTGCCAGTTTTGATCGGCCGTTTGCGAAATTTGCAGTGATTGCTCATATAATCCCGGATTGGCAGGGTAGATGGTTTCGGCAATTACAAACCTGATGTGTTGGTTATTTCCGGCAAATAAAACTTGGCGGCCATCTTCGGTTTCTATTTGCAAAGGTTCAATACGGATCAGTCTTTCTTGCATGAACCGGAATATGCTGCCGGCTTTTTCACTGCTTTCTTGTAAAGACCGCAGCTTATGCGACCATTTTGAAAGGCTGCTTATTCCTTGCACCAAAATCACCATTACCAGTGCGCTAACGGTCATCGCCACCAATAACTCCATCAGTGTTAGGCCGCTATTTTGCTTAAAGCCGTTCATAATGCTGGTCGCAAGGTTTCGCTGATCAAAACCACCTGTCTTCCAGACGCAGCTTGAGCGATAATATGGATGCGAATTAACTCTATACCCCGATCATTACGGGCAAGCGGTTCAGCGGTTATCGTCCAAGCAATACCACTCGTTACTCCACTGGAGCTTTCAGTATCAGGACTTACGGAGGCTAATATATTGTGGGCAACCATTCTGGTTTGTCGCATTTCAACAGTAGCAGCTTGTATTTTGGTTGCTCCAGTTATGCTTTGGAACATCAATGCCATTCCGGCGGCGGCCAAAACCAAAGACACTATCGCTTCAAGTAAAGTAAAGCCGTGATTATTTTTCTGTTTCAAGACGAACCTCCGCATTCGCCCAAATAACGGAAATAACATAGCTTATTGTATCAGAAGAAACGGTTATTTCACCGCCGGTAGATGTCCCATCAGGAAAAAACCTAATGCCAGCTAGGTCGGTACCGGATTCTGTTCTCGCAGTAATAGTATCAATATCAACGCTATCATCAAACATGACTTTACCTTGATCGTTTAGCCATGCGGCTTTGTTAACGGTGTCGATGATAACTACTTGCGAAACACCAGTGCGCAACGCTAGAACTCGCCCTTTTTTATAAAGAGCTGTTAATTGTATTGCCGCATTTTTAACGTTCTTTGTTGGGCTGCTAATTATCAATCGCGGTGCAATTACCGCAGTAGCCAAGGCTATGATCACCATAACCACCAGCAATTCCATTAAGGTATAGCCAGCTTGGTTTGTGTTATCAGTTTTCAGAGCTGTGGTCGCGATTTTGGCCATCGCCGCCTTCTTTATTATCTGCACCAAGTGATTTGATGATGAATTGAGAACTATTTAGGGATCGGTAAATATAAGGGTTCTTCCACGGGTCATCAGGTAATAGTTTAAGATATGGCCCATTCCAGTTTTGCACTCCGCCTGGTGCTGATACCAACGCACTTAACCCTTCTGAAGAAGTTGGATATCGCCCAGTATCAAGGTAGAAAAATTCCACCGCCGCCGACAGGTTTTTTATTTGTACCGAGGCAGCATTCGTCTTGGCGGTGCCTACTTGCCCAATAAACCTAGGGGCAACAAGACCTACGATTACCACAATGATCAGCATTACCACCATCAATTCCATAATCGTATATCCGGCTTGTCGATTGGTTTTTGATTGTTTTTTTAATTGTGTTTGGGTTATGCTGGTTTTCATATCAATACTCAATTTGGGTTATGCTGACCATTGCCATCATTATCGATAGGATTATAGCACCAATTACCAAACCCACAAAGCCGATCAATAACGGTTCGGCAACATTCATGATTTGTTTGGTGGCGCGTTGTAATTGCTCTTCATACATTTGTGCTAATCTTTTTGCTGCGGGCGCGAGATCTGCTGTTTCTTCGCCAACTCGCAAAATTTCACTGGCCAATGGTGGCAATACAGCCGCTTTGCTTATCTGTTCGGGGAGTGAGCTACCACGGCGCACTTCTTCTAAAGCCTTTTGTAATTGCTGTCTGGCAAACAAATCGGTCAAGCTGGCACTGGCCAGACGAAATGCCGGAGCAGCTGACAAGCCATTTTGCAATAAAACCGCTAAAACGCGGCAAAATTTTGCCGCCAGCAAGGGTTTAATAATTTTTCCCGATATCGGTGAATTATGCAAAATCCGATATACAGTTAAACCAGAATTTGGGCGGCGCAGCCACCAGCCGACAATGAACGAAAATATGACAATACTTGCCAATAGCCCCGGCCCCCACAGTACAAGGTTGCGCGAAGTGGCAAAAACAAATCCAGTAAAGGCCGGCGGAACAGCCTGCATGTCGACAAATATTTTTTCAAAAATCGGYACGATAAATACTAAAATGCCAATTACWGCCAGTGCCGAAAAAACCAAAAGAATAATMGGATACAATAAAGATCCGCGAATTTCTGCTTCAAATTTTTGCTGYTGCTCGCGCCARTTTGCAAGATCYCCYAAGGCCTCTGCTAATGAGCTAGAAGCTTCACCAGCTTCGGCAATTTGTGCAAAAGGCGGTGGAAAAAAATCCGGCATTTTCTCAAAAGCCTGACTAAGTGAATTACCTGCTCTTATGTCTTTTAGTAAGCCCTTGGCAATAGTGCCGGTTAATGATTTATCGGAAAACTTTGCTAAACTGGATAATGCTTTTTCCACCGGCAGGCCCGCACCTATAAGTGCAGATATCTCGCGGATCAATCTGGTTGCGGCAATACTGGCACCACGGATTTTCTTTTGCCGTGGTTTATTGCCGGCACGAATGGATAAGGGGGTAAAACCTTTGGCGCGTATTTGTTTGGCTGCGGCTATTTCATTATTAGCGGTAATAGAAAGTTCTTCTATTGACCCATCATTTTTTGCGGCACGAACCTGCCAATGTTTCATGGCTTCACCTTAATTCTTTCGCCCAATACCCGCCATAATTCATCAGCATCAGTTATGCCGGATTTTAGTTTTTCTTTTGCGCTATCAGCTAACGAGTCAAATCCTGCTTTTTTGGCAGCGGCCGCAAAATCAGCAGCAGCAGCACCGGGCTGGATCAAGCTAAGAATACCGCCTTGCATATCAATCATCTCGAACAAACCTGATCTGCCGCGATAACCACTGCCGGAACAGTTTTGGCAATCATCATCTTTGCTATGACATTTTGTACAAAGCAAACGCACCAGTCTTTGGGCAATTACCAGTTTTAAGGTCGATCGTAACAAAGCTGGATCAACACCCATATCAACAAGACGAGCCGGCGCAGCAGCAGCGGTGTTGGCGTGTAAAGTTGCTAAAACCAGATGCCCGGTAAGTGCGGCATTTACTGCGATTTCGGCGGTTTCTGCATCGCGCAATTCACCAACGACTATTACATCGGGATCATGACGTAAAACCGAGCGTAATACGCTAGCAAAGGTAAGGCCAATGGTCGAATTAACGGCGATCTGGGTAACTCCATCGATCTGATATTCCACTGGGTCCTCAATAGAGATAACTTTCCTGCCCGGTTGGTTTAATTGACTTACCGCTCCGGCTAATGTGGTGGTTTTACCGCCACCAGTTGGCCCAACCACCAAAATCAACCCATAAGGTTGTGCCAGATGCTTGTCGAGTAATTTGCGATGATTTTTCGCTAATCCCAATTCATTTAATGAAACTTCGGAATTGCGATCTTCAAGCAGTCTGATCACCACGCTTTCACCGTGAACATTTGGCGAAGTAGCGATACGTAAATCAAGTTGTTTGCCATCAATGTTTAATCTTGCACGGCCATCTTGTGGCCTTCTGCGTTCGGCAATGTCCAGGCCAGCAATAATTTTGACCCTTGATACCATTAATTTGGCCATATTAATTGCTGGAGCTTTGATCTCTTGCAAAACGCCATCAATACGTAGTCTAATTTGTAAATAATCGCGAAACGGTTCGATATGAATATCAGATGCCCGTGACCTTGCAGCCTCACCAATGACCTCATTTACTAAGCGCACTACCGGAGCTTCTGAGGCAAGGTCGCGCAAATGTTCGGCATCGGCATCAGAGGCAAAGGTCTGATCGTCATCTTCTGCTAATTGCCCGGTTTCACCAAAAAACTGTGACAGCGCTGCTTCAATATCGCCAAGAGCAGCAACAGCAGGAATAATATTCATCGATATGGTCATGGCGATACCATCAATGGTTTCTTGGTCTTGCGGATCAGCCAATGCCAGAAGCAAACCCTGATCACTAATGCTAACAGGACAAGCTTGATTGGCTCGTAAAAATGCTTGTGGCAACTGCCCGTCAAGCGGATCTGTTGTTGCAAAATCATCTAATGAAACTAACGAAACCCCGTGTGATTGCGCTAAAATTTTGGCTAATTCCTGATCACTCAACAGACCCAGGCGGCGTACGACATTAGACGGTGTTTCACCGGTTTGGCTGGCGCCAGATAAAACCCTGCCAATGTCGGCTGGTTTTAGACCGGAACTGGACAGCCAAGCAGGGTCGTTATCGTTAATATCGCTATTATTGCTCATATAAACCTTCCGCGCATAATTTCCTCTAAATGATCATTGATCAATTCGGTATCGTAATCTGAGATTTCTTCGAGTAATTGTTGCCATTTATACAAGCTGGGTAGCCCCATTGGGTTGCCCTGTAAGACTTCACGCTTGATAAATGGATAGCCAGATAAAAACAGCTGATCCCAGAAAAAATGTGAGGCATTTAGCGGTGCGCTATTTTCTGCGTGTTCAAATATTTGCCCAAGAATATTACGGTGTGATGGAGAAAGGGATTTATCATTTAGAATATTTGCATCGCCAACTTTGTCGATAAACTTTGCCAATTGATCACGATACCGAAAAATAGCTCTTACCCGTAACCCAGCTTTCCTAGCTTCGGTGCTTAATCCAATTTCATGTTTGCGTATCACCCATGATTTTGACTGTACATGGACGTATTTCTGCCAGCGCTTTGCAAAGAACTCATGGCGTATGGCCTTTTTGTGAAACAATAAAAAATAACTTTGCAAATGATACCGTGTGTCCCAACTATCGGTTAAAGCCCAAATATCAGCTTTTTCTGCGGGCATTTTATTGAACATATCTTTTAGAGAAAACACCGGTCCGTAAACACTATCATTACATATCAGCAGGCTGTTCAGATCATGCAAATCACCTAATGATTTAATGCCATCAGCATAAGCGCCAAAATCATAACCCTTATTGCGCCGCCACAAAATACTAGCAACTAACCCATCAAGTTTTTTGCGTTCGGACTTAGGGAATTTAGGCGAGTTGGTGACAAAAACTATGCGCCTGCCAGATTTGTTTAATTCGTCCAAATAATGTAAAACAAAGTTATGAATTATACCATTTGGATCAAAATGGACAAACACCGCTACGTCTTTGCTTGTGCTGTCTTGTGTGCCGCTCCAAGTTTTACGAACGTAGGATTTTCTGCCGAACAATAGCGCCAAAAAATATTTTGCGTATTGCACTATATAGTCTGAACGTTCGTGTTCGCCGGCAAACAGCATATAAATTTTACGCAACAGAGCGCGAAATCGTTTCATTTAGTTCACCTCTCCCATTTGTATAGCATCGCTTAACTCGCTTTTTCGATCAAATAACAAAGATGTTGTGATAGGTTCATTCTCATCACCAAATAGCTTTCGTGCAATTTGTTTGGCACCTTTGGTATCACCAAATCTAGCCATGGCCAGTGCTTGATGAAAATTAGCCTGATCTCGCAAAGCCCCCTTGTTGGTTAGCTCTGCAGTTAAGGCAAAGTGTTTTGCAGCCGTTTGGGGGTTATTTTTATGGTTCAGCCAGTACATACCTATAGCATAGAGTGTTTGTGGGTCATTGTCGTCATCTGGTAATAAATGCACCAATTCCTCGATTTCTTTATAATCACCATTTCCTGAGGAAGTTATTATGCCAGCGCGAAGTTGCGCTTTGACAATATCAAGTGCTTTACCAGCTTCTTTGACCAAGGTTTCGTCTTTGCCATTTAGAACTTTTTCTAGCCAGAGAAAGGCTGCTGCCGGGTCTTGGGTGCGGTTTATATCATCTAATCCCAAAGCGAATTGTAAACTTTGTTGCTCATAGTTATTTGCCAATTCTTCAATTTGCTTACGCCATAATTTTAGCAGTTTTGGTAAAGTTGCCTGCGATAGAAATATTTTTACTTGTGTGCTTTCAACTAACAAAACCATATCACTATTGTCTTGTTTTGCCACTAGCTTTGCTGCACTCTTGAAGAGCTTATCAGCAAGCTTATGATCAATATTTGCTGCCATTTCAGTTAATGCCAGCAAAGTACCAAGGTCGGCTGGCTTGGCGGGTCGCGTTAGTAATCCATTAGTTATTTGATCTTGCTCAGTTGCCAATTGTTTTTTACCGCCAGAGGAAAGTAATTCRGCGCCTCTAACTGCTGCATGATCGGCCCAGATATTAAACAAGCCTTTCCACGGCTCAGATTTTGCAGCCTTATGCARAGCCTTGTTTAACCAAAACAAACCGGTTTTGCGATCAAAAGTATCATTTAGCGCCAACATTGCCAAACCAATAGCTGCCGAGCGGTCTTTATCTGTGGTAATATCTTGATCAATCAAGGCTTGGGAAATTGCATCGGCTAATGRCCGGGCTATATCCCACCGGCCAGTGTTGGCGGCAACAGAAAACACATCAAGTTTGGCATTAGAATAAGCGATTTTGCATTGTTCAGGAATATCCGTTAGTTCGCTTTGTTGCAATCTATCTGCGGCTTGTAGCAAGTTTTCATTTGCTGAAATCCCGATGGCCAGAGCATTAGCCAACCCAGCTAGTATCTGGCTTTCCAGATCAACCACATTTACTTTGAGCAGTGCACTTTGCAAAACAACTTCACAGCKCACGGCGGCATTAAAATAATCYAGRGCTTTTGTGGGGTTTTTAAGRTGATTTAACGCTAAAATCCCCGCATGGTATAAAACCGTAATTTGATTAAAAGGAATTTTACGAGCAAATTCTTCGAAATYCAATTCATCAGGATCGGGAAACAYCARCTCACTGGGRTYTAGTARGTTTATTTTGTAAGTTTTTTTCCAATGRYYGGCTAATTGTTTAAGATTATCTTGYGCTTTACTATAATTTGCAGAATTGACTTGCTCCTTGATCATTCGRCCACAAAACCCGGTGAAAAGYTGATCGTTGGATTTGAATTCTTCCGTTTGCTGTTGCAAGTATTGTCGGTAAGCAATCAACCCAGTGTCAATTTTATCTGTAAAGTCCAATGCCGAGTTGGAGCCATAGGCAATTAAGGTATCACCAGTGCTTAATACTTCGACATGTTTGAACCCAGCACGTTGTAATGTCGCCTCTAGCCCTGCTTTCGAGAATAAAACCAAATGTGACCCCGGAGATACAAGTGGTAATAAACTGTCTAGCGATCTATTGGTCTGCATTGCGCCAATATCAGGTGTAGTTAGTATTAAAACCCCATTTTTTTTTAGTGCGTAGATAATCGGCTGCAAGAACCCATCTGGATTAGTCACATGCTCTATTACCTCTGATGAATAAACCACGTCTACAGCTTTGGTTTTTAGAGCAGTATTTTGATCAAGATAAATTGGTAGTATTTCTAACTCAAGATCTTTTGCCCCCACCCTTGCAAGTGAAGATGGATCGCAACCGCTAACTTGCCATTTGAGAGCTTCGCGTGCGAAATGCAAGGCAAAACCGTAGCCGGTTCCGACTTCCAGTAAAGACTTCTTTTTACTATTGTTCAGCCGTAAAAAAGGCTCAACCATCGACAACAAGCCAGCACCTTGCTCAAGATAATATTTTAGTGCTGCCGTTTCACGAATTTGCTCACCAGCCTTGGCTTTTTCGCCTTCATAAGCTGGTGGTTTTAAGTTGGGAAAGTAACCCGTGTCACAAGTTGGGCACTCAAACAAAGCAAACCGATGAAATTTGTGTGCCGGGCTTGCTGTATCAAGTCGCGAGGACATGACAGCGGTTTCTTGGCACGCCGGACAAGTTAGCTTGCGCGACCTTGTTTTGTGCCAACGTAGCCAACCTTTACGTTGGGCAAAAATATCAATTCCCTGCAACACTAGATTCATAAGAATGAACAGCCTCTTTTATATCTCCAGTATACAATGCCTTTGCCCCTTGCAAAACTATTCCTTTTTCACAAAGGTCACGTAAAACTGGCAATGAATGTGAAACAAAAATGAATGAGCGTCCTTGGGCTTTGGCGGCATAGAAGAAATCAAAGCATTTAAGCTGAAATTGCATATCGCCAGCAGCTAATGCCTCATCAATCAATAATAAATCCGTTGGTGCCATGGCGGCCATCGCAAAGCCAAGCCGAGCAAATTGTCCGGACGAGTACCACCTTGCAGGTTCTGATAGTTTATTGCCAAGTTCACAAAAACTGGCAGTGCGCTCGTAATATTCCTGCCGCTCAGCTTTGGCCACGCCGAGCAACCTGGCGGCCAATCGCATATTATCCCAACCGGATAGATCAGGGTGTGCGCCGGAGCCAACCTCCAGTAATGCGCCAATGCGCCCTCTAATTATGGCCTCCCCAGAAGTCGGATCAACAATGCCGGCCAATATTTTAAGCAAGGTGCTTTTACCAGAGCCGTTGCGACCCATTATTCCTAATGCTTCTCCGCGTTCAAGTTTAAATGAAATATTATCTAATGCTTGGCGAACCTTGCTCGGCTCTCCACCTAGCTTTTGGTATAAAGGCCTGCCGCCTCCAAGCGCATTTAAGAGGAAAGTTTTGCTTATATTATTGACTTCGACCAATGGTTTATCACAGAGCATCGGCAGCGCGCCCTTCAAGACGAAAGAATATCCATGTCCCAACACTCAAGCAAACCAAGCTACTAGCGGCTGATATGCTTAATGCAATTGGGTCTGGAGTGGAGCCATTTAGTAAAGTCCAGCGCAGGCCATCAAGAATTCCTGCAAACGGGTTTATTGCATACCAGTACTGAAATTTCTCTGGGATTAGGCTTGAGGGGTAAATAATCGGAGAGGCAAACATCAGTATTTGCAGACCTAAGGGAACCATTTGCCGCAGATCGCGCCACGCACCGCAAAGACCGCCAAGAGCAGCAGACAGGCCGGTGGCGGTAAATAAAGCTAAAATCAAAAATACCGGAGTAACAAGAATTTGCATGCCTATTTTGACACCGAACAACCAGCCAATGAAAATCGCAACAAACAAAGCAATAACTACATCTATTGCTGCACCGGCAATATTGGCCAAAACCGGAGCTAGTCTTGGCAAAGAGGTTTGGCGCAATAATGGTGCTGAACTGTCAAATACAGATGCGCTTTCTGATAAAGCTCGTTGCACTCCTTGCCATAAAGCTACACCAACAAACACAAAGGCTGGGTAGGGAATATCGCCAGAAGGAACTCTTACCAATGCACCAAAAAACACGGCGAACAAGCCGGCCAAGGCCAAGGGCTGGATCAACATCCAGATCAAACCTATTATTGGTTTTTCAAAACGAGCCTTGAATTGGCGCGATACCAATGCTTGCACAGCCTCGCGGTTTTGCCATAAGCGTAACAGACGCTTCTTGGGGTTTGCTTGACGATGGTGAATTATCTCGGTCATGGAGGTGTTTTGCCTGATGCGCTTACTTACAGCAAGCCAATATTTGCGTTCTTGAGCATCCAGAGCAAATAAATTGCCATAGCTAAGGCTGGGCCAAAGCTAATCATTGTTTTTGCTTCTAGTTTTTTTCGTGAGTAAACGCTGGTAATTATCATACTAAACAAAGCGATTATGCAGGCCAACAATATGACCCAACTAATAGCCATGACCCCAAGCCACGCTCCGCCAGCAGCAAGTAGTTTTGCATCACCTAAGCCTAGTCCCTCACGACCTCGTAAGTGCAAATATATTTTGGAAATTAGGAAGAAAACCCCAAAACCGATAATTACAGCTAACGCCGCAGATAATAGACCTTGGCCACCACCTTGCCAGAACGACACCAGCAAGCCAGATATGACCAAGATAAGGTTCATTCCATCAGGTAGTAATTTGGTTCGTAAATCAACCAATGCGCCAAATAACAAAACCCAACCAAGAAGAACTGATGCCAGAACCAAGGTATCAGAAAACACCCAAACAGAAATTATTGCGATCAATAGAGCGCAAAGCTCGGCCATTAGATGATTAATGCCAATAGGTGCAGAGCAAAACCGGCACTTCCCGCTAAGAATGAAAAAACTGAAAACAGGAATTAAGTCCCTAGCTTGCAGATTCTTTTGGCAATGTGAGCAATGTGATCGGCTTCGTAATGTTTTGCCCCAAATTGGCCAGCCATTGGCGCTGGCACTAATGAAACTGCCGATAAAGGGGCTAGCAATAAGTAGAAACAACTGGGTTGCGGACACTTTTACTCTCCGGCAGTTTGATCCCTATTGGCTTCGCGTCCGATCAAGATCATCCGGCTTTTAATTTCATCAATGACGCTBCCCATGTCTTTATCAACGCTCATTACTCTTGGGGTTATAAACACAATCAGCTCTGTACGTTTGGTAGTAATATTATGTCCGCCAAACAGRTTTTTAATGATCGGAGTTCGTGACAGGCCAGGTAGRCCGGAGACTGARTTTTGCTTTTCATCGGAAATAAGCCCGCCCAGCAATACTGTTTGACCAGAATAAGCRGCAACGGTACTTTCTAAGACTCGTTTTGAAATGGTCGGGGTTAGCGCTCCAGTTGAGGCGGTGGTTGAGACGTTGGAAACTTCTTGGCGTATCTCCATAGTTACCAGACCGGTAGAGGAAATTCGCGGGGTTACATTAAGAATGACACCAGTATCGCGAAACTCCACTGAATTTACCTGCGGCGCATTGGGGCTAATAACGTCTTGKGCTTGTCTGGTTATCACTGGTACTTGATCACCAACTTGCAAGAAAGCTGGCTGATTATCTATTGCCACAATATGCGGTGAAGAAACAATTTTCAGATCAGTAATATTATCWAGAATRTCYAAWGCAAACCTAGCRTCTGTKCCTTGATCAAGAATRAARTTAAASCCCGGAAACACYCCATTGGCATCWARKCCSSKMCCGGTWGARAACCCGCCRCGMCCACTATCGGCAATGTTTCCAAGGCCTCTRGTGGTAAAGAAGTACTGYACCCCGTARCGCAAAGTATCGTTTAARGTAACTTCGGCAATTACCATATCGATCAGYACTTGSGCYGGYGGGCGATCAATTTCYCGCAAAGTCTGGGCMACCAGTTTTTGCCCTTGTTGAGTGGCCAAAACCACYAAWGTATTATTGATYGGATCACCAATAATTCGCGGAGCGYCGACTTTGGAGCCGCCTAATGATACAGTTCCGCTATTGTTTCTATTTATATTGCGCGAGGTATTTGCCCGTCTGGAGCTGGAATTGTTGGTCTGGTTTAGACCCGGAGAAATGCTGGAGGATCGTGACGAACCTGCCCCGCCAAACAGCTGGTTYARYARATCYGCAGTTTCCAAAGCYTTGCCGTTTTCTATCTTATAWGTGCGTAAAGTAAYATCAGATGGYCCGCCCATATCTAGGCGTTTAATCCACAGTCTGGCTTTGGCTAGCATTTCATTGCTTGGTGCTATAACCATAATAGCATTGATGCGTTCCATTGCTTGCAAGCGAATAACCCCTGCAAGGCCACCGCCATCACCAGTTTGTAGTAATAGCTCCAACTCAATTATCAGATCAGCAGCACCGGCATTTTTAAGTGGAAAAATACCGGTTGCCATGCCGGCCATCCAATCGACGTCAAATGCTTGTACAGCTGCTAATGCGTTTTCGCGTTGCTGTGCATTTCCCGATACCATTAACAGGTTTCTGGCTAAATCCGGCTTTAGCGAGCCGGCTCTGGTAATAGTGTTTTCCAACAAGGAAATCATATTGGCTGCAGAAACATACTTTAGCGGAATTAAAGTCACCCCAAATCCGGGTTTATTAGCTCCGATAAACCTTGCTTGCCCGCCGGCATAAACCTCGCCAGCCGGAGCAATGCGCCAGCTGCTGCCGCTTTTTACCAAAGCCGCAGAGTTCATCGACAGCACAGTTTCTAATAATGACAGCAGGGCATCACGATTTACTGGCGCGCCAGTGGCAGCGGTGACTTTACCTTGCACCCGTGGATCAAGGATAAATGGTTGATCCAGAAGATCTCCCAATATGGTTTGTATAACCTCTTGTAGGTCGGCTTCGGAAAAATTAACGTTAAACCCACCACCAGAAGTTTTTGAAGCTTGATAAACCGCTGCACCAATACGCGGGCCAGTTGCTGGAAATACTTGATCTTGCGTTGCGGCGTTGTCAGTTGCGGTTTGCTCTATCTGCTCAAAATTATCTTCGGTAATTTGCTTGGGGTCGGAATTGTTGAAAATTTGCGCAAACGGATTGCCAGTATCAACCGCCTGACCGCTCTGCATAGTTTCACAACTGCCTAGAAATACAGCAATCGCAAGAACAGCTAATTTTGCATGATTCTTTAGGGAGCTTCTTGCAGTAGATTTGTCGGCAAGGGTATTTTGTTGGTTGTTTCTCAAAACTAGCATCTCCGTTGATTGACCTGTTTATCAGATGCTTGGCCTTTACCCAAGAGTGATTCTAAAAGCATGTCGTATTTTTATTGATGAGTAAGGAAAGGTCAAAAAAAAGGGAGGGCAAATGCCCTCCCTTTTAATTCTCATTAATTTAGTCTCAATTAAAACTCGAAACGTAGTCCCATACGAACTTGATAGACAGACCTGCTTAAGCTTCTAAAGCCTGATGGATCCGCATCAAAGTCAGTGAACCGATACACACAATCTCCAGCTGACAGACAGGTTGTCCGTGGGGCGTCACCGGTAAGTGCGGTTGCGCCATCAATGCCATTTAGTGCGACATCGGCTGCAGAAACTAGATCAGACCGGACAATTCCAAGGGCGCCAAAACGTGGCCCACCAACTTGCGTGCCCCAGTCACTGTCAACCAGATTCAATACATTCTGGATATCCAAAACAAATTTCAACCGATTTTCACCGACATATTTGGAAGCCGCTTCGTTGAAAAATGGCAATTCTTGCTGCCATTGGAAATCCCAACGTTGGTTCCACGGACTTCTGCCTGCATTACGCTCTTGTATGCCCTGAGTAAGACCGCGTTGTTCAGCATAGGTAATAAACCCGGCTTCATCAAAGCCACTGCCAAGCACGACATTAGCGTCACTGATCGATCCACCGTTAATAGTCGGCACATAAAGCAGGTCATTATCAAATGGGCTTTCACCATCACCTGCTCGTCCGAACAATGCGTTGCTTCTGGCAACATCAAATGTGTAAGAAAATGCATCACCAGAAGTGATCTGGCCAAATAGGCTAAATCTAGAATTTAGATCGCCGATAATTTCATTTTCATAAGACAGGCCAACTTTGAAGGCGTGTTCGATCTGAAATGGTGAGGTTTGTGAAGATGGATTGTTGCGATCCGAGTCTACTATGGCACGGAAATTCGAAACGCCCCGGGATGAAGTGCCCGGTGTTGAGGTATTCACATTTTGATTTGCATAAGATAAGTAAAATCCAAGGCCATTTTCATATTCCTTGGCAATCGATGCAGACAAGATCAATGAAGATCCGTCGTTAAAATTAGTCAACGCAATTGCATTGTTGATATCCAAATCATCAAGATCAGCATATATCGGACGACCGTCTGGTGCTGTGCCCAAAGCAGAGGTTGCTGCTAATTGGGTTTGCGCCAGATTTTCCCAACGGAAGCCATTATTAGTGGCGACATATAATGCTTGTAAGGAAACATTATATCCTTTTCCTAAATTGGCATAACCAAAGTCCATGTCCAATTCATGATCAATCCGCAAAGAAGCTTTCCAGTCAGACGGTGTTTTGAAATCAGGACTAATCACATCAATTGGTCCAGGGTCATTCGGGCTATTGGCTTGAATCGCCGCTAATAGAGCTGGTGGAAGACCGGCTGTTGGATCTGTACCTGCTACATTAAACTGACGAACAAAAAACACCGGTGGTGAAAAGGCAGCAGATGTCCAAACTTTTGGATCACCACCACCATAGAGGCCGATACCACCAGAGACCTTAGTGTTTGTGCTATCAAATGGTAGATATTCAAAGCCGATACGTGGCATAAACAGGCTATTGCCATCTAGATTTTGTGTGTTTGAAAACCCGTAAGCTGCTTCAAAAAATGTGCGTTCTTGTGGGCGATCACTTTGAAGGATCACTTCGTAGCGAACTCCGTAATCAAGACGGAAATTTGGAAGGGCCTGCCAGCTGTCCTGCGCGAACAAAGCCAGTTGATCATATCCCCAAACCGCTCGAATATCTTCGCGATTGCCAGAAGCGGCACTTTGCGCATCCACACGACTGGCTAGGCCAGCTTGTAAGTCAACAATGCTTTCATATCGGAATAGACCAGACGAACGCTGAGCAAATAAGTTATCCAATTGGTAGCTTTGAAATTCAGCGCCGAAGGTGAACAAGTGATCGCCCCAGTTATAATTGGCCGAGCCAAAAACTTGCAGACGACTATCTGCAAAAGTATTACCTTGGCGGAACCGGTCACAACCACCGATTAGAGTAAGGACATTCTGTGTTTCCGCCGTATTGGCATCGCCATCATCCAAGAAACCCTGTAATGCAGTACCGACAAGGTCGGCTTCGCTCAACCGGATTTCAAACTGGCCAACATTAACGCCAGCGTTACAGTTCTGCGCCCGTTCAAACTCTTTATAATTGACCCGAAGGTTCGTGGAAAGGTTATCTGACCAATCCGAAAATAATTGACCTGTATAGGCGTTTAAAGCACTTGGTGTTTCATAATATGAAGATTGGAAGTTTCTGGAACCAACACCGCTAAAACCGTTTTCTTTGGTGTTTTGATAAGTAAAGGAAGCACGGTGATTGTCATCTATGTTCCAGTCAATTTTGCCCAAGAGACGTTTGGAGGTAACTGGCAAACTAACCGTGTCTGGGCGACCGCCCATGTCATATCCAAATGTAGTTTGTACGATCTGGTTGATGCCATCATAGATGGCAGGGTTAATATTATTATCAATATCAGATTGTACGAAGTTTCGACCAGATCCAGATTGGAACTCATCATAACTAGCCAARAAGAACAATTTATCYTTRACAATMGGYCCGCTGAGGACCAAGCCGTATTCTTTTTCCGTAAATGCAGCGGTAGCAACATCAGTTCCAGCAGAGCGGTTACCATAGAAGCTTTCATCTTGATAGTAGAAATAACCGGCTCCATTGATTTCGTTGGTGCCAGATTTAGTAACCACATTGATCAAGCCACCGGTAAAGCCGGAATTAGTAACGGAGTAATCACTAGCCACAATTGAAGCTGATTCTACAACATCAAGTGAGATTGGCGAGCGTGCCGTTGCATAAGAAGAACCAGAAAGACCAAAGTCATCAGTTTGTAGGGAGCCGTCAATCGCCAATGCGTTAAAGCGCGGATTAGCACCAGCAACGGATAAATTGCCTTCACCTGATGAGTTGGAGAGTGGATCCCTAAGCAATGTTGCAATTAGATCTCTTTGAGTGGTTGGTTGATTCAAAATGTCTCGGCCACTAAACGCAGAGCCTACACCATTGTTTAAATTCAAACCTTCAGCACGAACACCGGTAACTATGATTTCGTCTGCTGTCCCAACAATTAAGCGAAGACTATTTGTCGCCGGACGTAACCGAACATCATCCTGCGAAACATTGCCAGAAGTTGATGTTACGGAAACACTATATGGGCCGCCGACGCGCAAGCCAGAAGCAAAAAACACACCGTTTGCTGATGTGGTGACGGATTTTGTTGATCCGCTTGGTACATGAATAATGGTAACATTTGCATTAGCAACGGCTTGTCCGCCATTGTCTAAAACCTGGCCGTTGATGGCTGAAGATGTGACCTGTGCAGAAGCTGGTGTTGCCAGCGCGGTGGTAATCGCAATAGACGACACACCGAGCAGGCCGGTAAGTATCGCTGATTTAATTGTAGTGTTCATGGTAGTCCCCTGATGACGCTATAATAAACTAAAAATTCGAAACATTTGTCCCGAATCGCCTCTATACTATAAACCACAATTTACACATCTGCGAGACAGGATTATGCGACTTTAGATATTTTCATATTCATGTGACATTATTATTCCATCGCGTTGATGCTGGTTAAGTGTAAATCTTCGTAATTGGTTATTAAATCACTTGCCCTTGGGGGTTAAGCCGTCACAATGCTTGTCCGAATCGCCAACGTGTCGCAATAATAAATGACCATGGGGCAAATGAGTATTTACATTTGATAATCCAGTAATTGGGAATTGGTGATATGGGTAACGACAAGGCAGATACGCCAGCTTTAGTGGTGCAAGATACCAGTGTTAAGTTTGGTGATTTTACCGCACTTTATAATATTGATCTTGAGGTACAACCCGGCGAGATGGTTGCGTTGATCGGTGCTTCTGGCTCCGGTAAATCAACGCTTTTACGTACTATTGATGGCTTACAAACCGCCGCCAAAGGCTCCGGGCGGATATTGGTATTTAACCGCAAAGTGCAACGTGATGGCCGCCTTGCCAAGGGGCTATATTATCGCCGCCGTGACATTGGAATGATTTTTCAATCGTTTAATCTTGTTGGTCGGCTTAGCCTGTTTTCAAATGTATTGATCGGTGTGTTGGGACGGATACCAACTTGGCGCGGAGTGTTGGGGCTGTACCCTGCCGAAGATCGCCAGCGGGCAATGGACGCGCTCGAGCGTGTAGGCGTGGCCGAATTTGCTGGACGGCGGGCATCAAAGCTCTCTGGCGGACAAAAACAACGCGGCGCAATCGCCAGAGCATTAACACAAAGAGCAAAAATGATTTTGGCCGATGAGCCGATTGCCTCGCTTGATCCGGTTTCAGCACGTCATGTGATGGATCAATTGCAAGAACTAAATGAGCGTGATGGCATCACCATCGTCGTCTCTTTGCATCAGGTAGATTTTGCTATTCGCTATTGCAAGCGAGTTGTGGCGTTAAAAGATGGCAGGGTGATTTATGATGGCTCGGCCAAAGATATGACAAAAGATGACATGATCGCGGTTTATGGCGACGAATACGAAGATGCTTTTTGGTCAATGGAGGCCGTGTAAATGAAAAATTCTGTATTGTCGCTCAAATTAGGTGCGTTGCTACTGCTCGTGCTGGCAATAATTAGTATTCCGTCATCAGCACAAGAAGAACCGCCGGCTCGGGAGTTAAAGTTTGGAATTATCACTACTGAAAGTTCTGATAATTTATCGACACTTTGGACGCCGTTCCTCAAAGACATGGGAGAAATGACTGGTCTTAAAATTAAGCCATTTTTTGCTGCTAATTATTCCGGTATTATTGAAGCCATGCGTTTTGGAGAGGTCGAGGTTGCTTGGCTGTCTAACAAGTCTGGGCTAGAGGCTTTACGCCGGTCTAATGGCGAAGTGTTTGCCAAAGCCACTTACCCCGATGGAGCCCCAGGTTATCGTTCGGTTCTTTTGGTGCCAAAAGATAGCCCGTTTCAAACCGTTGAGGATATTTTAACTTGCGATAAAACCATCAACTTCGGCATGGGTGATCCAAACTCTACCTCTGGCACTTTAATGCCGATGGCTTATATTTTTGCTCCGAATGGTATTATTCCCACCGAATGCTTTAAAAATGTGCGTAACGCCACCCACGAAGCTAATGGTTTGACCGTGGCTAATAACTTGCTTGATGTAGCAACCAATAACACCACCAATTTAAAACGTTTGGCTCGCACTCGTCCGGAAATTTTGGAACGAGTACGGGTGATTTGGGAATCTCCGCTGATCCAAACCGACCCGATTATTTGGCGCAAAGATGTGCCGGTTGAAGTTAAAGAAAAGCTATTATACTTCTTCATGACTTATGGTCGTCGGGCGGAAAACCCGGCTGAACTACAACGCCAGCGTGAGATATTGGGCGAATTGGATTTTGGTACATTCCTTCCGGCTAATGATAGCCATCTTGATCCAATTATTCGTCTAGAAATGGTTCGAGATATGGCCTTTGTCCAATCGGATAGATCAATATCTGAAGATGAGCGCACGGACAAACTTGCCTTATTGCAGGCTAAGCTAAATAAAATGCAAGAAGCTGAGGATGCAGAAATCGTTAAACCAAAGGGAACCCCAGCCTACACCGATGACAGCTTACGTGGGCCCAAAGGACTGGATATTCCGTGGTCAAGAGTGATCTTCACCCTAACCGTTGGCCTGATCGCTTTCGGGTTCCTCCTTTGGTCGTCAGCTAGACGTGGCGCTGGGCCTGCTACACCGCTTAAAGATCGGTTATTTAATGCTAGTGTCTGGGCAATTTTTATCGCCGCCTTGGTTTGGGCTTATGTGGCGGCTGAAATTTTTAAAGCACCGTTATTGATCGATAATCGTGCCAGGATGGGCGAATATGCCAGCGGTTTCTTAAAAATCGACTGGAAAGATGGCGGGCTTTATTTGCAACAAATGTCGGTCACTATACAGATAGCGCTTTGGGGCACTTTCTTGTCGGTAATTGCCGCTATTCCTTTGGGTCTATTGTCGGCGCATAATGTAGCGCCTACGTGGATTGTGTTTCCAGTTCGAAGGCTAATGGACGCATTTCGTTCAATCAACGAGTTGGTGATCGGTACCATGTTTGTGGTCACCGTTGGTCTTGGCCCGTTTGCCGGAGTTATGGCATTGGCGATACATACCACGGGTGTATTAGCTAAATTATTCTCTGAGGCGGTCGAAGCTATGGATCCTGGCCCAGTTGAGGGCGTTCGGGCAACTGGTGCGAAATCCATTCATGAAGTGGTCTGGGGGGTGATCCCGCAAGTGGCTCCTTTATGGACGTCTTATGCGCTTTATCGGTTTGAATCTAATACCAGATCGGCGACGATTTTGGGTCTGATTGGTGCTGGCGGTATTGGACAATTATTGTTCGAACAAATTAACTCTTTTCAATACGGAAAAACCGCAGCGATTTTGCTGATTATTATCGTTGCTGTAACTTTGGTAGACTTCCTAAGTCAGGTATTACGTAAGCGCTTGATGTAAGGGTTGCCAGCAAGTCGGTCTATGACAACCAGAATTTCGGGGTAAATAAAACCAGAACCGTAAAGATTTCTAACCGCCCGACAATCATCCCTGCGGCCATCATCCATTTGGCGGGATCTGGCAGGGACGCAAAATTCCCCTCTGCTCCGACTACTGGCCCAAGACCTGGGCCAACATTGGCAATAGAGGTCGCCGCCGATGAAAGGGCGGTGATTGTATCAAGTCCGGTTAAAGACAACCCAACTGCCAAAACTGCATAGCAGGCAAAAAATGCAAATATAAAACCCAAAACCGAGTACAAGGCGGAGGCAGGTAAAGCCCGGCCATTATAGGTCATAGTGTCTACTTCGCGTGGAAAGGTCATGCGTCCGATATAAGAACGCAAGCCTTCAAACGCCACTTGAAACCTAAACACCTTGATAGAGCATGATGTAGAGCCGGCGCAGCCACCAATAAACATCAGCAAGAAGAAAAAACCGGCACTTGCCGGCCCCCAGGCCTCAACATTACCCAAAGCATAACCCGTACCGGTAAGAATTGAAATGACATTAAAGGTTGCGGCACGCAAAGGATGCACATCAAGTGATGGTTGTTGAATTAAAACATAGATCAACATTACCAATACCAGAATAATAATTCCGCTTAAAAACGCGCGAACCTGCACATCACGGAAAACTGCCATTGGATTGCCATTTGCCGCTAATATATAAAGGCCAAACGGTAATGCGCCGGCGATCATAAAGACGCTAGCTGCCATATCGGCGCCAACCGGAGCATAGGTAGCAAAACTAGCATCGGAATTAGAAAAGCCGCCAGTGGCAATAGTGGTCATGGCATGGCACATCGCATCAAATGCGCTCATGCCCAACATCCAATAGACAATGCCGCAAATAATAGTCAGAGCCAAATAAACAAACGAAATACCAGCGGCAATTCCACCAGCTCTGGGTAAAAACTTACCCATTGGATCAAACCATTCGCTGGAAAACAATTGCATACCACCAACTTTTAGCATCGGTAAAACCGCCAAAGCTGTAACAATAATACCAATGCCACCAATCCATTGCAGTAATGCACGCCACAGTAATATTCCCGGGTTCATATCATCAAGGCCGGACATTACGGTTGATCCGGTGGTGGTAAGGCCGGACATGGCTTCGAATATTGCATCACTAAATGAAAGCGGAACCGGTTTAAGTAAAAACGGTAATGCCGCGAAAATGCAYAATACYACCCARCTAATTGTTGTTAAGAAGAACGCGCCGCGTATCGAAAGMCGAACTTGCCCGCCTTTGGCTCCGACCAGCATAATGATACCAAAGAAAATACTAATTACCGAAGAAATRGCAAAACTGCGCCAGCTTTCATGGCCGCCGGTAAGGTCGGCAAACAATGGKGCCAGCATGAAAACWCCCAARAAAGTAACYARYGCACCKATGATMAGSASAACWGGTCGCAAATCAGCCATAGCTTAATTCACTTTCGCGCGGTCATGGGGGCTGTCTAATGAGAAAAGTGGAATAACTATCTTATAAACAATGCCATTATCATCGCGTACCTCATAATTTCCGCCCATAATCCCCGATGGGGTTGGCAAGGGDGTGCCTGATGTATAGSAAAAAGTKCCTCCTGGTTCGATAATAGGYTGTTTGCCGATTATACCCTCGCCGCTTACCTCTTGCATTTGACCGGCAGCATCAACGATCTTCCAATAACGGCGCATGATTTGTACTGCATTGGAGCCGCCATTAGCTATTTCCACCGTATATGCCCATAAAAACCGACCACTTGAAGGATCAGAATCCGCGTCCATAAACTCCGGTGTGACCCGTACAGATATATCATTGGTTGTTTGTTCGTATGACATAGAATTAGTTCAACCTATTTGAACGAGACAAGCAAGTACTTGCCAGCAATAGAGGAATCATCACAGCGTTTTCTTTGCTTTAATGTGGTGTTTTGAGGACTAAATGGGTTTTACTGGCGGAATTTTACCAGATACAGCGATAAAAGAGTTGTTTGCCGATAATGCAATTATTAGCAAGCAAGCATTAGATAATGATCAGATACAGCCAGCTAGCATTGATTTGCGCCTTGGAAGTTGTGCTTATCGTCTGCGAGCCAGTTTTCTGCCCGGCTCTGGGAACTTGGTAGCAGATATGTTGCAGCCGCCATTGGTGATGCATAAGATCGACCTGAGCAAAGGTGCAGTTTTGGAAACTGGATGTATATATCTGGTGCCATTATTGGAAGCTTTGCAATTACCAACCAATATATCAGGACGGGCAAATCCAAAAAGCTCTACCGGACGTATCGACGTTTTTACTAGAGTAATTTGTGATAATGGAATTAGTTTTGACACCGTAAAAGCTGGCTATCATGGGCCGCTGTGGATTGAAATTTGCCCGCGGACATTTTCAATTTTGGCACGTACCGGTGATCGTTTGGCGCAGTTAAGGTTACGAGCGCAACAGGCCATCAAAGAGAAAAATCAACAAACATTAACTGTGTCAATTTCACTACCCAAAACTGGTTTGGCTGGTTATCGGGCGAAACGGCATTCCGGTGTGCTTGACCTGTCAGGCATTGGTAGCCATAGCCAAGCAGATTACTGGGAGCCATTAACCACAAAACAAGGCAGTTTAATCCTTGATCCCGGCGAGTTTTATATTCTTGCCTCCAAGGAAGATATTGTAATACCGCCAAACATGGCTGCTGAAATGGCACCAACGGCCACTGATATTGGCGAATTTAGAGTGCATTATGCTGGGTTTTTTGATCCGGGGTTTGGAATGGCCGGTGCAGCATCAAAAGCTGTGTTGGAAATTAGAGGCCGTGATGTACCGTTTTTACTTACCGACGGACAAGATATAGCCCGTTTGGTGTTCGAACCGATGCAAAGCAAGCCGGCAACTCTTTATGGTAGCAATACCAGTCATTATCAGGGGCAGGGATTAAAGTTAAGCAAGCTGTTTAAGCGTTAAGTTTTAATGCCCACCGCGCACTAAACGCCCCGGTCTTGCGGTCGTTACTTTATCATTATCAATTACTTGTTCGCCGGAGACAAATGTCGCCTTATAACCGGTTACCGGTTGTAATAATCGTTGCCCACCAGCCGGTAAATCATTGACCATAAATGGAACTTTTAGCGATAAATTATCGTAATCGATGACATTTATATCGGCTTTTAGTCCGACCTTAAGCCGCCCACGATCAGCAAACCCCAAATAATCTGCACCATCGGCGGTCATCATTTGTATCGCCCGGGGCAGGGAAATGGTTTTGCCATTGCGCCCGCCATCTTCGCGCTTTTTTGTCCAATGGGTCAGCAGGTAAGTCGGAAATGAAGCATCGCAAATATAACCTACATGCGCCCCACCATCGGTAAGACCGGGCAAAAAGTAAGGGTTATTCATCATGGTATATACAGCATCATAATTCATGTCTGTGTAATTATAGGCCGGAAAATAGATCAGTGCTTTGCCATTATCTTTTAAGGTCTCGTCATATATTTTATCCCAGACGCTAACCCCGGCATCTCGTGCTTTTTGAGCGATTGAGTTTTCTTGTGTCTGCTCGTAATCAACTTCGCCATCACCGTTGGGATCAAGCTGGAAAAGCTTTTCGGCAACAAATTCCATTCCGGCAATTAGCAAATCAGCCATTGGCGGAATTGACGAGCCGGGGCCAGCCATTTGCACCGGAGTTTCAGCCAGCATTTTCTTTTTCATTTCTGGATCGCGTAGCTTTTTGACCCGCTCCGCAAGCGGTAAATCAGCCATAGCAATATAGCTTGGAAATGCCATCAAAGGGTGAAATGTTGATTGTAACCCTAAAAACACTCCAATAGCTCTTGGAGCGGCCTGTAAAAATAATTCCACACCGTCTTTTTGTAAGGTTTCGGTGCGTTTTGCTATTCGCTGCCAATGATCAGGAACCAGATCGCGCTGCATCCATGTCATCGAAGATTTGTGACCGGGTGCGGCGCGGAAAAATTTTTCTAAAATATCAAACTCGGCATCGAACTGATCGCCGTCACGTTCTTGATTAAAATCATTTACCGCGTGCAGTACTCCGTGGCTAAGGCCATTAAGCGCGGTTGCAATGCCGGCCAATTCATCAGGGTGCGCTTCTGAGGCCGGTGTCCAATCGCCATCTGCACTTTTGTGAAAGTCTGAACGGCCAGTGGAAAACCCGATAGCGCCAGCTTGCATTGCCTCACGGGTAAGCTTTTTCATTTTTTCAATATCGTCTTTGGTGGCCATCTCCTCGGCAATTGCCCGCTCCCCCATAACAAATACTCGTAATGGGTCATGGGGAACCATCATCGCAAAGTCCAAAGTGTGCGGAATTTTATCGATAGCTTGCATATATTCTGGAAAACTTTCCCAATCCCAAGTGATCCCTTCGGACAAAGCGGATCCGGGAATATCCTCGACACCCTCCATTAAGCGGATAAGCTTTTCATGATCTTTAGCGCGACACGGAGCAAAACCAACGCCACAATTCCCGGTAACAATAGTGGTAACACCATGATTTACCGATGGCATAAGTTCTTCGTCCCAAGATATTTGACCGTCATAATGGGTGTGCAGATCAACAAATCCAGGGGTAACTATTGCGCCATTTGCATCAATGTTTTTGCTGGCATCACCTGAACATTCACCGATCTCGACAATTTTGCCGTCTTTTACCGCAATGTTAGCGGTATATGGTTTAGAGCCGGTGCCATCAATAATAGTTCCGCCGGTTATTTTAAGATCATATTGCATTTGTTAAAGCCCGTTTTTTGTCTGCTGTTCGAAATATGAACACCATACACCCTCCAGCAATAATATGCCATAGCCCCCACATGCCCACTATTGCCGCAGCCCCGCCAAGGCCAGAAATATGAGTGAGTAAGATCACCAAGCCAAGACCGGAGTTTTGAATTCCGATCTCAAAGGTCAAAGCTCGTCTGGTTGGGATATCGGCCTTGGTAACAAGTCCGGTGCCATAACCCAAAGTAAAAGCTGCTGCATTATGGATTATAACTAATGGAAATATTATAAGGCCAAAATCAAAGACCACTTGGCGATAGGTGTAAAATCCGCCGATTATGATCACCAATAAAATCGTGATGCTGAAAATTGATAATGGTTTTTGTAGACGTTTAGCCAGTTTAGGTTTTTTCCAAACCAATAATGCGCCCAAACAAAGCGGCAAGGCCAATATCAATAATGTTTGGGTTAGAAATTTTGCTGCATCAAAATTACTATTTCTCAAAATCTCACTGGTCGGCGCATACATGGACAGCCAAAATAAAATAGAGACCGGAGTAATAAAGGCGGCTGCCAAAGATGATGTGGCGGTCATTGAAACCGACAAGGCAATATTGGCTCTCCCGAACATCGCCAGTAAATTTGAGATATTACCGCCGGGACAACAAGACACTATGATCATGCCCAAGGCCAATGATGGAGCTGGCTTTAGAAGTATTACCAAGCCAAGCGTCAGAAGTGGCAAGCCGATTATTTGCGCCAAAACACCAGCCAAATAATGTTTTGGATCGGTGCGAAAAAACGCGAAATGCGAGCGTCGCAAACCAAGCGCAACCGCAAACATCATGACGGCAAGAATTACAGTAAGCAAAAGAGAAGAGCCGGAGTTTAGGCCGATCTGTATTTTGTCCAACTCGCTTATGTCCATAATTCCCCCAATGCCGGCTTTAGCTTTGATTTGCTTTGCGCGATCGCAACCATTGTACACCAAGTATTACAAACACCAAAGCTATGGCCACAAAAGGCGCGTACATTCGTACTTTTTCGCCGCCGACTTCACCAAGATAATGAAATAGCACAAAAGCAATTAAGCAATAAACCGCACCAGAAACTATTATCCAAAAAGAAAACTGCCCAAATGGGGCTTTGAAAAAACCAGATGCCAGATAAACTGGTATTCTGGTTCCGGGGATAAATCGCGTTGCCATCAAAGTAAGCCCCAACGAGCCTAATACTTTGTCACGAACTTTGGCAACATTGCGATGGTTGGAAATCCAGTCGGCTTTTTTGTGRGCKCGTCCAAAGCGACCTGCCCAGTATTTCCATAGATCGCTCAATGTAAGTCCGACCATAATGCTGATAAACAGCAATACCGGATCGGCCAGACCTAAGGAAGAAGCAGACGCGGCAACGATAACTGCGGCATCTTCTTGAATGAATGGCCCCAAAGCCACCGCAACAAATATCCCCCAAGGATAAGCAGAAAAGAGATCGTTCAAAAATTCCATGAGAGACTAACCTGTACAATATACTATACTCAAAACTTAAATTAGACCGTCTTTTTAGTATACTTTATCTTCTGGATCCATCAACTTCACTAAAATTGATTCCCATTTTGGATAAGTTGATGGGAAATAAAAACCATACTCGCAGGAGAGCCAAATGGCCGATACCCCRAAAAAAATTGTTCTGGCTTATTCCGGCGGYCTCGATACYTCGATTATCTTAAAATGGCTGCAAATGGAATTAGGCGCAGAAGTSGTGGTATTTACCGCTGATTTRGGTCAAGGCGAGGAGCTGGAGCCAGCACGGCAAAAAGCTATCGACTTGGGAGTAAAAGAAATCTTTGTTGAGGATTTACGCGAAGAATTTGTCCGCGATTATGTGTTTCCAATGTTTCGCGCCAATACGGTTTATGAGGGGCGTTATTTGCTCGGCACCGCGATTGCCCGTCCATTGATCGCTAAACGCCAAATCGAGATAGCTCGCTTGACCGGAGCCGATGCAGTTTGTCACGGCGCTACCGGCAAAGGCAATGACCAGATACGTTTTGAGCTGGCTTATTTGGCGCTTGATCCAGAGATTAAAATCGTTGCTCCGTGGCGGCAATGGGAGTTTGGATCGCGTACAGACCTGATTGCCTATGCCGAGCAACAAGGAATTGCCGTTCCTGAGGATAAGCGCGGTGAAGCTCCGTTTTCGGTAGATGCTAATTTGCTGCATACTTCGTCCGAAGGCAAAGCTTTGGAAGATCCGGCGATTGAAGCACCGGAATTTGTCTATCAACGAACAGTGCGTCCAGAGGACGCACCGGACACGCCAGAGATCATCACTATCGGCTTTGAAAAAGGTGATCCGGTTAGTATTGATGGCAAAAATTTATCTCCTGCTAGCCTGCTTACCCGCTTGAACGAGCTTGGCGGTAAACACGGAATTGGCCGGCTGGATTTGCTGGAAAACCGCTTTATCGGCATGAAGTCACGGGGTATTTATGAAACTCCCGGCGGAACAATTTTGCTATCGGCGCATCGTGGTATTGAGGAAATTACCTTGGACGGTGGAGCGGCTCATCTCAAAGACGAGTTAATGCCGCGTTATGCGGAACTGATATATAATGGGTTTTGGTTCTCTCCGGAGCGCGAAATGCTGCAAGCCGCAATTGATGCTTCGCAGGCCATGGTAAGTGGTGAAGTTAGGGTGAAATTGTATAAAGGTCTGGCCAGTATTATTGGCAGGACTTCGCCAAATTCGCTGTATTCACTGGAACACGTAACCTTTGAAGACGATGTGGTCTATGATCAAAAGGATGCCGACGGATTTATTGAACTGACCGCTTTGCGGCTTCGTTTGCTGGCCGGTCGTGATCGTAATGCTGGTAAGAATAAGTAATGCTGAGTTTCTTAATGAAAGCAACTGATAGATGGAAGAAAGGTTTTTATAGTGACCTTTGTTACAACTATAAATGGTCTGACTACCAAAAATATATCAATGGCTGGATACCAAAGTTTGCTTTTTTTGTTCCGTTGGTTGGTTATTTACTTCTTTTTAATGATCAAATCACAGAAATAATAAACTTTACCAAAATTACAACAGATAGAAATGACCTAAATGGTATTACTGGAATCACTAGACTACGATTAGTTTATTTTGGGTTGATTGCATTGGGCAWSWGTAATTTTTGGTTTTTACTCAAAAAGCCATTTGTCTTCAAGTTAGGTATGTCCACAGAGGAATATACCAAAAGAGGGTTAGAATTCTTTACATTTCAAGATTATGTAGACATTCGGAGCACTATGAATGCTAAAGGCCGCCTAACGGTGGATGCAAACAACTATGACAACGAATGGGATAGTTTTTCGGATATAGCCATTGGGAGAAAAAGCCAAACTAAAAAAGCTAACTTTGTTGCACATTGGGAGGACGCAAAGAAAAAACATGGAAATTTGCTACGATCACTCTTGAAGGAAAATTTTTTCCGCTATGATAGCAGCAGACGTGCATCATTGACAGTTTGCCTGATTTTATCAACTGTTGGTTATATTATGTTGATAATTCCAAGTGGTGACTTATTTCTTAAAGTTGTCAGATCGGTTTTTGAAATTTAATGTTAAATTGCTTAAAAATTCACCTACAAAAACCCGCGAACCATCACATAGCCCATGCCACCAAGTCCGATTAGGCTAATTCCAAAACAAAGTGAGCGGACTAATTTGATATTAAGCCAATAACAAAACAGATAGGCAAAGCGCGCCCCAACATAAACCCAAGCAAAATAAGCCAACCATTTGGCATCGGCTCCGCTTAAAATCCCGATCAGGGCAAAAATGATGAATATCGCAATGCTTTCATTCATATTGCCCAACGCCCGATTGGATCGAAACAAGAAACTGGAATGATCTGCTTTTGCAATATCTCCGGGCGTTTTCTTAGCAATAACTCCGGCGACATCTGCAACCAGCAGGCTAAGGAATAATATGAAAGCGGCCGCAGCTGCTGCTACACCTGTTTGGTGATATATTGCAATGTCTTGCATGGCTATCTCTCGTGATGGTTGTTTTGAATAGCAACTCTAGTAATGTAGGCAGGTTCTTGCAACTATAATTCTTACCTTGATTGTTTCTTACAGGCCTTGCTTGCTTTGTCGGTCAAGCTATCCACTCGCAGGCCTATGTCGAGAATTTCGGTTGGGGTTAACCCGGCTTTTAATAGGGCTGCAAATGCCAACTCAAGGCTTTCTCTGTTTTGCGGTGCAGCCAATGTCGCCAATGCTTTTATTTCTCTCTTCGTGGAGTTCTTTTCAATAAACTTGGCATAACAGACGCATTCAGAGCGCGGCTCACCTTCGGCAATACAAGCATTTGCCAATTGCTCAACAGGGGTGGGTGCAGCTAGTAGGCTGGCAACAAGAAGAATACTCATTTAATCATATCCATTAAGTAAAGTGCTAAACCATGATAAATACACATGAACGTGATGTGAACAATGTTTTATGTCATTTGAATGTTGGCTGAAACCTGCTTATAGTTAATTATCGATCATATTACTTTGGAGATTACTCATGCGCTCATCACTTTATCTAGCTTTAGCCAGTATTTTGGTTGTTGGTGCTTGCGCCACGGCTACACCATATCAGTCTGCGGAAAGTAATCATCGTGGTTTTAGCGAACAGCAAATTGAAAAAGATCGCTTTCGTGTCAGTTTCTCAGGTAATTCAGTTACTAACCTTAGCACGGTGGAGAATTATCTATTGTATCGTGCTGCSGAATTGACCACCCAGCGCGGGTTTGATTAYTTTRTTATTRCCGARCGGGAACTTGATAAAAAACARCGAGTKRTTRGYAMTTCTTMTTAYGGTGTYGGKSAYGGKCATTTYGGCTGGAATTATTATAGCCGTGGGCATGGTTGGGGTTATAGCGCAGGGTATGGACGCGGCTTTGGCGGAAGATACGGCTTTGGGCATGGATATTATGGTGGCGGGTTTGGCAGTGGTTATGATTTACGCCAGATCACCAGTTATGAAGCATATGCAGAAATTGTTATGGGGGTAGGTGAAAAGCCTGCAGAAGATGAACGCGCTTATGATGCGGCAGACGTTATGCGCAATTTGGCCGGTGAAATTAAACGGCCACAGCTATAATACAAAATCAATAGTTTTAAGGATATAGCTTAAATCAATAGCGGGCTGAATTTCAGACCGCTATTTTTTTTAAAAAGTTTTACCTGCAAGTTGACAAAAACCATAGTAAGGTGCTGACTTAAGCCTATGTGTTAAGAGGATCAGTCATGGAACAACAAACCTTACCGCCAACCAGATTTACCGGCCCCGGACAGTATCTTTTATGGATGTTCAGCTTCGTTGTGGTGGTCGGTACCTTGGGCTATTTGTTACAGGTTCAAATACTTGAAGCATTTGGAGCCAATATTGCGATCAACGGATTGATCGCATTAGTGTTTGTGGTTGCGGTGCTTTATTGCTTTCGTCAGGTGTTAAGCGTTTCACCAGCGGTTCGTTGGGTGCGTAAATTAACTAGATCGCGAAATTTCAATGACATGCCATCACCGCCGGGCTTGATCGCGCCAATGGCGGTTTTATTGGCGGAAACCCCCGGCAATATACGTCTTGCCTCTGGCTCTAGTAACTCGATTTTGGATGCGGTAAGTGCCAGAATGGACGAGGCCGGGCAGATCACCCGTTATCTTGGAAGGTTGCTTATTTTTCTTGGGTTACTTGGAACATTCTGGGGCTTGCTGCAAACAGTTAGCTCGGTAGGTGATGCGGTTAGTGCATTATCAAATGCCAGTGGTACCGAAGAAGATATGCGCAAACTAATGGCCGCCTTACAAGAGCCGATCAAGGGCATGGGAACTGCGTTTTCCTCGTCGCTGTTTGGCCTTTCTGGATCATTGGTTATTGGTTTTCTTGATCTGCAAGCCGGCCAAGCACAAAATCGCTTCTTCCAAGAAGTCGAGGACTGGATTCATTCGATCTCGCGGGTGTCCACCGCTATTGGTGCTGATCCCGGCTCACCAGCTTATGTCTCTGTTCTGCTAGAGCAATCAGCAGAAAACATTACTTCGTTGGAGCGTACTTTGCGCAAAGCCGAGGACAGAAGAAGTGATGGAATTGACATGGTAAGAGAGGAAATAAAACTGCTGACTAAAACCATTGTTCAACTGTCCAAAGATGGTAAGCGTTAATGTCTCGCATCAGAAGATCACGTGAAGGCAATGAAGACTATTGGCCGGGATTTGTTGATGCTTTGGCGACCCTATTGCTGGTGGTGGTGTTTCTTTTGGCGTTGTTCATTGCCGCACAATTCACCCTTGGGCGGGCGTTATCGTCCAAAGATGCTGCCCTTGATAGCATTCAAGCGCGTCTTTCTGCACTGGCGGAAATGCTGGCATTGGAAAAAGCCAAGGGCGAACAAGCCAATGAGCAGATTGCCCGTCTACTGGTAACCTTAGAAGAAGCAAAATCCGCCGCAGATGAGCAAAGCTTGTTAATTGCTGGATTGCAGACCCAGATCGCTGATGGCTTAAGTGCTATTGGAGTAACYGAGCAAAAACTATCCGAGGAACAAGAATTATCACAACAAGCCCGCGATGAAGTAGCGGCATTAACTGCACAGCTCAGCGCATTAAACGCACAATTGGCTAGTCTTAATCAAGCACTAGAAGCAGCAGAAGCCAAAGATGCCGAGCAACAAGTGCAGATCGTAAACCTTGGTAAACGCTTAAATGCAGCCTTGGCGCGGCAAGTTTCCGAACTGGCTAAATATAAGTCGGAGTTTTTTGCTAAAATGCTAAAGATCATGGGCGAGCGTGATGGTGTGCGTATCGAAGGTGATCGCTTTGTGTTTGAAAGCGATGTGTTATTCGCCAGTGGCTCTGCCGATCTAAACCCGGCAGGTAAGCAACAATTATTGCAAATCGCCCATGCTATTAGCGAAATTGCCACTGAAATACCAACAGATATAGAATGGGTCATAAGAGTTGATGGTCATACTGATGTGGTTCCAATTCGTGGCCGCTATGCCAATAATTGGGAATTATCCACCGCAAGAGCTTTATCTGTGGTGCAGTTTTTTGAAAACTCTGGTGTGCCGCCAGAGCATCTGGCAGCAGCCGGTTTTGGTCAGTATCATCCGTTGGACAAAGGTAGAGGGCGTGAAGCCTTGGCGCGAAATCGCCGGATTGAGTTGAAAATGGATACAAGGTAAGACCAGCCTATGACTTGCCCGACGGCACACCGATAGATACAAAGAAGCAAATAAATCAAATTAAGTTTTAAGGACTTGCAAAATGGCCGGACATTCCAAATGGGCAAATATTCAACACCGCAAAGGCAGACAGGATAAGCTGCGCGCGAAAGCATTTTCAAAATTATCCAAAGAAATAACTATTGCCGCAAAACTTGGCGGCGGTGATCCTGACGGTAATCCACGTCTGCGATTGGCGATTAAAAATGCTAGGGGCGAGAGCATGCCCAAAGATAATATAACAAGGGCAATTACCAAAGGTGCTGGCGGTGAGGGCGAAGCTTACGATGAAATGCGCTATGAGGGTTTTGGCCCTGGCGGGATCGGGGTAATTGTCGAGGTTTCCACTGACAATAAAAATCGCGCAGCTATGGAAGTACGTACTGCTTTTGCCAAAAACGGCGGCAATCTTGGCGAAACCGGTTCGGTGTCGTTTATGTTCGATAGTGTTGGCGAGATHAAATACCAAAATGATGCTGCCGATGAGGAAACAATGTTTGAGGCAGCCTTAGAAGCCGGAGCTGATGACGTAGTDTCTGATGGTGAACAGCACATYATTTATTGCGCCAGAGAAGAGATGATTGWYGTGGCAGCGGCATTGGAAGAAAAGTTTGGCGAAGCAAAGGCTGCAAACCTTATATGGAAACCGCAAAACCTTATCGAAGTTGATGTTAAATCCGCCGGAACTCTGCTTAAAATGCTTGAAGTTCTCGAAGATTGCGATGATGTGCAAAATGTYTATGCCAATTTYGATATTTCTGATGAAGTGATGGCTGCTCTTGATGAATGAGGTGCTGATCTAATGTCAATCATCAGAATTATTGCTGTTGGTATTGCGGTTTTGTTGGCCAGTTCATGTAATGGGCAAGCCACAGATTCTGAAACCATAGAGACAGATATATCGCAAAGCTCTGAACGYTATGCTCATTATTTGGGTAATGCYGGGGTGATGATTAGTGATGGCGAAACTAAATTATTRTTTGATCCGTTGTTTGAGCAAAATTTCCAYATTTACCAAAAAGTWCCGGCCTCTTTGCAAGCTAAGATGCTGKCYGGCGAAGCACCTTATGACGGTGTTGATGTGTTGTTGATCAGCCATGCGCACGGTGATCATTTTTCTGCTGATATGATTTTGGCCTATATGAGCGCAAACCCGCTGGTCAAATTAGTCGCCCCAAAGCAGGCGGTTGATAAATTACTCAAGGTTGGTTTAAGCAAAACCGATATGACAACACGGGTAACTTCTATTGATCAACAAATAGCAGATAAGCCAATTATTGTGCAAATTGGATCAATTAYTATCGAGGCMATAACCATACCGCATTCCGGCGGTCAAAGGTTTGCTGATGTGCGAAATACTGTTTATCGGGTGCATTTGCAAAACCAATATCAAGTAATACACCTTGGCGATGCCACCATAGAAAACCCGCCATTTGCTGAACAGCAGGAGTTTTGGGACGAACAAAGCAATGAGCTGTTATTGACCCCGTATTGGTTATTCAAGAACCCACAGCGACAGGCAAATATTGACACTCATATTCGCCCGCATCGTTCAATAGGCATTCATGTGCCTACTGCTTTGCATGAGTTAAAAAAACGCTATGGCAGTGCCTTGGACGAAGTGGATTTGTTCACCAAGCCGGGTGAAGAACGTAGTTTAGATAGTATAGAAAATGAAAATCAGGAGAAATAATATGACCCGTAAACTTTGTCTTATAACTGGCGCATCGGCTGGTATTGGTGCGGCGCTTGCTCGTGAATATGCCGCCAATGGTTGGGATCTTGCATTAACTGCAAGACGCAAAGAGCGCCTGGATGAATTAGCCAAAGAGTTAAAGGACAAATACGGCGTTGAGTGTTTAACTATCGCCGCCGACTTGGCCAAAAAATCCGCACCAAAAGCCATCATCAAAGCAATTAAAGATGCAGGGCGGCAAGTTGACGGCCTTATCAATAATGCTGGTTACGGCCTGCCGGGAACATATAATCAGCCAAGCTGGAAAGATCATGAGCAGTTTTTAACTGTGATGTTAACCGCACCATTAGAGCTTTGTTATCTGGTATTGCCGGGTATGCAGGAACGCAAGTTTGGGCGGATCATCAATGTTGCGTCCTTGGCCGGCCATCTGCCCGGCACTAATGGCCATACTTTGTACGGTGCTGATAAATCATTCCTGATCAAGTTTTCACAATCGTTGAATGCGGAAAATTTGCGTCACGGCGTGCATGTAAATGCGCTTTGCCCGGGTTTTACTTATTCGGAATTTCACGATGTGAATTCAACCCGTAACATGGTCTCAAAAATGCCTGATTATATGTGGGAAAGCGCCGAGCGAGTGGCCAAAGAAGGTTATGATGCGGTGGAGAGAAATGATCCGGTGCATATTACTGGCAAGGTCAATAAGTTCATTGCATTGTTAATCAGAATACTGCCCGAAGCAGTAGGAACGGCAATGATGAACTCGCAGTCAAAGAATTTTAGAGCCGAAAAAACAAAATAATTTTCTTAAGGTTTTAGAATGATTGATCCACAAAGCCTTGTATTGTTTGCCGGTGCTTGTTTGGTACTGGCGATGATACCGGGGCCGGACAATTTATTTATTTCAGCGCAAGCAATAAGCCACGGTAAAAAAGCTGGCTTTGCCGCGGCCTTTGGTATTTTAGCTGGCTTGGTTTTTTGGTCATTTGCGGCGATTTTTGGTTTAACCGCGATCATTTCTGGCCTGCCTGTGGTTTTGGTGATTATCCAAATTGTCGGCGCTGGTTATTTACTGTTCTTAGCDTTCGATCTTTGGCGAAATACTGGGCAGCARACTAATGTCAGCATAAGCAGCAAGAAAATATTCTGGCGCGGAATGACCACTAATGTATTGAACCCAAAAATCGGATTGTATTATCTGGCTTTTCTGCCGCAATTCATTGCCCCGGGCGGCGCACCCATTTGGATGCAAATGCTGATTTTGGTGGCGATATTTAATGTTATTGGCGGTTCGGTCATGTTATTTGTCGCGCAAATTGCCGGCGCCGCACAACAAAGCATTGCCGGCAATGCAAACCGACGAAAATGGCTAAGCCGGTTTGGCGCATTAATCCTTGTGGGTATTGCCGGCAGGCTTGTCTGGCAGTTAGCCTTTTAGGGTTTTGATCCTAATTACTCTTGCTTTGGCTCGGGCATGCCAACCGCGTGAAAACCTGCATCTACATGCACAACTTCGCCGGCAACTGAACGGCCAAGATCGCTAAGCAACCAAAGAGCTGATCCGGCCACGCCCTCCATAGATGTATCTTCTTTGAGTAGACTCCAGTCTTTGCCGGTAGATAACATTCCTCGTCCGCCGGAAATACCAGCCATAGCCAAGGTACGCATCGGGCCAGCAGAAATTGCATTTACTCTTATGCCTTTATGTCCCAGGTCACGGGCAATGTATCTGGTACATGCTTCTAATGCTGCTTTGGCCACGCCCATGACGTTATAGTTTGGAATTACCCGCTCGGAGCCAAGGTAAGTTAACGTGATTATGCTTGATCCGGGCTTCATCATTGGTGCGGCAAGTTTAGCAGCAGCAACAAATGAAAACGCCGAAATATCCATGGTCATTTTGAAGTTTTCACGAGTGGTGTTTTCAACAAAACTACCCTTTAGACCCTCGCGGCCAGCAAAGCCGATGGAATGAACCAAAAAGTCCAGCTCGCCCCATTTTTCGGAAACTTCGGCAAAAGCTGCTTCCATGCTTGCATCATCGGCAACATCACATTGGGTGAAAATGCTGGCATTAACTGACTCAGCTAATGGCCGCACCCGCTTTTCCAAGGCTTCACCAAGATAGGTAAAACCCAGTTCAGCACCTTGGGCGTGAAGCTGCCTAGCAATACCCCAAGCGATAGAGTTTTTATTGGCAACTCCCATGATAAGCCCGCGCTTGCCATGCATTAGTCCGCCCTTGGGAAATCCTTGCTCAGTAGTATCGCTCATTTAATTATTCCTAAATTGCTGTCAGTTTTTGGTTGCAGAGATATTTGCACCGATCATAGCAAATCAAATTAGCACCTGAAAGTCTTTTATCAAATTGCTGTTACAGGGTGGCTTGTGCACTTCGGATCGTGCGCGAAACGTACGGCGCAAAAATACCCGCCCATGCCGACAAAGGCTTCCTAAATAGGTGCGGTGTGATACGGCTTCAATGCGCTTGATAATGGTTTTGGCTAATAGGCGTTTACCGCCAATATAAGCGGTAATCGGCGACTTGGTGGTCTTTTAATTAAAAAGGTACTGGACTCCATGATGGGTTGTTTGCTCTAATGTTTCTGCCTGTGACACAGGTAGCGGGATTGACGGGTGGCGCGCCACCTCGATGTGGGCAGGATCAATGACCGGTTCAGCCTGTTGGTGCAGGCTGTCCCCCGTCCTTTTTAGATGGAGGGTGAAGAGATGAGCGAAAAACCTAGAAGCAATCATGAATTGACGGAATACCCACTGCTTAATGAGCAAGAGGATTTGTTTATTAGCGACCTGTCTAGTTTCAGTAACGCTGCTGAAAGATTGACCGACGCCGCCAATAAATTGGCTAATCAGCTCTTTGTATGGTTGGTCATTGGAAGTGCCCTTGGAATTGGGATGTCGATACAAGTATTGCGAGAAGAAGAAACCGGACCGTTTTATGAGGCGGCTCTTAACACCTACTACTATTTTTCACTGGCTCTTGGCACTGCTTTTATTGCCGGCATTATAACACTTTTTTACACCAATGGTATGCTTTATTGGCAAATTTGGCGTGTTAGCACCCTGAAAAAATTCATATATGAAAATAGCATGATTAAAAGGTGCAATGAGTTGAATGTATCTGATGAAAGTAAAGAGCATAGCAAGCAACGTAATGACTATTTTGATAAATTGTATAAAAAAGAAACACAAAATGGATTGATTGCTTTTGGTCTAGCTTTGGCAGTTTACGTCCCATATGTAATTGCAGTTTGTTTCTTTGGAAAAGCTCTTCTGTTGCCGCTCAGTTTGTTGTAAAATTCCTCCCATCACTCCCTCCTCCAGCCAAACTCCCGTTCGAACTGAAGCGGATCTGTGTTGTGCATGATCAGTCCGATTTTATCGTAAAACTTATCCTCGAGTTGGCTTAAAGTATAAGCTCTGCCGAAAGGGCAAAAAGAAGGGTTGATAAATCTTAATCGTAAATTGCTGCAGGAATGGTTTCTGGTTTATATAGCAGCAAGCAAAGCATCATACACTGACTTGTTTGCATCCAGTAGCACAAACTGAATCCCCGAATAAATCGGGTGATGACGGGTGTGGTGGGGAGTAAGGAAAACCTGACTGAGCAGAGGCTTGTCTACAAGGTTGTGTATTGCTAATTAGTTTTTGTTTGCAGTGTCCCTCACCCTAACCCTCTCCCGGACGGGAGAGGGAATCCTTCTCGTGTTTTTTCTAGCGCATATCAAATATGGAATTTGCTCCTTCTCCCATTGGGAGAAGGTTGGGATGAGGGGTAAATCCTCGGTAATTACCAAGCACCCGTCATCATGCGGTCTTGCTTGCACTTCAAACGTGAGTCCACACCCGAATAAACCGGGTGATAACCAAACTTTTTTAGACGTCACCAGAAAGTCTTTTATCAAGCCCCACCACAAACCCTGATGAACCAGCCGCAAGCCGGAACCAAATTCCTCTAAAACCTTATCAATCTGTTTTACTAAATATTACCGAGCCATTAGTGCCGCCAAAACCAAATGAGTTCGACATTACCGAATTTAGTTCTGCATCAACGGTTTTGGTGATGATGTTTGCGCCATCAATTTCTGGATCCATGGTTTCAATATTAATGCTTGGCGCGATAAAGCCGTGTTTCATCATCAGTAAAGCATAAATTGATTCTTGCGCTCCGGCTCCGCCAAGACTGTGCCCGGTCATCGATTTGGTGGCCGATATGGCCGGCATGTTACTTTCGCCAAATACTCGGCGGATCGCGGCAATTTCCGTGCCGTCACCGGCTGGTGTTGAAGTGGCATGCGGGTTGATATAGTCGATCGGCATTTTGCTGGTTTCCATGGCCAGACGCATGGCGCGTTCTGCACCCTCGCCCGATGGTGCCACCATGTCATGACCATCAGAAGTGGCGGCATAACCGGTAACTTCGCCGTAAATATCTGCGCCTCTGGCAATGGCTGCTTCTCGTTCTTCGAGGATTACAATCCCGGCGCCGCCAGCAATTACAAATCCGTCGCGATTGGCATCAAATGCCCGCGATGATAGCTCTGGTGTTTCGTTATATTTGCTGCTCATTGCGCCCATGGCATCGAACATTACCGACATATTCCAGTGTAACTCTTCGCCGCCGCCAGCTATCATAATGTCTTGTTTGCCCCATTGAATTTGCTCGGCAGCTGATCCGATACAATGCAAACTAGTGGTACAGGCGCTGGAGATTGAAAAGCTCATGCCTTTAATTTTAAGGCCGGTAGAAAGCGTGGCCGAAGTGGTTGACGACATGGCTTTTGGTACGGCAAATGGGCCAACCCGTCTTGGGCCTTTGGCTCTGGTAATATCGGAAACCCGCAATAATTCTTCGGTTGATGGCCCGCCGGAGCCAACGATCAGGCCAGTTCGCGGATTGGAAACTTGTTCTGGTGTCAGGCCAGCATCAGCAATCGCTTCTTCGGCGGCGATCCAGCACCATTTAGAAGCATCAGCCATGAACCTTGCAATGCGCTTATCTATACGGCCAGTTAGATCAATATTCGGCATGGCTTTTACTTGTGACCGAAAACCCAATTCAGCAAAATCTTCTGCGTGGCCAATGCCTGATTTACCAGCCCGCAAAGAGGCGTGAACCTCATCAGCATTATTGCCAATACTGGAAACAATTCCTAATCCGGTGATAACAACTCTGCGCATTAGTTTTCCTCGCTAGTTTTAGGTGGCTGGAAAACCCCAACCCGTAAATCTTTGGTGGTGTATATCTGTTTTCCGTCGGCTAACATTTCGCCATCGGCAATACCTAAAACTAGCCTGCGGTTGATAATTCGTTTTATGTTGATCTTATATGTGACCAGTTTTACGTCTGGAGTTACTTCACCCCTGAACTTTACTTCGCCAACACCCAATGCCCGTCCTTGGCCTTTGGCTCCGCTCCACCCAAGGTAAAAGCCAACCATTTGCCACAAAGCGTCCAAACCAAGACAACCGGGCATTACCGGATCGCCGGAAAAATGACACTCGAAAAACCAAAGATCAGGGTTTACGTCCAATTCGGCCTGCATGAAACCTTTGCCGAAATCGCCGCCCTCGTTTTGCATATTGGTAATGCGATCCATCATCAACATTGGCGGTAATGGTAGTTTTGCATTACCCGGCCCGAATAAACTATCGTTACCGGAGCGGATTAATTCATCATAGTCATAGCTGTTCTTTGGTTCAAACATTGGGATTCATATCCTAAACAGAAGTTTTTTAATTCTGGGAGTCACTATTTTTGCAATACAGTACTTCATTAACACGGCTATAGTTCGCGCTCAAGCATAGTGTTCAGGGAAGGTGGTGAGTATATGTTTTAAGAGCCGGTGTCTCCCCAAAGGTCAGTAGCGATTACCCAGCCAGTTTGATCTTTAATCCGTACCTGACACCAGGATTTTTCACAAACATCAATGCGGACAATAACATTTGGCGCTAGTCTGGCGATGACTTTTTCTCTGTTGCGACCTGTACCGTATAAATATGTAGGCTGCGCGGAGATAACCAAAGCTGTTTTTCTTGTATGAAATACAGAATTGTGCATCCACAAAACAGTACCGTCCATATCTTCTATTTTTGACCATTCGCTAGCTTGGCGTAAAATTCTTACCGGCAGGTATTTGCGATGATATATCCATAATTTATGAAATTCTGTTCCTGGCCCGGCTCTACCATTGGTTTGTTCATACACCAGACTTGCCCATTTGGGGTGTGTTTCTTCGCTCACTTTCGTTTGTGAAATAGCTTTTGTGCTGCTGGCAATCAGTAGCAATAAAACGCAAAGCAATAATTTATAGGATGAAAATGACATAAGTTCACAAAACAATTTGGCGGATCATTGAGTGTGGCCTGTATTGGTTAAAAAAATACAACTTCACTGGCTTGGATAAAATAAATAAGCTATACTCCATCGACCCAAAAAGTGGGAACCGGTTTTTGGATAAGTTGATGGACACTAAAACTTATCGACCCAAAAAGTGGGAACCGGTTTTTGGATAAGTTGATGGACACTAAAACTTATCGACCCAAAAAGTGGGAACCGGTTTTCTGTAAGTTGATGGATCAAGAAGATAAAGTATACTAAAAATACTGTTTCATCCAGTATTTTTAGTATATTGTACTGACCGGTATCAAAATTTGGGTAAGCAATAATGAGCAACACTAAAACCAAGGTCGGTGTTACGCGAAAGCTTCCCTTTACCACACTTGACCGGTTGAACGAGTTGTTCAATGTGCAAATGAATGAAACTGATCGCGCTTTATCGCAATCAGAATTGTTGCAAATGGCGGCAAGTTGCGAAGTTTTATGCCCGACAGTTACCGATAAAATTGATGCTAAAATTCTGCACGCTGGCGCAGGAAAGCTAAAGTTGCTGGCTAATTTCGGGGCGGGAACAGATCATATTGATTTGCAAATCGCTTCCGAGCAAGGAATTATTGTCACAAATACCCCTGATGTCTTAACTGAAGATACTGCTGACCTGACAATGGCATTGTTATTGGCGGTTCCAAGGCGAATCATTGAGGGTGTGGACTGCTTGCGCTCTGGTGGTTATCAGGCTGGCTGGTCGCCTACATGGATGATGGGGCGATCTTTGGGCGGCAAAAAGCTTGGTATTATTGGCATGGGACGGATCGGCCAAGCGGTTGCGGCGCGGGCGAGAGCCTTTGGAATGCAAATACACTATCATAACCGGCGGCAAGTTTCACCAGCTATCGAGGAGGCTTTGCAGGCACTTTATTGGCCTGATCTTGATGCAATGCTGGGTGAAATGGATTTTGTCTCGTTGAATTGTCCGCTTAGTGAACAAACCAAACACCTTATGAATGCCGAGCGGTTGGGCAAAATGCCAAAGCACGCAATGTTGATCAATACTGCCCGTGGTCCATTGATTGACGAAGCGGCGTTAATTGCTGCTTTGCAAGCGGGGAACTTGGCCGGAGCCGGGTTGGACGTGTTTGAATTCGAGCCGCAAATTTCACCGGGGCTGTTACAAATGTCTAATGTAGTTGCCTTGCCGCACATGGGTTCGTCAACACTAGAGGCAAGGTGTGCGATGGGCGAGCGAATGATCATAAATATCAAGGCGTATGAAGACGGCCATAAACCACCGGATAGAGTGATTGTCAGCCTATAATTTAATTCTGTAATTTAATCCTGTTTTCCGCAAATCGGACAATCAGGATCGGGGTTTAGTTTTACAGTTCGTGATATTGCTGCAAGCCCGTCCCAGATCAATAATTTGCCAAGCAGGCTTTGCCCATTGTCAGTGATTAACTTGATACATTCTAGTGCCATGACAGAGCCAATAATTCCGGTTAAAGCACCAACCACTCCAACCTGCTCGCAAGTTTCTGCTTCTGGCGGCGCGGCGGGAACCAAGCATTGATAGCAAGCGGTTTTATTTGGCGGGCTGGCAAATGAGTGTGCTGATACTTGGCCGTCAAATTTGCCTACTGCGCCAGAGATCAGGGTTTTGCCATATTGATGTGATCTTTGGTTGACCAGAAATCTGGTGGGGAAATTATCGCACCCATCAATGATGTAATCATATTTGGTAATTATGTGATCTATATTTTCTTCATTTAACCGAAGTGTGTGTTGATGAAAAATCGGATCAGGGTTTAATTGTTGTAATTTTGATATTGCTGCCTCGGTTTTAGGTTTGCCAACATCTTTTGTGGCAAATAAGACCTGCCGCTGTAAATTACTTAAACTGACCAAATCATCATCGACAATACCGATCGTGCCAATTCCTGCCGCTGCCAGATACATTGCAACTGGACAGCCCAAACCGCCAGCGCCAATGATTAGAACTTTGGCGTTCAATAACGCCTGTTGCCCAGCACCGCCAATTTCTTTTAGGACTAAATGCCGGGCGTAACGCTCTACTTGTTGCGTCGAAAGGCTCATTCTGGCTCGAATAAAGATGTGGATAAATACCGCTCGGCAAATGATGGGATAATTACCACAATGCGTTTACCGGGGTTGTTTTTACCGTATTGTAATGCTGCGGCCAAAGCTGCACCAGAAGAAATGCCACAAGGCAAGCCCTCTAACAATGCTACTTCTTGAGCAGTTTTGATACTAAGAGAAGTGCTGATGGAAATGATGCTGTCGACAAGACCTGTTTCAAGATTATCAGGAATAAATCCGGCGCCAATGCCTTGAATTTTGTGTGGGCCAGCTTCACCGCCAGCAATAACCGGGCTTTCTTCTGGTTCAACGGCGATGATCTGCAAATCCGGCAGGCGTGGTTTTAGGGTTCGCGCAACTCCAGTGATAGTACCGCCAGTTCCGACACCGGCGATAAAGGCGTCTAATCTGCCATCGGTATCAGCCCATATTTCTTCGGCGGTAGTTTTTTCATGAATTGCCGGATTTGCCGGATTGGAAAATTGCCGCGCCAGAATTGCGCCAGGAATTTCAGCGGCCATCTCTTCTGCCTTGGCGATTGCGCCTTTCATACCCAATGCCGGATCGGTAAGTTCAATTTCGGCACCAAGATGGGATAGCATTTTGCGTCGTTCAATCGACATCGAGGACGGCATGGTTAGAACTAATCGATAACCTTTGGCAGCAGCAACAAACGCCAGTGCAATACCGGTATTACCAGAGGTTGGTTCAACAATAGTGCCGCCGGGTTTTAAGGCTCCGCTTTGCTCCAGATCGGCGATCATTGCCACACCGATACGGTCTTTTACCGAAGCTAATGGGTTAAAAAACTCCAACTTTGCCAGAATTTCTGCATCAACATTATGCGCGGCGGGCAGACGGTGTAATCGAACCAATGGGGTATTGCCCATGGTAGCTGCCATATTATCGAAAATACCGTTACGGCCTATTTGTTTGTTGTTCATTATCTGCTCCTGCAATTGTATTATTTCTATATGGGAAAGGTTGGCTGATTTGCCAGAGGTTATTGCTTAGACTTTTGATGATATTTTGATGGCAGCTTTACAGCCCAAAGTGATAATGGCTGACAATAACGGATAGCCGGGCGCATCTTTGGCTCCGTGGTCGATGGCATGATCGCGGTGCTGTAATTCATCTTCGCGAAACTGCACGAACATTTCGCGCAATTCCGGCTGATCATGGCCGGCATCCAGCTCGTCAATCTGCTCTTGATAATGTTTCTCAATCACCGATTCGACCGCTTCGGTACAAGCATGCGCCGCACGTTCGCCTAATAAAGCTGTGCCAACGCCTAACGCATAACTCATGCCAGACCAAATACCGATCATCGCCGTTGGCCGTTCGCCACGTTGTAATAATTGCTCATTAAAAGCATCAAGATGAATTTGCTCATCAGCTTGCATTTGCGAAAACTTTTCCGCCAGATCCTGCTTGTGAGCTAAAGATGAAAATACTGCTTTTTGGCCGCGATAAATTCCAACAGCGGCGGTCTCGCCGGCATGGTCAATTCGTAACATCTCGGCAATTTTTTTGTTAGCCCCGCTGCCAGGAGGTATCGGTTTTATTTTGCGGGTACTTTGGTTGGTTTTCATTTGCTGACCTCAATTTTTGTAGGACGTAAGGCAATAATGAAACTTGCTATGGCCAGTGCCAATGAGATGAGACCATTCCAGCCAGCCATGGAAATACCCAGCATTGACCATGGAACTTCGVCGCAACCGGGGGCTTTCGCCGGCTCGCTCAAACTTGCAAGCAAATTATCACCCAAGCCACTAAGATCAGCCAGAGTACCACTACAACTAGCAGGGCCTTCCCAGAACTTTAATTCAACGCCGGCATGAAAACCGGCAATCATTGCTCCGCCCAAAAATACCAAGCCAATAATGGCAATACCAAAGCGTAAAAACCTCTTCGCTTTGCCAGCGTATTGCAAGGCCAGCAAAAGGCCAGTTAGTAATATTACCGCCCAATATACCTCGCGCTGTCGCAAGCAAAGTTGGCATGGATCCATGCCACCAATGTGCTCGAACCCATGCGCACCGGCCAGCATTGCCGCACTGAATAAAAAAGCCAGTAATGGCCAGTTTTTGGCGGAAGAAATTTCAGTTAAATTCATGGCTATATACTGCCCGTAATAATGCACTTTGACAAACATGCTATCCGCGACTCATTGCCGCCGGATATTGTATAGCTGAACATTGGCAAATTGACCGCAACTAATTATCCGAAAATATTCAAATAAACTTGATTACTTCAGATCAGGAATGGTGAACGATGATAATGATCGACCGTTTTGAGCTGGGATGAATATGACTCCCTTTTCTGGCCAGGAGAGTCCTAGAAAGCTACGTGCTACTTAACCCCGCCACGTCTGTCATCGCCCGATTTATTCGGGTGATCCAGTTTGCCTACCTCTTGATGCGAACAAGTCGGAGTTTTGATATTTGCCAACACTGAACACCCTCACCCCAACCCTCTCCCGAGCCGGGAGAGGGAGTCATATTCGTGATGTTTTTGGTATTTTACCGAGAGACAGAAGCTAAGTGCGAACAAGGGTTACCTGACCCTTATTGCTTACCCCTTAACTAGCAATCATTGGCAAAGACTTCCCTTGCGCTAAGGGCTAATTGGCAAAGAATTAGCACTTAATTGCCCTTGTTCACCCTTGAGGCGCGGGGATAAGTTCCAGCCATGCCCGCACTGCCTCTGTTTGCTATAATGGTATTGCAAATGGTTATAACCAGCCAGTTTGCGGCTCTTTGACATGGTGAATATAGGCTAAACCCAGCGAAACATGGGTTTTTGGTTGTGATTGCTAAGGACTGTTATTACAGCAAGAATTGTTTTCTGCTGAGCAATTTTTAGTTTTATCCGCTGAAGAAAGCCCATTATCGAATTATAGGGTTTTCAAACCTCGTGATATTTGTCTTTTCGGCGCACTCCGAACAATAATTTGCTTTCCAAAGTTTTTCTTAAACCGGAGTAATAAGCGTTTAGAAAATCAATATCTCTTTCGTCTTTATGTTTGATCCATTTGATTTTAATTCGAATTCGCTCTGCAACCGATATAATTGCTTCAGGCTTTTTTAGGCGTAGCACTTTCTCAAGCACTTGCAGTTCATGAATACCATAGGTTGCTAATTGTTTAGAATTAAAATCAAAATCAACATCAGAAATATTGTGCTGCGATATATCAGTTTGCAATTTAGTTTTAGGTATTTGTATCACCCATGTTCCTGCGATAAAGTCACCAATTCGCAAGCGGTCTCGGTTAAATAACGGAAAAAATAAAAACAACCCCGACCAAGTAAGACCAAGCAAAATCAGCCAACTGTCTACTCCGCTTGCTCCGCCGGAAAACAAGAAAGAAATTGGTAGGAAAATCTCTAATTCGCGCATGGCGTTTCTGGCAATAACCGCATTTGCTCGTAACCTGCCACCGTTGCGGGCTGTAACTCGTAAACCCAATAACCGTTTTCCGGGTGTTGCTGCTCTTGCGCTAATTTCAAAAAACGAGAAATAAAAATTACGCAATAGAAAAAATCCAAGCAACCAAACAACTTCCATTATTTCAGGTGTGGTTGAGAGCGAGGCAAAAAAGCTGGCGAAAGATAAAACAACCAACACAAGCACTATTATAAAAGCATCAATTAGAAATGCTGCGGCTCGCTCGCCCGCTCCAGCCAATTGTAAATGTAAGGCAATACCCTCCGGGGTTAGCAGTTTCCTTCGTAGATGCGAGTTTTCTGTTTGCGGCTTCATTTTTGATGCTCTGGTTTTCGTGGCAGGTAAAAATAGGCCAACCACATGGCCAACATCAAAATTGCAATAATATATCGTATCAGATCAATTTTGATCAATTGCCGGCCAAAGCCTTCGATCAATCCGGCAATAAACAACATGATCACAACTCCGATCACCACCGTTGCTGCTGTGCGCCCAGCTTCGGTGGCGGATTGTAATCGGCTTAAATCTTCGGGAAAAGTGATTTTCCAACCGATATGAAACCCGGCGGCTCCGGCTAATATTATCGCAAATAATTCCGTAGAGCCGTGAATGAACAACCAACCGCCCATCTCAAATCCCAGACCTTTGGGCACGTAAACCGCAATAAATGCCCCAAGCATGAAGCCATTAGTAACCAACAAAAACAATGTCGGCAGACCAAAAGCAAAGCCAAGGGCAAAGGCTAAAATTGCAACACGAGAATTATGAGTAAACAAAAAGGTGGCAAAACTGGAAAGCCCATCGCGCAGGCTTCCGCTATATAGTCCATCACGTAGAAACTCGACACTAGCCTCCGGATTACGGCCATCGCTTAAATCAGCGGTCATAAATGCGCTAAACCAATTAGGGTCGTTTATGACTAATACATAGGCGCAAACCGCGGAAAGAAAGACTGCCAGAAAAGAAACTAGTGTTTCCGCCCCAAGTTTTTGTACTGCTCTTGGCCAATCATCAGCAAAAAACCCGGATATGCGCTGCATAAAACTGCTTCTGGTGCCATAGACGAAGAAATATGCTCTGGTGGTTAAGCTTTCTAGGTATTGAACAAGATCAAGATCAAGCGAAATTGCCCGCGCCATTGATAGGGAAGAAAGTGTTGTCCGGTACAAAACCGGCAGTGCAATCAACTCATCATCGTCTAATGATTTGGCTCCATTTTTTTCAACACGCTCAATAAGTTCTTGCAATAATTTCCAGTCTTTTTCCCGCTCGCGCCTGAACTGCAATGAGCGTAAATCTATTGAGGGGCTTTCTTGGATTTTACTCATAATGCGCCTCTGGTTTTCAGTTCCAGATATTTGCTCAATAATTCCGCACCAATTTTGTCAGGTGTGGTTTCTAGCAGGTGAACTCCAAGTCTGTGCAGTTTTGAAAGCACGAGGTCTCGCTCTTTTAGCAAGCCGGCAGCGATGACAGATTGGCTTACAGCTTTCATTGTAACCGGTTGTTTAACAACCATTTCTTCTAGTTCATGATCGGCAAATGTAACAAAAACTACTACATGATCGCGAACCAGCCTGCCGATATTTTCCAACATTAATTCGGCACTTGTGGTGTCACAGAAATCGGTAAAAATAACTATAAGTGATCGTCGATCCAGGTTCTGGCTTAATTTGCTAAGGCCTAATGTGAAATTGGTTTCGTTGGTTGAGTAATCAATAGAGGCAGTTAAATGCTGTAAAATTTTGAACGAACTGGCATGTGCCAACGGTTTGCAAAACATACCAGGCTCTGCATCAAAAGAATAAAACCCCACCCGATCGCCACCGCGCAAGCCCATTAAAGCCAGCAATAAACCAGCATTTAGGCAATGATCCAGCTTTGGCATTTGCGCCAATGGCTCACTCATCAAATGGCCGGTATCAATAGCAATCATAATATTATGATTGCGTTCGGTGCGAAACTCTTTGGCCAGTAAAATATTATGCCTCGCCGAAGCCTTCCAGTCGATGCGCCGGTGATCCATGCCAGAAACAAATTCGCGCAAACTGTCAAACTCTGTTCCCTCGCCAACGGTGCGCTGGCGCTTTATGCCATAAAGCGAATTGCGCGAAAATAACTGTATTGCTTGTTCACGGATTGCTTTGATGTTTGAAATGACCGGGATTTGTATCTGAGTATCAATAATCGCTGTTCTACTACTCAAGCCAAGCGGCCCTTTCCAGCGCAGCCAGAACCTTGAAATTTCCAACTCGCCACGACGTAATGGGGACACACGAAATACCGGCTTTGCAGTACTATCGATTAATTGCGTTATGATACTTGCTGGAGTTATTTTGGCAAAATCATTATATTCTACTGCCAACTCCAACCAGTTTGGCGATCTATTTGCGAATTTAATATGTAGAGGAATTTCTTCGTCTTGACCGATATATATCTGCTTTAGCGGTGAACACTTAAAATCAATATTGCTAGTCGAAGCTGTAAGTAGCGCATCGACAATGATCATTGAAAAAACAAAAACAATCCAGCCGCCAGCAATTGCCCAAAGTGATGGTGCAATAAAAGCAAGTAATAAAGTCAATGGAATTCCGCCGGCCATTAACAACACCGCCAGCTTGGTAACTGATACAGAACTATGTGATATGTCGTTCTGCTTTATCATCTAGGTGCGGGTAATTGCTCGATAATATTAGCCAGCACTTCGTCAGTAGTAAGGCCTTCAATTTCAGCAGAAGGCGATAATATCACCCGATGGCGCAGCAATGGTAACGCCAAATATTTAACATCATCAGGGATCACGAACTCGCGCTCGTTTAACGCGGCATAAGCTCTGGCCGCAGCAGCCAGCATGCTGGCTGATCTTGGTGAAGCACCTATTTCAATTTCTGGATTTTTGCGAGTGTTACGTACCAGATCAACAATATAGGCAATAATTTCATCGGTTAAGGCAACTTGCTCTATCTGTTTTCTGGCATCTTTAAGGTCTTTAGGTTTTATCACCGGCTTGACTCCTGCAACTGTTTTGGCAGGAGTTTTTGAAGACTTTCCGTGTTGGTCAACGATCGATAGCTCTTGTTCGCGGCTTGGATAGCTAAGTAAATGTTTGAACAAAAACCTATCAAGCTGTGCTTCGGGCAGTGGGTATGTGCCTTGTTGTTCGATCGGATTTTGGGTGGCAATAACCGTAAAATTTTCACCTAGCGGATGACTCTTGCCGTCAATAGTAACACTGGCCTCTTGCATTGCCTCTAACAAGGCCGCTTGAGTTTTTGGCGGTGTTCGGTTTATTTCGTCGGCCAATAAAAAATCGCAAAAAACCGGCCCCTTTTTTAAGGTGAACTTGCTAGTGTGAAAATCAAATAAGTTTGCACCAATTATGTCTCCGGGCATTAGATCCGGAGTAAATTGTATTCGGCCAAACTTTAATCCAGTTGCTGCTGCAAAGCACCTAGCTAGCAAAGTTTTGGCAGTTCCTGGTGCGCCCTCTAAAAGGATATGACCGTTCGATAATAATGCAACCAACATTAATTCTATAGTGTCTTCTTGGCCGATAATGACCTTTGCTGTTTCTTGCCTGATCTTTTCAGCTAGATGTTTTACGTGTCCTGTTTGCACCGGATATATCTCCTCTCCATTGATAGAGTTGTTGGGCTATTTTTATTGCTTCACTGTTGGTCAAATTGGCTGATTGTGCTCGCTTTAACAAGGCATCATAGTCAATATTCGTTGCCGATATGTGAGCGGTTCGGCGCAGGAATTTATCCAGTTCATCGCGGCTAAGACCCTTTGGAACACCGGCACCTTTTGCGGCCAGAGCTTTTGATAACTCGGCAAATTTTGATACCATCGCCGTTTCGCGACCAGCCATCTGGATCAATGCGGCTGAATTTGTCGCCAAGGCGGTTTTGCCCAAGGCAAATACCATTTTGCGCCGGCTTATCGGGCCAAAACGAAGCCACGCTGCCCAAATCATCAAACCGGCAGTAGCCACAGCACTAAGTGTAGCGGTTAAAAATGGTGGCATTAAAATGGTTCGCAACAAACTGCTGTTTTGTCCAAATCCGTGTAAAGTAAGATCAAACAAAACGGTTCTATCCTTGCCTACCAGCCTCTCAACAATGCGTATTCCAGCCATTGGGTTCAGAATATCTGCTGCCCCTAATGTGTTCATAATATCCGGATCACTTAATATATATATTTCCTTATCTGGAATTTTCCCCAGCAGTAAACGTTCCCCAGACCAAATTTGAGGAACTAAGCCTAAATGAGTCATGGTTTGCAAATTATCGATGTCCCCCAAAACAAATGTTTTGTCGCCGAACCTCTTAGTTATTTCCCATATTGTTTTCGGGGTTTCATCAGTATTTTCACTTATGTCCACTTGTTGTTTCTCTTTGGGCGTTTTCTTTTCTAATTCCCTAGAATCAACCCGCTGGATTTGCAGCTCAAAATGAATATCGTCTGTTGGTTGTTCGCCCTTAATAATGTCATCAATCATTTTTGCAATTCTATCTACATCTTGCGTGCCGATGCCTGTTACCCAATTAGAATTTCTAATATCTTTTCCAACCCGCCATTTTGGCAAGATGATCAATGTTTTACTGACACTAGCATTCAAAATAGCATCAGAATCTTGAAACACATTTGGAGTTAATATGGTTAGGTTATGCGAGGGGCGACCATCATTAGCCGATGTTCGAGACAAAACCGTTTTTGTCCCTGAGGCCTCGAGCAATTGCACAAATGCTGCAAAACCAATAGCAGAGCGTGACCATGCGTGGTTGCTACCATCGGATTTGTTACGTAAATCTGGCGCAAAGGCACTTAAAGTCATATATGCTGATAGTGAGAAAATACTGACCAATACCAACACCAGCACCAGAGTTGGCGAAAAAAGTGTTGGCTTGTTTGTTTGCATAGTCACGACCTCCAACTCGCGGAAAAGGCAAAGTCTTCATAAGCCAAACGGCAATCGTCATAGCCGCTTTTATCTACTGGCTGCTGTCCGAAAAAACTGTTTTCTACAGCCTTTCGTAATCGCTCAAAGCCGCTTTTGGGGTGTTCGGGAATTGAACTTATCACCTCGATTTCACGGGAAGTTTGAGATGTTTTGATGTGGCCAGGAAGGAATTTTTCAATATCCTCAATCGATCGGAACAGCAATAAATGCACGGCTTCGGAAAACTTACCTTGCGCCGCTAATTTATCAGCTTCTTCCAATAGAGTTTTTGCCCTAATAGCTTCTGGTTGATATATCTGAATTTCAGGCTTTTCTTTTTGTGATTTCTTTTTATCGCCAAACCGAATTTTCAATATTTCCCGCAAGATCAGCCAAGCAATACCGGCAACTAAAGCTGCCAGTCCAACCCAAAAAACCCACTTAAAGAACTCTCCTGAGAAATTCAAGAAATCGGATAGCCACTTAAAGCCTTTGAATGGTTTTCGCGGCTCCTGTGGTTTGGAAAACTCAAATTGGTACTTTGCATCTTCCAATAATTCAGCATGTGCCGCAGTTAAAGCAGGGTCAATTATTGGCGGTTCTTCAGCCTTGATTGAGGGGCTAAAGCCCAGAAAAATAAACAATAACAGCAAAAACAAGCGCATTATTTATTGGCGTCTTCCAAGATCATGGTGCTGGCTTTTTCTGCAATCATCAAGGTCGGTGCATTGGTGTTGCCAGAGGTAAGACGCGGCATGATAGAGGCATCAACCACCCGAAGACCGCTAATACCGTGAACCCGCAGACGATCATCAACCACCGCCATTTTGTCCGATCCCATTTTGCAGGTTCCGACCGGGTGATACAAAGTGCTGCCGGTATTTCGTAGATAACTTTCCCAATCATCATCGGTTACAGTTTCTGCTCCGGGATTGTCTTCTTCGGCTCTAATATCATCAAAGGTTTTGCTGGCAAATAAATTGCGCATCCATTTTAAACCGTAAATAGATGAACGCACGTCTTCTTCGCTATCTAGGTAATTGCAAAGAACTTTTGGTTTATCATTAGGGTCATTTGAAGCAGCCCTTACCCAGCCACGGCTTTCAGGGCGCATTTGATAAACCGCCCCTAACATGCCGGGGTATTTACGTGGCTTCATGCCCTCTGTTTCTAATGAAGCACCAAGGAAGTGAAACTGTAAGTCGGGGGTTTCCAACTCCGGACGGGACTTGATGAACGCCCCGATATGTGCCGGTGCAATAGCCATCGCCCCTTTTTTGGTGGTTATGTAACGGATCATTTCCCAAATTAATGGCAGGCCTTGCACCCGGTGATTATAGCCAAGTTTACTAGACAGTTTACAGCTTACTACTGAGCTATAATGATCTTGCAGGTTTTCGCCGACACCGGGTAATTCATGAACTATTTCTACGCCGATATTTTTTAAGACATCAACTGAGCCAATACCGGAAATTTGTAAAATATGCGGGCTATTAAAGGCTCCGCCGGCGACTATGACCTCTTTGCGGGCCTTGCCCGATACTTGTTTTCCCTTATGAGAAAAAACCAATCCAGTACATTTTTTACCATCAAAGGATAATGCTCCGGCTTTTGCCTCGGTCAATATAGTTAGGTTAGGGCGCGATTTTACCGGATCAAGATAACCTCTGGCCGCACTAAAGCGTTTTCCGTCTTTGATAGAGGTTTGAAAATAACCAACGCCTTCTTGGTCTTTTGTATTTAGGTCAGTATTATGGGCTATTCCCATGGCCTTTACACCATCAATAATGGTGTCGGACACAAAGTCGGTCTCGGTAAAATCAGTAACCGCCATCGGCCCACCAACGCCTCTAAGCTCGCTCGCCCCTTGTTCATGGTCTTCTATTGTCTTGTAAATTGGCAGCACATGATCCCAGCCCCAGCCTTTGTTTCCTGATTGCGCCCATAGGTCAAAATCTCGCGGTTGGCACTTTACCCAGAGCATGCCATTTATCGACGAAGAGCCGCCAAGGGTCATGCCTCTTGGTTGGAAGATAGAGCGATTATTGAGGTTTGGTTCTGGTTCCGTGTCATACATCCAGTTGTTTTTGGGATCGTATAATAATTTCATGAAACCGGCTGGCATGTGGATCATCGGTGATTTATCTTCACCGCCAGCTTCGAGTAATAACACTTTGTTTTTTGGATCAGCAGATAATCGGTTTGCCAACACACAACCTGCCGAACCAGCACCAATTATAATATAATCAAATTCCATTTTTAAGCTCCTGAGGCGGTTCTAATTTTCGCATTTCTTTGCCTGAAAATCGGTATTTATATCTCTGCAACGATCAAATGCGGCCCCGGATTAGCCAGCGCGTGTACAAGTGCATCATCAAATTCACCGGCAGTTTTAGTGCTAACCGATGGCACACCAAAGCCAGTTCCTATCGCCACCCAGTCCATTTTCGGATTGGACAGATCAAGCATGGCTTGGGCTGCTGGCCCCGGATCGCCGGCKCCGACYCKTGCCAGTTCAAAATTCAAAATCAAGTATGAGTGATTGGCAAAAACTACATTAATGATGTTTTGTTTTTCCCGCGCTTGTGTCCATAATGCCTGACAGGTATAAGCTGCCGCACCATCGCCGCACAATGCAAATACTTGATCATCAGGACAGGCAATAGCCGCCCCCACTGCCATCGGCATTCCCATACCAATCGCTCCTCCGGTAAGACACAACCAGTCATGATCCGGGCCGTTCTCTAGCCATGGAAACACCCCCATGCCCGAAGTGGTGGCATCATCACATATTACCGAGCCATCTTTCATGTGCCGCAACAAAGACAAACCAACAAAACCCGGATTTAATGGCTGTTCGCGATCCAAATCTGGTGCTTGTGACCGTGGTTGTAGTTTAGGTGCATCATTAGCATCCAGAGCATCAGCAAGATCAGCCAATGCCTTGGCGCTATCAGTTTTCATATCGGCTAGAACAGCAACTTCTGCTCCGGGCGGAGTTAGTACAGAATCAATTCCCGGATAAGCAAAAAACGACACTGGAGCCTTTGAGCCGGCAATCACTAACAAATCGCAGTCTTTCATGTCCTCAAGTGCGCTCTCGCCAAAATAGTTTAACCGCTGAGCGCTAAAATGATTACTGCCACGAGAAATACGCGCAGCAAATGTTTCAAAAATAACCCGACAATCAAGTTTTGCAGCAATTCTGCCAGCCGCCGCTATTCCGTCTGCATGACAGGCAATGTCGCCAAGGTACAGGATCGGGTTATTCGCTGATTTAATCTTATCGGCAATAGCAGTGATTGTGTCTTTTGGAGCTTGATGACGTTCAGGAAAATTCGTTTTTTCGATTACTTCCGGCTCAATCTCAGACCAAGCGCAATCAGCCGGTAAGATCAAACTGGCGATACCCGGTTCAGGGCCATAGGACTGGCGAACTGCTTCCACCGCCATAGCTGAGATTTGTTCCGGCTCGGTCACCGTTCCAGTCCATCTAGAAACTGTCGAGCAAAATCCGACAATGTCAGAGGTCAATGGTGCATCAAGTTTCACATGATCACGGGAGTGATCGCCAACAATRTTAACCACCGGTACTTTGGCRCGTTTTGCATTATGAAAGTTTGCCAAAGCATTGGCCAAHCCWGGCCCTAAATGCAACAAAGTACTAGCTGGCTTGCCGCTCATTCGCGCATAGCCATCAGCAGCACCAGAGGCTACTCCCTCGAATAAACACAATACCGCCCGCATTTCTGGATTTCTATCCAATGCTGCCACCATGTGCATTTCCGAGGTTCCCGGATTGGTAAAGCAAACTTCGACATCTTGTGCCAATAGAGTTTTAACCAGACTTTCAGCTGCAAACATAAATTTCTCCCTTTTGTTTGAATGTTAGGGGCTTGAAGCCATTTGGTCTAGCTGTACTATTTAACCATGCAAGCTAATGATCTAATATCTCTGCTCGATCTGAAACCACTACCCGGTGAGGGTGGGTATTTTAGGCGCACCCATGAAGGAACAATAGATAAAAACGGGCGAGCAAAGTTTTCGGTGATTTATTATTTACTGACCCCGGAGCAACCACGTTCGGCTTTACATTATTTACCGATTGCCGAGAGCTATCATTTTTATCTTGGCGATCCGGTGCAGATGCTAATTTTACAACCAGACGGATCAGGCAAAGAATTGCTTTTAGGCTCTGATGTTTTTGTCGGACAGAAAGTGCAAACAATGGTTCCGGAGCAATGCTGGCACGGATCATATTTGTGCGATGGTGGTAAGTTTGCCTTGCTGGGTACAACCATGACCCCCGGATATGTGGACAGTGATTACCAAGCTGCTGATTGTGATTTATTGCAGCAACAATATCCTGCATTTAGCCAGCAAATTAAAAAACTAACTGGGAGTTTGTAATGGATTTTACTGGAAAAACAGTTCTTGTTACCGGAGCAAGTGGCGGCATTGGCGCACATATTGCCGAAGCTTTTGCGACAGCTGGAGCAGAAGTTATTTTGGGTTATGGCTCTAACGAAAAAGCCGCAAAAAGTTTGCAAAGCAAAATCATCAAAGCCGGAGGACACGCTGATTTAGCTGGCTTTGATGTGGCAGATGAGAGCCAAGTATGCGAGGCTTTTGCCGCCATGCGCTTACCGCCTGATATTTTGATTAACAATGCCGGTGCATTTCCAATGGCTGATACTTTACAAACCAGTGCCGATGACTGGGACAAGGTGCAAGCGATCAATTTGCGTTCGGCATTTTTATGTTCCCGCGAAGCCATAAAGATGTGGACGGCAAACTCTTGTGTTGGTGCGATTGTCAATATTGCCTCGATTTCCGCCTCGATTTCTTCCGAGCAGATCGTTCATTACTGTGCCGCCAAAGCTGGAATGTTGGCCTTGTCCCGTAATTTGGCCGCAGAATTTGGTCACGGTGGTATTCGGGTCAATACTGTATCGCCGGGACTGGTATGGCGTGAAAGCTTGAATGGTGATTGGCCAGATGGAGTGAAAAAATGGAAAGAAGTCAGCCCGTTAAGAAAGCTGGTGCAACCACAAGATATTGCCAATGCCTGCTTGTTTCTTGCBAGYRAWMAWKYCKMMKCWWYYWCMKRYATYSMRYTTACNRWCRMYKMWKSRRYKTYAKYKRSSWMWSCSYYWTAKTMRKKWYTTTKTTGTAAGACCTCTTGRTAAACCGCCAATGTTGAYGCGCACATYTGCTCTCTTGAGTATTGTTGCGCCACCCATTTTTGTCCTCTTTTGCCCCATTCTTTTTGTTGGCTCGCTGTTAAGGCCAAAATTCTTTGCAAGGCATCAGCCATTGCAATCGGATCAGCAATGTCTACCAACAAGCCAGTATTTTGATCCTGCACGGTTTCTAATGATCCGCCGTGCGCGGTGGCGATAACCGGTTTCGCGGCGGCTTGTCCTTCAACSGCSACCCGGCCAAAWGCTTCKGGYTCWATACTGGCGGAKACTACAATATCTGAAATKSMATAAGCYGCCGGCATATCYGTTATATGYCCTGCAAGACAGACCGAGTTTTGTARRSCYAATTTGGTGATAAGGTTTTGCAATTCGGTTTTATARTCATCTCGTCCTTGGGCATCTCCGGGCATGATAAGCTGTGCGGCAATGTTTCGTTGTCGCAAAATRTCCATGGCTTTTASCATTACCAAYTGYCCTTTCCARCGGGTAAGSCGACCGGGCATTAGGATCAGCGGAATATCCTTATTAAGTGATATATCAAGCCTGCTGGAAATTTGCAATTTTCTTGTCTTGCTGATCGCTTCAGGCTTTAGGCCATCAAGGTCAATTCCTCTGGGAATTACTCTTATTTTCTTGGGATCAGTATTGTGAACTTTGGCAATATGAGCAGCAACAAAATGTGAATTGGCAATCACCAAATCACCTTTGGTCATAATCGAATTGTATTTTGTTTTTAAGGCGGAGTTTGAGTTATAAGTTCCATGATAAGTGGTTACAAATGGTAAGTTCAAACGCTTTGCGGCATAAAAGGCACTCCATGCCGGCGCTCTGGATCTGGCGTGAATTATCTCACCGCCAAACTTTTTGGTTTGCTCGGCAATGGCGGTAATGTTTTTCCACATAACAAACGGGTTTTTACTATCCAATGGCAGTGAGTAAAATTCTGCTCCGTCTGTTTGTAATTCCTCAACCAATCTGCCGCCTTTGGCCAATACTAACGAGCTGCCACCGCTTGCGATAATTGCTCGGCTTATATCGAGCGTAGTACGTTCAGCACCACCGGCAGCAAGTTCAGGTATGATTTGGACGATTTTCAAGTTTGTGGTTCCGGATTTAATAGTTATGTTCTGACCCTAAGTTCAGAACCTAAAGGAAAATTGCCAGTGGAAGAAGCACTAAAACATAAAACTGCGAGCGGCGAAACAATTTGCTATTCTGTTACTTCTGGTCTTGAGCCAAGTGTGGTTTGGCTCGGCGGGTTTCGCTCTGACATGAACGGCAGCAAAGCTAAGTTTGTTGATCAGTGGGCAAGAGAAAATGATCGCTCATTTATCCGATTTGATTATTCTGGCCATGGTCGTTCTTCTGGGAACTTTGCTGACGGGACAATATCAAAATGGCTTAGCGATGCACTTGAAGTGATTGATCATTTAACTACTGGGCCTGTGGTTTTGCTGGGTTCCTCAATGGGTGGTTGGCTGGCATTACTGGCAGCATTGGCCAGACCTCAGCGCGTGCGAGCTTTGGCCTTGATTGCGCCAGCAGCAGATTTTACGCAAAAGCTGATGTGGGACAAATTTGATCAACAGGTAAAAGATGAAATTACTGAGCAGGGTTATTGGATGCAGCCATCGCCTTATGGAGAAGTGGAAATTACCAAAAACCTAATCGAAGATGGTAACAAGCACTTATTGTTGGACGAAGAAATTGCGTTTACTGGGCCGGTACGTATTTTACAAGGACAGCTTGATCAAGACGTGCCGTGGCAACATGCAATGAAATTGGTGATGAAATTACAAAGCAATGATGTGGTGTTTTCACTGATCAAATATGGTGATCACAGTTTATCTGCTGATGCTGACTTGCTGCGCTTACAAGCCGTATTGGAAGAGCTAATTGTTAAATAATAACCAGCTTATTTACCCTATTTGGGATATTGACTTGCTAGGGGCTGCAACAAGGCGCACAATTCAGCGCAAAGAAGAGGAAAAGTTATGTTGCGTGGTTTTGTCATATTAATTTTATTAGCCTTACCCGGCTCGGTAATGGCACAAGAAACACGTTACGATCAATGTATGAAATTGGTCTTGGAACAACCATTGGCGGCCTATGAAGAGGGTCTGGCGTGGCAATCAGAAGAGGGCGGATCGGCTGCTCGTCACTGCATTGCTTCGGCTYTATTGGGGTTAGGTGATCTGCAAAGAGCAGCGGAGCGGTTGGAAAATTTGGGCTATGCACCTGATTTGAACGAGGGTCTAAGGTCGCAAATTTTTTATCAATCTGGCGAAGCCTTTTTGCAATTAGGAGACTATCCGCGGGCAATAAGTTCCTTTGAGGCSGGSTCTTCTTTGAGCCGTAATAATATTGAAYTGCGGCTTGGTAAGGCACGCGCCCTTGAAGGGCAAGGAGAGTTAGAGAAAGCTCTTGTGGAATTAGATTCTATATTAAGTCAAAATCCGAACCATGTTTTAGCGCTGACTTTGCGGGCGACTATTTTGATTGAATTGCAACGTCTTGATGCTGCCGGATCTGATGTGAAGCGGGCAATGTTATTAGCACCCACCGAACTGGACGTGTTGTTGTTACGCGGGAGTTGGCGTGAAGCAAAAAGACTGGCCGTTCAGCAATAATNNNCNYCGMWGCCATTCTTTTTTGACCTGYTGATCSAYTTCAAKYGGCATGTGTTGTTGGCGCAATTTGATAAATTCTGTTGTCGRCAATAATTGCGACAATGCCCAMACCGCCATGGCTCTTATTARCTCTGATCTGTCATCAAGAGCAGYTGTYGCASACGGAATTARTCCCACGTCAGCAGAGTTACCAATAGCTATCATTACGTTTCTGACAAACCTCTCACGTCCGGTGCGTTTTATCGGCGAGGCAGTAAAGACTTCGCGAAAAGCTTGATCGTCCAAAGCTGCAAGATCAGCAAGTATTGGCATGGTTAGCTCTGGTCTGGCTTGTAATTTGTTGATCGTGGCTTTTTTCGCGTATTTATTCCATGGGCAAATAGCCAAGCAATCATCGCAGCCGTAAATACGATTGCCGATAGCTTGGCGATATTTTABGTCAATATGGCCTTTGTGTTCGATGGTTAGATAAGAAATGCAAGCTCTGGCRTCTAATTTGTAGGCGGAAGTAAAKGCATTGGTCGGGCAAATATCAAGGCAATCATTACAGCTACCRCAATGATCATTTGATGGGGTATTAACCGGCAGGTCAGCGGCAGTTAGAATTACCCCCAAAAACAACCATGATCCAAATTCACGGGAAACTAAATTGGTGTGTTTTCCCTGCCAGCCAAGACCGGCTTTGGCGGCTAAGGGTTTTTCCATCAATGGCGCGGTATCGACAAAAACTTTTAGCGGTTTTTTGGTTTCTTGGTGCAACCAGCTCGCAAGTTTCTTTAGGCGTTTTTTGACCAAATCATGATAGTCATGACCTCTGGCATAAACTGAAATATTGCCATGTGATTTATGAGCAATATTTTGCATTGGGTCATGATCCGGCCCATAGTTAAAACCCAAAACTATTGCTGAWCGYGCTTCGCTCCACATATCTGTTGGGTGCTGGCGGCGATGGGCTTCATCGGCTAGCCATTGCATTTGTCCRTGATGGCCTAAATCYARAAAYTCATGTAAATACGCGCTTTGCGGCCAAGGHTCCGTAACCGCAGTTATGCCMGGTTTAGCAAARCCAAGATCAGTTGCTAATTKRTTTAACTYTGCYAAAAATTNTGGGTTTAGATCGVCHKGCACCGCTTAAAAATCCAGATCGGTATAGTGTGCAGCAGCAGCAAATCCGGGGAAATTATCTTGTAATATCGGTCTAAAAGATGGCCGGGATTTTAATCGCACATACCATGACTTTACCAATGAGAACTCTTCAAACGGAACATCACCAAAATAATCAAGGCAAGAAAGAGCAGCGCCAGCAGAAATGTCGGCCAAGGTCAAATCATCACCGGCCAACCAGTTGCGTTCGGCAATGATTTTTTCCAGAACATTTAAGTGCCAGCGTAAATATTGCTTGCCATGACGCATGTTGGCAGCATCAGGTGTGCCAAGTCCCAATACCGGCTTTTCAACCCGCTCATACAATAATAACCCTAAAACTTCGCTTTGAAATTTATCAGAAAACCAACTCATTAACCTACGAACTTCGGCGCGTTTTACCGGATCATTGGGCATTAAAGCATTAGTGGTGTTGGTTTCTTCTAAATACTCAAGGATTGCCCGGCTTTCGCAAATAGTTCGCAAACCATTTGCACCGTCTTCTTGTAAAACTGGTGGCCGGCCCGATGGGTTTAGCTTCATCAATTTTTCAGCGTCACTGGGCATTTGTAGGGTGAATGCAGAAAAACTTATCCGTTTTTCACCAAGTGCAAGTCGAACTTCGCGCGATCCGGGATCCAATGGCCAATGGAACAAAGTGCGTTTCATGATGTTTCTTCTTCGCGGCGAAAATGCTCAATTCCGTGCGCTTCGGCTTTGCCGCGTGGATCTGGATGAACCAAAATATCAGCAGCCGGCCAAGTTTTAAGAAGTCTTCTTTCAACTTCAACCACGATTTTATGAGCTGCGGCCAATGTTATATCCGGATCAAGATCAAGGTGAAATTGCATGTGAATATAGACACCAGAGGCTCGTGTTCGTAGCTCGTGGATTGAGTAAACACCATCAACGCTCAAGGCTGTTTTCTTGATCATATCGCGTTCGCTTTGCGGTAATTCACGATCCATAACCTGATCAAACGCGCCTTTGGCCACCCCCCACGCCGTAAACATTAGCCAAATTGCAATCGCAATCCCAACAATCGCATCGGCCACTCCAAAGCCGCCGTAAGTTGCGATTAAAATCCCGATCACCACTGAAACATTAGCCAATAAGTCGGCCTTATAGTGAGCCTGATCGCCGGCAATGGCTAATGATCCGGATTTTTTTATTGCTTGTTCTTGCAACCAAACCAACCCCAATGTCAGTACGATCGAGACCAGCATCACAATGATAGCYAARTTGCCATGAACAATAGCTTGTGGGTTCAATAATCTATCAATCGCCTCGCGYGCBACTAATGCTGCGGATATTGCAACTAACATBGCCTGAAATAATGAGGCGAAACTTTCGGCTTTGCCATGGCCAAACCGGTGTTCTTCATCGGCAGGTTCTGCGGCATAGCGCACTGCAAAAAACGCGGTGATAGAGGCAAAGAAATCCAATGCGCTATCGGCAAAGCTGGCCAATAATGCCACTGATCCAGTAATGATAAATGCCAATAATTTTGAAACCATCAAAACCAAAGCCACCATTACCGAGACCCAAGTAATGGCTCTGGTTATTTTGGCTGCTTGTTTTGGCTCGGTTCGACCCGGCCCATGGGCTTCTTTATTAGTATCAGTCATAAATAATCAAATAGGCGGTGATTTAACTTGGGTCAAATGGCAATTCACTTGCTGCCTTAGAATAAACCTGTCAATTGTCTAACTTGGTGAAAATACAGGAATGAATTTATCGTGACACTAATCCAACTTGCATTATTGGCGATCATTCAAGGACTGACGGAATTTTTGCCGGTCTCATCATCGGCGCACCTTATCTTAGTGCCATGGGTTACTGGCGAGCAAGACCAAGGCGCATTGATAGATGTGATGGCACATTTGGGCTCATTACTGGCGGTTATGTTGTATTTTCGAAATGATTTAATGGCGATGGCCGGCGGCGGGTTTGATCTGATGCGGGGGCGCAAGGACAACCCGGCTAGTAAATTATTGATCCATATTATTATTGCAACGCCATTTGCTTTGGTGGTCGGAGCGGTTTTGTTTGCGTTTGGTTGGGCGGAGTATTTACGTGATCCATTGATCATTGGTATTGCAACGATATTTTTTGGCATTGTTCTATGGTTTAGTGATCGTGCGGTGCAAAATATCAACAAGATGGAAGATAGCAAATTATCAACCGCTGTCTGGATTGGTCTTGCGCAAGTTTTGGCGTTTATTCCCGGCACATCACGATCCGGCATTACCATGACCGCCGCCAGATTTCTTGGAATTAGCCGCAAGGAAGCTGCGAGATTCTCGATGTTGCTTTCGATCCCATTATTAGGGGCGATGGGTGCAGCAGCTTTGCTTGATTTGGCTGTAAGCCAGCCAATTGCCGGTGCGCCCGGTTTGGTCGATGGCTTGGTTGTAGCGGCTCTTTCGGCGGTAACAGCTTGGGTAGCAATTCACTTATTGATGCAGTTGGTGCAGAAAATTGGCTTTACCCCATTTGTGATTTATCGAATTATTATGGGCTTAGTAATTTTGTGGTTTGTGTTAGGTCATTGACTTTCTTTAATTAGGCATTATCCTAATTAAATGAAAAGCACGCAAACAACCAAACTGCACTCCATATTTTTTACCCGCCAGATAGCATTGTTTCTATTGGTTTGCTTTGGATTTTCATGGTCTGTGGCCGCTGTGATCTGGCAGACGGGCGGTTTGCATAGCTCATTGGCTTTCTTACTGCTGGTTGTTTATATGTTTGGTCCAGCGATTGCCGCTATTACCTGTGCTTGTCTTTTTGATCGCAAACGTTGGAAGCAGGCATTGGGGTTTACCTCTTGGCCGAAATGGATCTGGTTTGGTGGCCTTGTTTTGGCGATTATGATTGTCATTGGTTCAACACTGATTTCCCTACTGGGCTTAGATGTACATTGGATTGGCTTCAAACAGGGGTTGCAACAAGTTTTTGAAGCTGAAAACGTTGACATTGAGGCGCTTCCGCTCTCCCTCGATCAATTAGTTTGGTTACAAATTTTGATCAATATTCCGGTGGGAATTGCTATTAATAGCTTCCTTTTGTTGAATGAAGAATTGGGGTGGCGCGGATGGTTATTTGATCGCTGGCGGCCATTGGGTTTCTGGCGTGGCAATTTGATGATCGGATTTGTTTGGGGGCTTTGGCACGCGCCGGTCATTGCTATGGGTTTTAATTATCCGGAACTGCCAATTGCAGGTATTTTCTTGATGATTGGATTTACCTTGCTTATCTCCCCAATTATCGGGTGGCTACGCGAGGCTGGACGCTCGGTATTTGCTGCCAGCATATTTCACGGAACCATCAATGCACTGGCAGGGGTCGGGTTGATGGTGATCAACCTGCCGGACATGCCTTGGCGTGGCATGGTCGGAATCGGTGGCTTCGTGATGTTGGCAACAGTTTGCCTTATGCTTTTAGTCTTGCGCCGGGATTAGGCAACTTTTTGGTGAAACTGACCATATTTGCGAAAACGCTCAAGATAAACAGGCACATTGGCCTCGATAGTTTCAAGGTGCTTTATACCCAATTCTGTAAACCCCTGTGCATCGTCTGAAACCACATTGTCTTGCTCTAGCTGCAATATCTGATCAGAGGTTATAAACGGAGTAACGAATGGCACTGCTCCAGAAATATCACCAACAACTCCCATTGTTTTGGCAGCAATCTTTGGCAAGCCAATTATTAACCGCTTGCGCTCAATCCAAATGGCTGTGTTTTGGACGATTTGGCCAAGGGTCAATGTTTGCGGCCCACCTAGTTCGTAAGTTGTACCGGCAGAGTTAGGGTTTTGCAAAGCTGCAACAATTGCTGCTGCGACATCACCAACAAATACCGGCTGTAATTTAGTGTCGGCCATCGGTAATGGTACTATCGGGGTTAGGCAAAGCATGCCGGCAAAACGCTCAAACAGGCCATCGCCAGAGCCAAATAAAACTGATGGTCGTAAAATTATTGCATTGGGAAAGGCCTGTAAAACAGCTGTCTCGCCCTTGGCCTTTGATCTGGCGTATTTTGAGGTAGATTGTTCAGAAGCCCCAAGTGCAGAAACTTGAACCAATTGTTGTACGCCAAGTGCAGAAGCTGCTTGGGCAATCCTTTGCGCCCCTTCGGTGTGTAATTCGTCAAACTTTTGTTTGCCGCTTTCAAACAAAATTCCAACGGCGTTAATGGCAATTTGCGCGCCATTCATTGCCGCAGCAACAGAAGCATCAGAGCGAATATTGCATTGTACCAATTGCACTTGGCCGACATCGCCCTCAACTCGAAGATCAACAGCTTGATGGGCTCGGCGCACCGCAACCCGTACTCGCCAACCTTTGCGGCACAGCTCGCGAACTATCTGTCTACCTAAAAACCCGGAACCACCAAATACCACTGCCAACTTGTTCATTGTTTAGCCTTTGAAAAATGCATCAACTTCATGCTTTAAGGAGTTACAACCAACTATGCTCGCTGTCCATGGACATTTCACCGCATCTAGGGTCTGTGCCAATTATGAAAGTGTCAAAAGGTAAGTAATTTTGTGCGGGGTTTAGGGTCAATGATGACATAGCCGTGAAAAACATGGTGTTTCAGGTGGCTGAAGATGGTGTTTATCTTGCCTGTTGGACAAAAAAGCTGACCTGCTTATCGCCTATATCCGAGATTCCCTTGAGTTTTAAGTGTCGGCGATGTTTTCCGGAGCCTTCTAAATATTTGTCAGGGTCGTTAAAGGTAATGCCGTTACTGAACTCAAAGGAAAGGTGTTTTTTGTTGACAAAAATGCCGCCAAAATCATCATCCAACGAGAACATAATGCCTCCGTACATAATTCTCTCATCAACACTTGGGTAGACGTCAAAAACTATTTCTCGAGCCTTTTGCAAAGCTTGGAACTTCCAATCACTTAGGGCTTTGATATCATCAAGAAACTTTTGTACTTGGGTGTTTTTAGAGGTTTCCATAATTTTAGTGCCTTGTGCATATTCGCGTGGTTTGCTTGGCTGGGTATGGGCATATAAATATCCCATAGCAACAATACCCTAGCAGGGTTGCACTTCAAACGTGAACCCACAGGGGAGGTGGGCGCGAAGCGATCGGAGGGGGGATTTATAAAGGAGTGCAAACAAGGGTCACGTTCGCAATGCTTATTTTAGTGGTCGCATTTGCCCACCGTAAAACCGGTTCCCACTTTTACTGGCAAATGCTCGTTGCCCCTTAATTAGCACTTAATGGCAAAGAGGTTACTTCGAGCGAGGGTTAATTGGCAAAGAATTAGCACTCATTGACCCTTATTCACCCTTGAACCACGGGGATAAGTTTCAACCATGCTCACCTTACACCCATTTGCTATAATGGTGTTGCAAATGGCTCGTAGCAGTCAGTTTGCGGCTCTTTGACATTGTTAATACGTGAACTACTCGATGAAACATGGGCTTTATGTAAGCGTGTGCAAACATTGCTCACAGACAACCAAGTCTGCTTGGCCAAGTTTTTTAACAATCTTTCCACTGGGGAAAACGCGACAAATAACAAATGTGTTTTTTAATTGGCGAATTTTGCTAAACCGTAATTTTAGCAATGTTCTTTTGCTGTTGTTTTGTTAGTTACCACTTCATCATTGGAGCTGGGTTTAGCGGGTGCTTTACGAACCATTTTAGTGATTTTTTGATCAAGCCTTTGTGAAAACCTTCATTCGGGAAAATGGACTTTAATTCGCGCAATAAAGTTTTGTCGATACCAAAGCGAAATATGCCGAGTGAAAAATCCACCAGATCACCTTTGCGAAACAGCTCCACCAACATGTCTGGGTTTTCCTTGTATGCGCGCAATTTGTGGTGCTCGGTAATCATCAGACTTATTTCGTCTGTCCAGCCCTGTAAGCCATTGTCTTGCAAGTACTGCACTGCCGGTGGAACCGATGGCGCAAGATAGTCAAAAGTATCATCAACCCATATTCCAATATCGTGAAAAGCTGCGGCAATTTGGATCTTTCGCATATCATCGTCGGAGCATTCTTTAAGCCAAAAACAGCAATTCACCATGCGATAAACATGGTTGCGATAACCGTCAAAATCTTCGCCGATAATGGCTTTGAATTTAGCTAATACTGCATCTACGATTGGTAAGGTTTTATAGATTTGCATGTTGATATTCCTATTCGTGTGGTTCGCATTTATCCAACCAATCTTTTAGTTTTAAGATATTTGGATGTCTCTTAGATATCGCCCCAACTTTCACTAGTAAAAGGCACATCAATTATTCTGCCAATTTTGGATATTGCATTTTGAATATATGGACTTACTGGCGGAGTTTCCTCAATTTGTTTCGGTTTTTCCTCGCCATCTGAAGATTTATCATAATAACATCAATGCCTTATCGATTTCAGATTTGTCTGTACCCCAGTTGGTAACAAATCGCGCTGATCCGTCTGGCCATGTGTAAAAAGCCACGCCACCATCTTGTAATTGACTGGTTTGGTTTGGTGATAATTGTGCAAATACCTCATTACCCTCTACAGGATGCAATATGATCACTTTGGAATTTCGTAAACCTTCTTCTAGTAATTTGGCCATCTGGTTGGCGTGATTTGCGGTTTCTAACCACAAATCGTTTTCCAACATGGCGATTATTTGTGCGGCAATAAATCTTTGTTTTGGCGGTAAATGCCCGGCTCGTTTGCGACGGGCTTGTAGCTCGTCAAATTTATCGATGGCCTCACCAAATAATATAACAGCCTCTGCCGCCATTGCTCCGGTTTTGGTAAGGCCGAATGACAATATATCAATACCGCTGCCCCAAGTAATGTCGGCTGGTCTAATGGCTAAGAAAGCCAGAGCATTAGCAAGTCTGGCTCCGTCCATGTGAGTGGTTAGTCCAGCTGACTTAGCAATCCTAGTTAGTTCTGACACTTGCCTTGGTGAGTAACAGGCTCCGGCCTCGGAAAGGTTTGAGATCGAAATTGCTTTTGGCGGAATTGCGTGAACAAAACTTTCGTCAACGCTTTGCAAAAGAGCTTGCAGGGATTTGGCGTCAATACGGCCATGTTTGCCGCCAAGAGTGAGCAATTTTGCTCCATGGCTGTAGAACTCCACCGCGCCGCGCTCATCACAATTTATGTGTGCTTGCGAATGGCAGATAATTCCCGCTGTTGGCGGAGACAAAAGAGCCAATGCCAATGCATTGCACGCTGTACCAGAGCTAACAAAACTTGCCCGTAACGGTGCTTCAAACATATCGGATAACAAAGCTTCAGCTTGTAGTGTCCAACCGTCCGCACCATAGCTTACCGCCGGCCCAGCATTAGCGGCGATCAGATGCTCGATTACTTTCGGGTGCGCTGGGGATGCGGTGTCAGAAGCAAAATTCAATCTGTATTTTCCTTACTTAAGCGCTGCTTTACCTGCATATCAAGCCCAGCCATTAGCATAACAAATGACGGTTTCATCACGCTTAAATATGTTTTGGTTGGCCAGTCTCTTTGTAACCCCATTCGCAAGATACCAACAAAAATACTAGAAAGAGTATAGGTAGCTGTAACCGTTAAGAACTCTTGTCCGGGGTAAAATTTCTCTTGTAAGGCAGTGGAAACTATAGCTATCAATTCTTCAAGGCTTGAGGCAAACCGACTTTCATCTTCGACCCCCCATACCCAAGAGGAGGCCATGACCTGCCTTGCCAATTCCGGATCTTTCATTTCGCGCCTTAGATAAACCTCCATAGCACCCAATGCCAGATCTGCAGGGGTCTCAAATTGCTCAAGATGAACTTGTAAGTACTCACTTAAAGGGTTGTTTCCGGCTTTGAATATTTCCAAAATCAATTCCATTTTAGTGCCGTAATACTGGTTGATTAAGCCAGCTGACACTCCGGCTTGTTTGGCGATCTTCCGTATAGTTGCTTTTTGCGCGCCCTCACGAGACAGCACAATTTTGGCGGCCTTGAATATTTTACGCCTGGTTCCATCATTACCGCGTATGCGGTTTGATCGACTGGCAGACCTTGGTTTTGGCGGTGATGGTACTTCATTCATTAAGGTACTTTGGTACAGTACTAACCTTGGTGCAAGTGTTTTAGACTTAGGCGCAGACCCTAGGTCGTGCTGGTGTTAAAATTACACTCGTGTCGCGATCAAAACATGAATATCAACACCCTTAATCACCCGTGACCGGATCTGGTGGCCAACCAGGTGCGCGCTCCCGCATTTCGTCAGAGCCACCAACTTTTCTATCCATTGAGCTATCTTTTAGTGTATCTCTTGGCCCCTCATACCTTGAAGCTTTCCCAAATGCTTTTGCTAATTCGCTTGCGTCCATTAAACGGTATTTTGCACCAATGAACGCTCCTTCACGCATTACTGCCCGCCCATAAGCAAAATTAACATCGGCTAGGGTTTTACGAATTTCGTGACAATCAGGGTCAAGGTTCTCAATATCGTGACAGGCCAGGCTTTGCAGAAAGCCCATTGTGGTTCCGCGATCAGTATTATTTGTAGGCTTTAGGAATAACAAACTGGCCGCGGCCTTTTTCCTTTGCTCCAGTGTGTCTTTTGGTTCTTCTGTTGGCGGTGCAGTTTGATTTTTTGATTGTGAAGTTTCAATATCTGGCTGCTTAATCTGTTGCTTATCCGTTTCTTTGGTAGCTTGCTGGGTTTCTTTTTGCACTTCTGGCTTACTGGTTATTGGCGGTTGATCTGGTGGTGTTTGTTGCTTGGGAATGGTAATCAATTCAAATTTTATTACTGCCGGGGGTGTGGTTTTTTGGAAATCAACGGGTTTAGAGAGTGTCGCCAGCAGAGCTAAGGTGATTAAATGCAGCAATATAGCGAACAACCAAGCAGGCCAGTATTTATCGATAATTGCTGGTAAACTCAATTGAAATTAACCCCTTAGGAACAATATGCTAAGGTGATATGCAGTGTATCTGTTTTGCGGTCTATCAGTTATCGGCAAATGTCATTAAATGACCTTATTTGGCACCTCTGACATAATAGGCTCCGCCCAGACAATATATCGCAAAGGGCCGTTTAGTTTTGCATCAAACGGGTAGCAGGTAATTAGAGCCAACCGGTTATCAGTTGGGTCTACTTCAATACCTGAATCATCAAATTTGACTATTTGCATACCTACCACTTGATATTCTGCTTGTATGAGATCCTTGTTTTGCAAAAGCAATGTATCGCCGGTTTTCAAGTCCTTTAACCATGTAAAGTGTGTATTGCGATGCGCCGCAATCAACACTTGCTCACCTGTTCTTGGCGAGCCACTAGCATTTAACAATGAGGGGCCAAAGGCCAAAGCTTCACCACCAGCTTCGGCCAAGACAATATTGCTTTTGCCTAGTCTTGGCGCGGTTATTTTCGCAACCGGCCAAGTATCAGCCCATGGCCAAGGCTTAACAATTGGGGTTGTGGTGCTGGTTTTTGCCCACGCTTGTTGTAACAATACTTGTGAAAGCTCTGCTTTTGCAGTGGTAAAACTTGCTTGTAAAACTAGGACAAGGCCAAGAATTACCAACAACCAACCTAGCTTTCTGCGGCCATTTCTTAATGCTTGTTGTGCGCTCATCTTTGTGCCTTTCTTCGCAATAAACCTGCCGATAAGGATAAGCCTAAGGCTATTATTAAAAGCCCCAGAATTATCTGTATTTCATGCGGGCTGGCAGTGGCAGGCAAAGTTATCCCTGCTCTTCGCAAAGATGGTGCAGAGGTTACGGGTTTTGGCTTAAATGTGATTTTTTCTCTCATATTTCCCCAACCATCTGGCAAGTGCAATGGTATCATTACTGTTTCCAATGTAGTGTCATCAGGGGTGATGGGGGTAACATCCACAGCGACCAAAGAGGTAAGACGGGACACCAAATGATGATCTAGCGATATTTGTAATATTTGCTGATTGATCTGCTCAACTGGTTTTCCAGCAAAGCGATCTTCCTCTAGAGCTTTGATTTTAGCTCTAGCCCATAATTGAGCAATCCCTGTTCCTGACTTGGCCGAAGACAATGATAAATTGGCTACCCAGTTGGAATGAGATAATTCGCCGCCAAGAACCATTTGTTGTGGTAGGCCAGAAAACTTGGCCAAGATAATTACCGGATCATTATTGTATAAATCCGGCAGCGGATTTGGGGAAATATCTTTTGGAGAGCTACCGGGAAATTTAACGGTTAAGTTTTGCATTACCGGTTTTTCTAACTTGGAAAATACTCGTGTCATTTCGGCGGCAACTTTGTCGAGGTCGGGAATTATAGTGTCTGTTCCTCGCCCCAATTTAGCGGCGCGACTTAGAAAATAACGGTTGGGAGCTGAGCCAATACCGATCATAAACAACCGGCTGTCTCCAAGGTCTTTGGCAATCAATGCGAACAGCTCGTCTTCATTGCTGATATGGCCATCGGTAATGAATACTATTTGGCGTAATTTATTGCCTGTTTGTGCATCAAATGCGGCGGTCAAAGCCGGCAGCATTACTGTGCCGCCATCGCCATCAAGTTTTGCGATGAAACGCTTTGCAAGTCGGATATTTTCAGTGGTGGCAGGCACGCTTTGCTCGAACAGTTTCTCGGTTTCATTGTCAAAAGCAATTACATTAAAATCATCACCGGCACTTAATCTGTTCAGGCCGCTGATTAGTGCTTTGCGTGCTTGGCGAATAGACTTTCCGGCCATTGATCCGGAATTATCTATCACAAACACCATTTCTCTGGCGATTGCAGAGCCGGTTGACCCCATACCAGTTGGTGCCTGCACCATGGCCAACAGDTAAGTTTCGCCATTCTTTTGTTCACTAAACAAAGCAAGTGCTGGTTTGCCTGATACTTTTGGTATCCATTGTAAGGTAAAATCCCGATCGGCGATAACTTCGCCTTCAATGGTTATGGTTTTTTGCTTATCGCCATTGATGCTGATTTTATGGGAGGAAGAAGTTAGCTGCGACAAAGCAAAACCGGCGTTTAAGTTTACTTTTAAAGAAACACCGATCGGAGTTTGTGAGCCGTTAAGCTGGCTGGCCAGCAATAACTCATTTTGGTCAGGAGAAAAGCGCGGAGCGACCACCAATGGGAAATGCAATGAATAACGTCCATCTTGCAGGCGTACTTTATCTTGGTATTCAATCTGGATAATAATTGTTTCGCCGGGGTCAATGTTCGCCACCGAATTTACAAACATATTTGGTCTTTGTTGCTCAACTAAAGCTGCTTTTTGGCCAGCTTGCTTGGCGGTTTCATAAGTGCGCCGTGCCTGTTGCTTTTCTTGTACTTTACCCTCGATTACCCGGCCACCAACTATCATAACCAAACGATCAACTGCGGCCTCATCAGGCAAAGGAAACAGGTAAATCGCTTCTACGCGGTTTTGACTGGTGTTAATGAATTTTTGCGTGACTCTGGCGCGAATTATTGGGCCAGTGACATCTATTTGCACATCGGTGGCCAAGGTAGCAGCAGCAATGTATTTGCTGGCAATATCTGTGCGAAACATCAAGGTTCCACTTTGCACATCGTCCATTTGCATTTGTTCTTGTGCGGCGGCATCAGAGCATGAAATAAACCAAAAACTTAAAATGGTAATGACGCTAAATAAAACAAACCGGCGAAACTTAGGAATAAAATTGATGTGCATTTTGGTAGCCCCCTGTGATATGAGGGGATAATATGTTGTGCTTTAAGGACGAGCGTTTGGCGAGGGTAAGGTTATTTTCGGGCAGATGTGGCCAAAACTGGACAATTATGTTCAAAATCCGACTATAGTTTTTTACCGAATCACTACTTTTGGGAAGCAAAGAAATCAATGACTAAAACGCCAATATCCGAAGTGTTAAAAAGAGTTGCCCCGTCGGCAACCTTGGCCGTTAGCCAAAAGGCGCGTGAGTTAAAAGCCTCTGGTGTTGATGTTATCGGCTTGGGTGCTGGCGAGCCGGACATGCCAACACCTGATCATATTTGTCAGGCGGCAATAAAAGCCATCAATGAAGGTAAGACCAGATACACAAATGTTGACGGTATTGCTGAGCTAAAATCGGCAATATCTGCCAAGTTCAAGCGTGATAATAATCTTGAGTATGATGCCAGCCAGATCAATGTCTCTCCGGGAGGCAAACCGGTATTGTTTAATGCGTTATTGGCTAGTCTAAACCCCGGTGATGAGGTGCTGATCCCGGCTCCATTTTGGGTTAGCTATCCTGATATCGTAAAATTATGCAGCGGCAACCCAGTAATTATTTCGACTAAAATTGGCAATAGCTACAAATTAACCGCAGAAGAGCTAGAGGCCGCGATCACCCCCAAAACTAAATGGTTGATATTAAATTCGCCATCTAACCCCACCGGGTCAGCCTATACAGCAGCTGAGTTTAGGGAATTAGGCGAAGTGTTATTACGCCATCCACATGTCTGGGTGCTAACCGATGATATGTATGAACATATATTGTATGATGGTTTTAAGTTTAGCTCTTTTGCCGAAGCCGTGCCGGATATGTATGCGCGAACTTTGACGGTTAACGGGGTTTCAAAAACCTATTCAATGACCGGTTGGCGTATCGGTTATGCTGGCGGGCCAAAAGAGCTAATCGCTGCTATGCGAAAAGTAATGAGCCAAAGCACTTCTAATCCGACCTCAATCAGCCAGTGGGCGGCAGTGGAAGCCCTTAATGGGCCGCAAGACTTTATTGCCGGACGGGTAGAGATATTCAAACAACGCCGCGATATGGTAGTGGAAATGCTAAACAATGCAGATGGTTTGACCTGTGGAACACCCGATGGGGCATTTTATGTATTTCCCGATTGTTCAGGCCTAATTGGAAAGCGAACACAAAGTGGTGTGGCAATAAACAGCGATGAAGACTTTGTTCGTGAATTATTACTTGGCGAAGCAGTGGCCGTGGTGCATGGATCGGCCTTTGGCATGTCGCCAGCATTTCGCGTTTCGTATGCAACTTCTGATGATTTACTTGTTGAGGGCTGTACAAGGATACAAAGGTTTTGCCAAAGCTTGGGTTGAGTATTAAGCCACAACTGATCATATTTGATTGTGATGGCGTGCTGGTTGATAGCGAGCCATTGACCAATGTAGTGCTTGCTAGGATGATTAGTGATGCTGGTTGGCCTATGGATGGACATGAATGCGGAGCGCAATTAGACGGGAGAACAATAAAATCTGTTATACAAGTTGTTGAACAAAAAATAAAACGTCAGCTTCCTGATGATTGGGAAGATATTTATGAACAACAAATTTATGCATTACTTGCTGATGAAGTTAAGGTCGTTGCCGGTGTTTTTGAGGTGATAGAACATTTGGAAAATCAAAAAATACCAATGTGTGTGGCTAGTTCCGGGCCAATGGAAAAAATGCTAATTACGTTAGGCCGTACAGGATTGTGGGAAAAATTTCATCCAAATATTTTTAGCGCAACCATGGTGAGAAATGGTAAACCGTCACCTGAGTTGTTTTTGTATGCAGCGGATAAAATGGGCATGAGTCCGGAAAATTGTTTGGTTATCGAAGATACACCTGTTGGTGCACAGGCCGCCAGGGCTGCTAAAATGCCCTGTATTGGTTATGCGGGAGGTGTATTTGGGCATGAGCAGGGTTTAATAGACTCAGGTGCCGTAATCATTAAAAATTTGCACGATTTGTTGGAAATACTCTAATTACGACTTACTTCAAAATACATTTTCAGGCTGGGCTTGAGAAATAGGGCGGTGTAAAGGTGTGTTATGCAAATTGACCTTACACATTCAAATACTCTGAAACCTAGCAAGCTGCCGACACTAATTGGTTTGGATCGTGCTGGAATTGCCGAGGCGTTGGTTAAAGCTGGTATGGAAGAAAAGCCGGCGAAGATGCGTGGCAAGCAGATATATCGCTGGTTATATAATCAGGGGGTTACGGACTTTTCGCAAATGACCAATTTGGGCAAAGAATTGCGGACAAACTTGGTGGAACAGTTTGACCTTTCGCGTCCAGAAATTGTTGAGCGGTTGGTATCCAGCGATGGCACCAGAAAATACCTGATACGGTTTGCTCCGGGTGTTGAGGCCGAAGCAGTGTTTATTCCCGGCGTTGGCAGATCCGGTGCTTTGTGCGTTTCATCACAAGTCGGCTGTACTTTGAATTGCACATTTTGTCATACTGGCTCACAGGCTTTGGTGCGTAATTTAACTACGGCTGAGATCATTGGCCAACTATTGGTGGCGCGTGATGATTTAGAAGAATGGCCAACCCCGTCGGTGGGACGCAAGATTACCAATATTGTATTTATGGGCATGGGTGAGCCGCTTTATAATTTGCCAAGTGTGCTAAGCGCGATTGATATTTTATCCGATGGTGAGGGCATATCTATTTCGCGTCGACGGATCACGGTTTCCACTTCTGGCATTGTTTCGCAAATGCATGAGCTTGGCGAAAGCGGCCAATCGATGTTGGCAATTTCCTTGCACGCGGTAAATGACGAATTGCGTAACGAGTTGGTACCGATCAATAAAAAGTGGCCGCTTACCGATTTATTACAAGCCTGTCGTGATTATCCCGGCGCTTCCAATGCTAGGCGGATTACCTTTGAATATGTGATGTTAAAAGGTATCAATGACAGTGCTGCCGAGGCAAAACAACTGGTGCGATTATTGGCAGGTATTCCCGCCAAGATCAACTTGATACCGTTTAATCCGTGGCCGGGTGCGCCGTATGAGTGTTCATCATGGAACAAGATCGAAGCCTTTGCCGAGATAGTTAACAAGGCTGGGTATGCCTCACCGATCCGCACCCCAAGAGGCCGTGATATTTATGCGGCCTGCGGGCAATTAAAGTCTACAAGCGTTAAGCGCCGTGCGTCCGAAAAGTTGCAAGAGCGATTGCAAAAATAAATTGGCAGTAGTGGTTTGTTGATTTGTTGTCTTGTGCCTGCGACATTTTGCACCGACCTGCCCCTTGTGTTGCCCAATGGCAACACCTATCTGATAGGAGAATAAGGATCGGGTTCGATGCCAAATGGGTCGTTTTTCGGTCATCTCGCTAAAATCATTGGGAGATCAAAATGGAATTTGAGAACTTTACAGACCGTGCTAAAGGCTTTGTCCAAAGTGCGCAAACACTGGCCTTAACATCGGGCCATCAGCAATTAACTCCGGAGCATTTGTTAAAAGCACTGCTTGATGACAATCAAGGATTGGCGGCTAATTTAATGCGTGCTGCCGGCGCTGATCCCGATGCTGCTTTGCGTGACGTGCGGGTGGTTTTGGATAAATTGCCGACAATAGAAGGCGGTGATGGCAAGGTTTATATGGCGCGTGARACCGCCGAATTGTTYGARAARGCTGAHGCTGTTGCCAAAAAAGCCGGAGATAGTTTTGTTACYACTGAGCGATTATTATTGGCTTTGGTATTATCAGCAAAATCCDCTGCMTCAAAAKCTTTGAAAGATTCTGGCCTTACCGCGCACAATCTAAACTTGGCGATTGAACAGGTCAGAAAAGGTAAAAAAGCCGATACCGCTTCGGCGGAAGAAAATTATGATGCTTTGCAGAAGTACACCACTGACCTAACGGCCAGAGCAAGAGAGGGCAAGCTTGATCCGATCATTGGTCGGGACGAGGAAATTCGTCGAACCATTCAAGTGCTATCGCGAAGAACAAAAAATAATCCAGTTCTTATCGGTGAACCCGGCGTTGGCAAAACAGCGATTGCCGAGGGGCTAGCCTTRCGGATTGTAAAYTCTGACGTGCCGGAAAGCCTGCTCGATAAGCAATTATTGTCATTAGATATGGGTGCTTTGATCGCGGGTGCAAAATATCGTGGCGAGTTTGAGGAGCGCCTAAAAGCAGTAATTGGCGAAGTGCAGAACGCTGCCGGACAAGTGATCTTGTTCATTGACGAAATGCATACATTAGTTGGAGCTGGTAAAACCGATGGCGCGATGGACGCATCAAACTTGCTAAAACCGGCCTTGGCCAGAGGCGAGCTTCACTGCATTGGCGCCACTACTTTGAATGAGTACCGCCAGCATGTGGAAAAAGATGCGGCACTTGCTAGGCGTTTCCAACCGGTAATGGTCGAGGAACCTAGCGTTGAAGACACGGTTTCTATTTTGCGCGGCCTAAAGGAGAAATACGAAGTTCATCATGGAATACGTATTTCTGATGCGGCAATTATTGCGGCGGCCAATTTATCAAACCGTTATATTAGTGATCGGTTTTTGCCCGATAAGGCGATTGATCTTATGGACGAAGCCAGCTCGCGTTTGCGTATGCAGATCGATAGCAAGCCAGAGAAGCTGGACGAACTGGACAGACGCTTGGTGCAATTGCAGATCGAATTAGAAGCTTTGCGCAAAGAACAGGACGAGGCATCGGTTAAAAGAGTTATTAAGCTTGAAGCCGAACTTAGCGAAATTACCGCTAAATCAACTGAGCTTACCGGTGCTTGGCGCGCCGAGAAAGAAAAACTAGCCGATGCCACCCGAGCCAAAGAGACTTTGGAGCATTTGCGAAATGAATTATTGGAGGCAGAGCGTGATGGTGATTGGGCAAGAGCTTCGGAGCTAAAATATGGCCGCATTCCGCAAGTAGAAGATGCGGTTAGTAAAGCTGCTAGCAATGAAGGCTCATTGGTGGAGGAAGTTGTAAAAAGCAAACATATTGCGCAAGTGGTGGCCAAATGGACGGGTATTCCGGTGGAAAAAATGCTTGAAGGCGAGCGTGATAAATTACTTAAAATGGAAGACAGTTTGCGAAGCAGAGTAGTTGGTCAAGAAGAAGCATTAACTGTTGTTGCTGATGCTGTGCGTAGAGCAAGGGCGGGTTTAAGTGATCCTGATAAACCCATCGGCTCATTCTTGTTTTTGGGGCCAACTGGTGTCGGTAAAACTGAATTGACCAAAGCTTTGGCTGAGTTTTTGTTTGATGATGAAAGCGCAATTACTCGTTTGGATATGTCTGAATATATGGAGAAACACTCGGTATCACGGATGCTTGGCGCTCCTCCTGGCTATGTTGGCTATGAAGAAGGTGGCGCATTAACCGAGGCAGTGCGCCGAAAACCATATCAAGTAATTTTGCTTGATGAGGTAGAAAAAGCGCACCCTGACGTATTTAATGTGTTGCTACAGGTGCTTGATGATGGCCGACTTACTGATGGTCAGGGGCGAACGGTAAATTTCAATAATACGTTGATTATCATGACTTCAAACTTGGGATCACAATTTCTGGCTGCCGGTGAAAATGATAATGAGACCCAAGCAAATGAAGCGGTTATGGCCGAAGTGCGCGGGCATTTTCGTCCTGAATTTATCAATCGCATTGATGAAATAGTGATGTTTAACCGTTTGAAACCGGAACACATGGTCAATATCGTCGATATTCAGATGCAGCGCTTACGAGATTTACTGTCTGAACGCGGCTTGCAAATAGTTATGGACGATGAGGCTCGGCAATGGCTGGGTGCCAAAGGCTATGATCCGGTATATGGCGCAAGGCCGCTAAAACGAGTCATACAACGTGAAGTGCAAGACCCATTGGCAAGAATGATCCTTGACGGTGAATTATCCGGAAAAGCTACAATAAGCCTTTCGGTACAAGATAACCGTTTAAGTATCGACGCAGTTTAATGCCCTGACTCTAGAGGCTTATCTGCGCCGTCTGCGGGACGGCGCGTTAAGGTCAGCGCCTGAAGTCGGTGCTGGTGGTGGCTCATCCTCTGTGCTTCCATCACCAGTGCTTTCGACTTTGTCTTCAATTTCCACCGTTGGTTCTGCTTGCGCAGTTTCCGGCGAACTGGCTTCGTCTTTTATAGGCGAGGCCACTTCTGTTGCCATAGCGTCAGCTTCAGGGTTTTTTACCTCGGTTACTTGTGAAGAGGTCTCCGGTAATGCTTGAATTTCAGGTTCGGCAACTTCTTGTGGTGGTGGCGTTGTAATTGGAGCCGGCATTGGTATTGCCGTGCTGCTAGGCTCTGGTGTTGAGGGTGCATTTAACACCTCAAGAACCAGGCCTAGTTCATTGTATATGGCGAACATAACGATGGTTAATTCGATCAAGAAGCGCCATAAAACAATGAGAAATAATCCAGATAAAACTGTTCCAGCATAGGCAATAATCGTTATCATTATCGGAGCTAGATCAATCGGCAGCATCATTAAGAAAATGTGCGGYTCCGGCCCTTGATACAATTTATAACCAGTAGCCACGATAATCGCCGCAAACCCCAAGAAATAAATAATCCCAAGCAGGAACGGTGACACCATTCTTTTAAAGCTAAAAAATGCCGCCAAAACCCTTGGCTGTTTATTTTGTCTGGCCATTATTTTCCCTATTCTGCAAGAACCAACAAGTAACTTTGCTCGTTAAGAACGATTTTGCAATGCTGACTTAATGTCTGACAAACGATTGAAAATGCTAAACGTGACAATAAGCATTTCGCACCAAAACCGCCAAATTAAAATGCCAGCAAAGCCGATAAGCACTATGCCAGCATAGCCCGCATAAACCATCATTCCTTCAAGCTCTAGACCCGCTTGAGCAAACGCCGTCTGCGGTCCGGAATATAGTGCGCCGCCGATTGATGCGAGAATTACTATTAGCCCTAAAAAATAAACGATACTGATAAAGAATGGTGATACCATTCTCTTAAATCCAAAAAATGCCGCTACGAAATTAGGCCGTGTTTCATTGTTTTCCATTTTTTCCCCCTCAAGAAAATTTGATTTTGTATAGTCTAAATCTCTCTTTTTGTGTATATATATTACGAGAAACTTCGTGAATGGTCACCTTCTCTCTACTTATACCAGAAAAAACTATTGGCAATTCGCGGAATAGGAGATGTTATACTCCATCGACCCAAAAAGTGGATACCGGTTTTTGGTTAAGTTGATGGATCAAGAAGATAAACTATACTCAAAATACTGTTTAATTCAGTATTTTGAGTATAGGCTAAATAATTATTGTCCTTTTCCTTTTTCTTCAGAATTGTCAATTGGTGATTTTGTTGCCAATGCGCTTGTCTCTAGTGCCGGTGGCTCCTCTTTAGTGGCAGTTGGCGGAATTGTTTCTGTTGGCTCTATTTTCGGAGTGTTCTCTGTAATTTGTTGTTCGTAATTTGCTGATTCAGGAACAAAGGTATCTTTGGTTGCCAGCTCAATGCCGGTTGGTGCTGATTTATCTGTACCGGTTAGTATTGGAGCGATGGTCGCTTGAACTCTTTGTGTTGATAATTTCGCTTCTATTGGATCCACCACCATTTGCTGTACTTCTTCTAACAGGCTGTGGATACCAAATAACACAATCATCATTTCGCAAATAAACCGCCAGATAAACAAGGAGATCAAACCGCCTAACACTATGCAAATATAACAAGCGGTTACTAATAAGCCGGATTCAAAATCAAACCCGTATTTGGCTAGGGTTAAGTGTGGACCTTTTAGCAGGATTGCAATTGTCGCCACGATGATGGAAAATAGGCCTAAAACATAGGCTATTCCGATGAAAAATGGCGACACCATTCGCTTGAAGCCAAAAAAGGCTGCAAAAATTCCCGGCTGTGAACACTCATTTTTCATTAACTTCCCCAAGCAATTTCGTCACTATATAGCTTGTTTGTGCTGGTTCCATACGATTCCCCAACAAGGATCAGTTTTGCCTGTTTTTCGACATTATTACCCTATTGTGGGTAAAATATCCCACTATCGGTGTTAATGATAATTATAGGTATCGCTATACATGTATAGTTAGGCAGCCTGTTAACCAAAAAGCAGAGCAAGCTTGAGTTGATTGTGAGTGGATTGGAAATACACTTAACTACAGCTTTATTGTTGCACCCGATGCATTTGCCGCGCACAATCAGCGTTTGATTTGCAAACAACGGAATGAAAATGAGCTTTACCAAAAAAATGGACAAGGATAGTCATTTGGTTCTGGTTGATGGTTCAGCTTATATTTTTAGAGCTTATCATGCTTTGCCACCTTTAACCCGTAAATCAGATGGATTGCCGGTGGGCGCGGTTGCCGGGTTTTGCAATATGTTATGGAAGCTAACAGAAGAGACCAGAGACCAAGATCACGCCACGCATTTTGCGGTGATCTTTGATGCTAAGGGTAAGACGTTTCGCAATAAAATATACGATCAGTACAAAGCCCATCGTCCGCCAGCCCCCGAAGACTTAGTTCCGCAATTTGCATTGGTTCGTGATGCAACGCGGGCGTTTGGRCTGCCAGCGATYGAGGARGTTGGGTTTGAGGCMGATGATMTKATYGCWACYTATGCKCAAGAGGCGGAGAAATGYGGRGCGACGGTTACGATAATTTCATCGGATAAAGATCTGATGCAATTGGTMACKGATAAGGTCAGCATGCTTGATCCGATGAAAARCWCTTTAATCRGAGCGCAAGAGGTAAAGGACAAATTCGGRGTTTGGCCRGATMRGGTAATTGATGTGCAGGCGTTRGCCGGGGACGCCAGTGATAATGTGCCGGGSGTKCCKGGYATTGGYGTTAAAACAGCGGCGGCTTTAATCGASGARTTTGGYGATCTTGAGGGYATTTTGTCYGGTGCGCATACGATAAAGCAAAAYAAACGTCGGGAAAATTTGATTGAATTTGCTGATCTAGCGCGTTTATCGCTTGATCTTGTGACCTTGCGAACAGATACGCCGATGCCAGAATCGCTTGATGACTTGGGTTATTGCGATGCGCAATCAGATGTTTTGTTGGCGTTTTTAACCGAGATGGAATTTTCTACTTTGACCCGACGCGTGCAGGCGGCCTTTGACCTGCCGGCTGACCCAACGGATTTTGAAGACACGTCTGTGCCGGTGATCAGTAGTGAAGATTATCAGTGTGTAACTGATGTGCAGGTTTTACAAAGCTGGATAGCAAAGGCGCGAAAAGCTGGCGTGGTGGCTGTAGATACGGAAACTGACCGCTTGTCATCTACCCATTCTTTATTGGTTGGAATATCCTTATCCCATGCGCCGGGGCAGGCCTGTTATATTCCAACTGGTCATACTGGTGCCGGTGATTTGATGTCAGTGGTGCCGGATCAATTGCCAATGGCTACGGTCATTGAAGCGTTAAAGCCATTACTTGAGGATAGTTCTGTTCTTAAAATTGGCCAGAACATCAAATATGATCTAGGCGTGTTGCACCGTTATGGCGTGGATGTGACACCGTTTGATGATACAATGTTGTTATCTTACGCGCTTGATGGCGGCAAGCACCGTCATGGAATGGACGCTTTGTCCGAGCGGTACCTAAACCATAAACCAATTCCGTTCAAAGAGGTTTGCGGCACCGGCAAATCACAGATCAGCTTTGCCGCAGTTGATCTAGAGCCTGCTACTAATTATGCCGCCGAAGATGCCGATATTACTTTACGTTTGTGGAATATCCTAAAGCCACGACTTGGCCATGAGCAAATGAGTAGTGTTTACGAGACGCTTGAGCGACCAATGCCGCAAGTCTTGTCGGATATGGAGCTGGCAGGAATTAAAGTCGATAGAGCTGAGTTGGCGCGATTGTCATTAAAGTTTGCTCAGAAAATGGCCGAGTTTGAGGACAAAGCCAAACAACTGGCATCTCGTTCGTTTAATTTGGCTTCTCCCAAGCAATTAGGTGAGATTTTGTTTGACGAAATGGCTTTGCCGGGAGGTAAAAAAACCAAAACCGGAGCATGGAAAACCGATGCCAAGGTTTTAGAGGAGCTGGCTAATTCTGGTCAACAATTGCCGCAAACAATATTGAACTGGCGGCATTTGCAAAAATTAAAAAGCACCTATACCGATGCTTTGGGTGTCGCTGCTGATCCAGAAACTTCACGGGTGCATACATCATTTTTGCTGGCCAGCACTACCACTGGGCGGTTGTCTTCTAGCGATCCTAATTTGATGAATATTCCGATCCGTACCGAGGACGGGCGAAAGATCCGCGCCGCCTTTGTGCCGGAGCCGGGCAATGTTCTGCTAAGTGCCGATTATAGCCAGATCGAATTGCGAGTGTTGGCGCATATTGCCGAAGTTGATGCCTTGCAACAGGCGTTTGCTGATGGTTTGGATATTCATGCAATGACGGCATCGGAAATGTTTGGTGTACCGATTGAAGGTATGGATCCAGATATTCGCCGTCAGGCAAAGGCAATTAACTTTGGGATTATTTACGGTATTTCCGCATTTGGTCTTGCCGCACAACTGGGAATTTCACGTACTGAAGCTGCTGATTATATTAAAGCGTATTTTAAGAAGTTTCCGGGAATTAAAGATTATATGGATGCGGCCAAAGAAGAGGCGAGACAAAACGGTTATGTTACTACCTTGTTTGGCCGTAAATGCTGGTGTCTTGAGATCAATGATAAAAATCCGATGCGGCGTAATTTCGCCGAACGCCAAGCCATTAATGCACCAATTCAAGGCAGTGCCGCCGATATAATGCGCCGGGCAATGATCAAGATGCCAGATGCTTTGGCAGGTTCAGGTGTTGATGCTAAAATGTTGTTGCAAGTACATGACGAGCTGGTCTTTGAGGTGAGCCAAGACAAAGCGGACGCTTTGGCAAAACTGGCGGGGAATGTCATGCAAAACGCCTGCGCTCCGGTCTTGGAGCTATCTGTGCCGTTAATCGTTGATAGCGGTGCGGGGCCTAATTGGGACGTGGCGCATTAGGTAGTAGCCATGTTTTGAGTTTTTCATAATTTTTGCATCTATATTTCGCCATTATTGCATCATACACCCATAAGGTGGGTAGTATCTCACATCATGACAATCATGTAATAATTGTTGATTATCAATAAAAATTGATTGACTTTCATGATTTGAGTTATAGTTTCAACCAACTTAATTATTAGTTTGGGAAATTTTATGCGGCTTCTGTGGGTATTATTGGGATCGGTTTCCTTATTGGGGGCTTGCGCATCTGTAGGTGATGGTAAGATAATGCCGTCATTCTCTGAAGTTCCAGCTTCGCAAATACCTGAACTAACCCCAAAGAATTGGTCTGCAGAGTATAAAGCGGATGCCGCTATGCGGCATTTAAGCTGGGTCGCTAGTTTTGGCGACCAAAAATTAGAAGACCTAGTTACCGAGGCTTTGGCGAATAATTACAATTTAGAGGCCAGTTCTGCAAGATTGCAGCAATCTTTGGCGTTGGCGAAAATAAGCAATTCCGCGCGATTACCATCGCTATCATTAGGCGCGTCAGGAACTGGAACTGCAATTCCCAATGCGCCAAACACTGAAAGTTATAGTGGTAATCTTACCGCCAGTTGGGAATTGGATTTGTGGGGGCGAGTGCGTGATCGGGCAAAAGCCAGTGCAAATGATGCCGCTGCTGCACAAGCTGATTTTGAGGCTTTGCAATTATCCGTAGCCGGCCAAACTGCTTCGGCTTGGATCGCCCTGATCTCCGCGTCACAACAAGCTGCATTGGCGGCTGATGATGTAACAACTAGAGAGCGTTCTATGGGCATAGTTGAGCGTAGATATAATAGCGGCCTATCGACATCACTTGATATTCGTTTAGCTAGATCTGCATTGGCGGGCAGCCGTGCAACTGTGGCTTTTCAAAAACAACAACATGCAAATGCCACGCGCCGGTTGGAAATATTGCTTGGTCGGTACCCCGCTCACGAAATAAAAGCAATTGCTGTTTTGCCGATAATTTCAACTTTAGGGCCGATTGCTTCACCGGAAGATGTTTTAATTCGCCGCCCTGACATTCGTTCCGCTGAGCAGCGACTGGAAGCTTCTGGTCTTCGGGTTGCTGAAGCCAGAAAAGCATTATTACCATCTTTAATCTTGCGCGGCTCTGCCAGCACTAATGGTGGGCAAGTCGCCGATATTTTCGACCTGAATAGAGTTATTAGTTCGCTAGTAGGATCGGTAACGCAACCATTATTTGCCGGTGGCTCGATCAAAGCAGGAATTTCACGTTCCGAAGCAGCACAGCGCGAACAATTGGCTAGATATGCGCAAACAGTTTTAATTGCTTGGCGTGAGGTTGAGGACGCATTGTCTGGTGAGAAATATTTGCTGCAACGCGAAGCTGCGTTGTTGATTTCAGTTGCCGAAGCCAAAGAGGCCGAGCGCCTAGCCGAGCGTGAATATGTGCGTGGAGTTGGAACGATATTTGAGTTGCTCGATGCACAACGCCGAAGAATATCCGCCGAAGGGCAGCTTATTACTGCTGCCAGTGCCAGAGCTTCAAATCGTATCGCTTTGTTTTTAGCTCTGGGCGGTTCTAATGAAATAATAGCGGACAACACCGCAAAAACTCGATGAGGGTAAGATAATGAGTATGCAGCAACAAGGTAGTGAAATTGGAATGGAGCGAAAGCCTAAAGACAAGAAGTTGATCGTTGGTAGGGTAATTTTTTTCCTTCTCCCACTGGTTATACTTGTTATGGGTATTGTTGTACTTGTGATTATGAGTGCTCTGAAGCCAGAGTTAGAAAAAACTGTGACAAAAATTAAAGCTGTTCCTGTCTTGGTGGTAAATCCGTCACAAGAAGAGGTGCGGTTAAATGTTTTCACTCAAGGAGAGGTAAGCCCAAGGGTGGAGATTGATGTGGTTCCACAGGTCGGCGGAAAGATCGAATATATCTCTAAAAACTTTCTTGAAGGTGGCGCGTTCTCCAAAAATGAAGTGTTGATCCGTATTGAAACTGCTGATTATGATTTACGGGTTGTCCAAGCCGAAGCCACTGTTGCACAAGCAAAACAAGGATTGTTACGCGAGCAGGCCGAAGCGCAAATTGCTGCTCGTGACTGGGAAGAACTTGGTTCTGGAGATGCTTCTGCTTTGACTTTGCGCAAGCCGCAAATGGCGCAGGCTGAGGCTTCATTGGCGGCGGCTAACGCCTCGCTGGCTGATGCTAAATTGCAATTGGGACGAACGGCAATTCGTGCACCGTTTGCCGGCAGGGTTCGCTCCAAAGCGGCTGATGTCGGGCAATATGTGACCCCGGGTGCTAGGTTGGCTAGAATTTTTTCCACCGAAGTTGTTGATGTGCGGTTGCCATTTACCGATGCTGAACTGGCGAAACTGAACTTGCCTTTGGCGTTTGTTGAACATGAGAACCATCGTGGGCCAGAAGTGAAACTATCAGCAATTGTCGCTGGTAAACCGCGTGTTTGGCATGGACGGGTTACGCGCACCGATAGTGCAATAGATGCAACAACGCGGCTTATGTTTGCCTTTGTCGAGGTGCTAGATCCTTATGGTTCTGGCGCGGATGGGGAAATGCCATTGGTGGTAGGGTTATTTGTGCAGGCCGAGGTTGAGGGTCAGGTATTGCCAGGTGCAATGCTAATTCCCCGTTCGGCTTTGCGCGGGAACAATGATGTGTTTTTGGCTGATGGTGATGAGCTGCGGATTGTCTCGGTAGAAGTTGCTTCGTCGGATCGCAATAATGCAATTATAACATCTGGCCTGTCGGTAGATGACAAGGTGATCACTTCGCCAGTGCGTGGCGCACATGATGGTATGATCATAGAGACTGTTTCTCGTATCAATGCTGCTAAGACTACTGTGGTAGGAGAATAGCTATGGGTGGAATTGTTGCATGGTTTGCGCAAAATAAAACTGCTGCCAATTTATTGATGGTTTCAATATTGATCGCTGGGACAATTTCCTTTTTGCGAATTGATCGGGAAATAGATCCCTATGTTGAATTCCCCGGAGCGCAGGTTTCAGTTGTTTGGCTTGGGGCCGGCCCTCAGGACATTGAAGAGCAAATAACTGTTCGCCTTGAAGAGGCTGTTAGCCGTGTGAAGGGCGTTGATCGCCTTTGGTCAGTTTCTAGAGAAAGCATGGGAATGCTGTTTGTTATCGGTGAGGCAACTTTGGACAAGGATGCTTTTTTGGCCGAGATCAAACGTGAAGTTGACTCAATTGCTACATTTCCACCGGCGGCTCAACAGCCACAATTACGCCAGTTCAGAAGCCAGAATCAGATAATGCGTATAGCATTATCCGGTGATGTAGATGAGCGAGCGTTAAAGCGTTATGCAGAGAAAGTCCGCCGTGATATTGCCCTGCTTTCGGAAGTCCCATCGGTCAGCTTGTTTGGGGTTCGTGGCGAAGAGGTATCAATTGAAATATCGGAAGACGCATTGCGTCAATACGGATTGACATTTTCTGATGTTTCTAATGCAATTCGCGGTACTTCGGTAAATCTTTCTTCGGGAAATGTTAGAACTTCTGTTGGTGATATGCAGTTACGAACAAGGCAATTGGCAGATAGTCAGCAGGATTTTGAAAATATAATTATCCGCCAAACTCCCGGTGGCGCAACCATTCGGGTCGGCGATGTTGCCACAGTTATAGATGGTTTTGCTGATGTGAACTTGCTGGCAACTATGAATGGCAAGCGTACTGTTTTGGTGCAAGTAATGTCAGGTCCTAATATGGACGTGGTTGCTATGTCCAAACAGGTCAAAGAATACATGGGAAAAGCACAAGAGTCTCTGCCCGATGGTGTCAGCATGATCTTGTGGGAAGATACATCGGAAACTTTTACCGATCGTATTGGAAGCATTATGGGTAATTTTGCATCAGGTCTGGTGTTGGTTTTGATTACCTTGTTTTTGTTTTTACGCCCGGCAGTAGCTTTTTGGGTGTCGGTAGGAATTGTTACGGCATTTGCTGGAGGAGTGGCATTTTTGCCGATAAATAATATTTCGTTTTCTATGATTTCAACATTTTCGTTCTTGTTGGTATTGGGGGTAATCGTTGATGACGCGATCATTGTTGGCGAGGCGATCCACCGAGAGAACGAGCATGAAAGGTATGGCCCAAAGGCGGCAATAGCTGGAACAAAAATGGTAATGAAGCCGGTTATCTTTGCGGTTTTAACTACGATGATTTTCTTTGCGCCATGGATGCTCGTCTCCGGCCAAGTCCGCGAGTTTACCCGTTCCATATCTTTGGTGGTGATCTTGGCGTTAAGCTTTTCACTGATCGAAAGCCTGCTGATATTACCGGCTCACCTTTCGCACTTAAAGCCGATAAATGCCAAGAACAAGTTCGCAAAATTCCAAGAAAACCTAGCCGGAAGTATAATTAAATTTGCCCATCATACTTATCGGCCAGTAATGGCATGGACGGTAAAAAACCGTTATATCACTGCTGCGTCATTCATTGCGATAGGCATCATGTCAATTGGTTTGTCTTCAACAGGTATTGTAAAATTTACCTTTATGCCGGAAACCGAAAGTGAAGAGGTAAGTATCACGGTTGAACTGCCCGAAGGCACGCCGTTTAGCCGATCATTAGAGGTGCTGGCACAGATACAAGAAGCCGAAAAACAACTTGAAGAAGAAATAAATTCTGTCGGCGGTAAACTAATCGAGAACTGGTACACCAGAGCCAGAGAAACCAATATTTTAGCGTTGGTGCGTTTGGTTGGAGCTGAAGATCGTACATTATCGGCGAAAGAAACCGCCGAGCGATTGCGCGAGTTAATTGGTGAAGTGCCAGACGCGCAAACAATATCTGTTTCATACAAAAACGAAGATAGTGATCCAGAAATTCAATATGTCCTGAACTCGATAGATTTAGAAGACTTAAACGCAGCAGCAGAAGATCTAATGGCACAGCTTCGCACCTATGGTGTGGTGTTTAATGTGGTCAATGACAGCCAGTCAGCGTCAGAAGAGATTCAGTTCAAATTAAAACCCGGTGCTGAAACCTTAGGCATCACTATTGCTGATGTGGCAACACAGGTGCGTCAAGGCTTTTACGGTGTCGAGGTACAACGCTTGCCCCGAGATGGCGAAGATGTAAGAGTGTTTGTCAGATATCCGCGCAAAGACCGCACATCACTTGATTACTTGAAAAACATGCGTATTCGCACTGCTGATGGCCGTGAATTGCCGCTATATTCAGTGGCCGATCTTTCGTTCGAGCCGGGAATTACCCGAATATTGCGCCGCGAAAGACAAAGAGCAATCATTATTTCCGCCGAAGCTGATCCAGCAGAGGTCGGTGGTGTTCGTGAAAATATGAAAGAAGAATTTTTTGATGCATTCGATCAGCGTCACCCGAATGTGCGACGCGGTAATATCGGGCAGTCGCAAGGGCAAGCTGATTTTATGTCCGAGATATTGATCTTGTCACTAATGGCGTTTGGAGTTGCTTACATATTGGTAGCGGTGGCTTTTCGTTCATATTCTGAACCGTTATTGATACTATTTGCTGCAATACCGTTTTGTTTTGTTGGTGCAGTAATCGGGCATTTTGTAATGGGCGTTAATATGTCTTTATTTTCGCTAATGGGGGTGATGGCCGCCGCTGGTGTCGCGGTGAATGACAATTTGGTACTGATTGATTATGTGCATAGATTGCGTGCCGCCGGCATGGGCGGTGCGCGGGCATTGGTCGAAGCAGGTGTCGAGCGGTTCAGGCCAATATTGTTGACATCTCTTACTACTTTCGTTGGCTTAGTTCCTTTGATGATGGAGAAATCCTTACAAGCGGCATTTCTCATACCCGTTGCTATTGGGTTAGCGTTTGGTGTTTTATTCGCGCTGTTTGTTACCTTGTTTCTGGTTCCTAGCCTTTATGCAATCGGTGCTGATATTCGCCGGTATTTCATCTATCTGTGGACAGGAACACCGGTTGAAAGTTTCGGCAAAAGTCTTGAAGACCTTGATCTAAGCGAAGACTATGATGCTTATATTCCGGAGCAAGCTGAATAATTTGTAATATTTGTAAGGCCGATATTGCGTTGTTTATTTTGAATTACTGCACTAATACTCTTTTGGAAATTTTGGGGAAAATCTATGAAAATAAAACTATTGGCCGCCAGTGCGGTTGTTGCCTTACTTGCATCGTGCAATCAGGCCACTGAAAATAATTCGGCAAATGCTGAACTTGATGCAGCCGTTAAGGTAGAGCAAGCCGTACAAACACCAGAGCTTGGCGCATTTGGCCTTGATATGTCGGTAATGGACGCATCGGTTAAACCCGGCGATGATTTTTATCGTTATGTGAACGGTAAATGGCTGGATAGCTTTGAGATACCAGCCGATAGAACTGGTTATGGCTCATTCACCGTGCTTAGTGATCGTTCGGAAACACAAGTTCGGGCAATCATTCAAGATGCCGCCAAAGCAAATGCAGCTGTCGGGTCAATTGAACAAAAAATCGGTGATCTTTATGCCAGCTTTATGGATCAAGAGAGCCTAAACGCCAAAGGCATATCAGGATTGCAAGCTGATCTTTCTGTGATTGCGGCAGCTTCCACTCATAATGATATTGTCCGGCAAATGGCGCGTCGCGATATGGCGGCCAACAGATTATTCGGTAGCTTTGTTACTTTGGATAGTAAAAACCCAACAGCTTACGCATATTATATGTCGCATGGCGGTCTTGGTTTGCCAAACCGTGATTATTATCTCGATGAGGACGATCGTTCTGTATCCTTGCGCGAAGGTTATCAGGCGCATATTGCTAATATGCTTAACTTGGCAAATATTGATGATGCCGAAGCAAAGGCCGTAGCTATTTTCGCGCTTGAAACCAAAATAGCAAAAGCCCATTGGGACAAACTAGAACGCCGTAATCGCGATCTGACTTATAACAAAATGACGCTGGTTGAACTAGAAGCATTCGCACCGGAATATCCGTGGGCATTGGATCTGCAAGTCTCTGGTGTTGATGTTAGTGAAATGGTTTTACGGGAAAATACCGCATTTCCAGTATTGGCAAAAATCTTTAGTGATACTTCGGTTGATGACTGGAAAGCTTATTTGACATTTCATTTATTGTCGTCAAATGCGGCTAATTTATCCAGTGCCTTTGATGAGGAAAACTTCGCGTTTTTCGGCAAGCAACTAGGCGGTCAACCAAAAATGCGTGACCGTTGGAAACGGGCTGTGGCCGTGGTCAACAGATCGGTCGGCGAAGCAGTTGGTCAGATTTATGTCGAGCGACATTTCCCGCCAACCAGCAAAAAACAAATGGATGAATTGGTGGCTAATTTACGAATAGCAGTTGGCCAACGCATTGATGGCTTGGCTTGGATGTCTGACGATACCAAGGTCGAAGCCCATGCTAAACTTACGGCATTTACTCCGAAAATCGGCTATCCTGATCGTTGGAAAGACTATTCCTCGATGAGTATTGATCGTGATGATTTGCTGGCCAACACCAAGGCCGCCCGTGTGTGGCAATGGAATGACCAAGTATCCAATCTTGGACAGCCTATTGATAAGTCTGCATGGTTCATGAACCCACAGCGGGTAAATGCCTATTATTCGCCGACTCGCAATGAGATCGTATTTCCAGCTGCGATTCTACAAGCCCCGTTTTTTGATCCGGCGGCTGATCCTGCGATTAACTATGGAGGTATTGGCGCGGTAATTGGCCATGAAATTGGTCACGGGTTTGACGACCAAGGCTCCAAGTCTGATGGCACTGGTAAATTGCGTAACTGGTGGACTGATGAGGACAAAGCAGCGTTTGAGGCCAGAACCGGAGATCTTGGTGATCAGTACAGTCAGTTCTCGCCACTAGAAGGCCATTATGTAAATGGTAAGTTCACCATGGGTGAAAATATTGGCGATCTTGGCGGGCTAACTTTTGCCTTAAACGCTTATCGTATTTCCTTGAACGGAGAGCCATCACCGGTACTTCACGGTCTTACCGGCGAGCAACGGTTATTCATGGCTTGGGCGCAAGTTTGGCGGGGTAAATATCGCGATGAAGCGATGATCAACCGGTTAAAAGGCGCACCGCATTCGCCGCCGGAATTTCGTACAAATGGGGTGGTTCGCAACATTGATGCTTGGTATGAAGCTTTTGGTGTAAAAGAAGGTGATGCGATGTATCTGCCACCAGAAAAACGAGTTCGTATCTGGTAATTATACTTAAAACAAAAAACCCCGCATCTAAAAAGTGCGGGGTTTAATTTATCTTGAGCGGCTAATTTTTCGTAACAACCCACCACTAAAAGCCGATATCTGATCTTTTTTCGCTGGATGGCAGGCGGCAATGTAATCAAGAGACCCTACAAGCTTGCCGGGGAATTTGCCTAATTTGCCCAATGGTAAAGCTGCCATTTTATCGCAAAACTTGAACAGAGCTTTGCGTCTTTTGGCAGCAACTCCATTTCCTACCAGACAACCACTGCCTAGCTCGGCAAAAGAGCTGGCGTAATATTTCTTGTAATGGTCATGGCCTGTGCCAATATCTATTTGCTTGATGCCCAGCTTTGGTGCTTGTTCGATAATTCCGTGTAGCAATAACAATCCCGGTGAGTTGCGCCCGTACTCATCGGCATAGGCCGCTATCCACGAATGATAGACACCTTGCGCAAGCAACCCTAATTCGGCTGCTGCCCATTTACCGCCTATCTTATAGCCAGATAAGACAGCTCTAAAATCAGGGTTTTTCGAGGTATAAGCATTTTGCAGTAAAGCGTGTATCCATGGAATATTAAGCACGTCCAGTTTCTTGGTGCGGGTGAATTGTTGGTGTTTCCAATCGAATAAAGTTTCCAGAACTTGTTGGTCTTTTATATCGGTTATGACTTCACAATTTCCATGATCGCGAATGTCAGCTCTGGCTCTTTGGCGCATTTTTTTGAAATATTTGCGATATTGTTTTTGTTGTTCGGCAAAATAATGCTTCGGCCCTTGTGATAAATCCAGTAAATGYGAACTTTCGCTATGGGTTTGATGCTCATYCATTTGCCCATTTGGATCVACCAGAGCGCAAAACGGCATTACGCCAATGCCAGCTTCTTTTAAGATTTCTGGAAAACTAACAGAAAATCCGGGTTCAAAAACTAAWCCCTGATAATCTGAAACYGGAGCTGCAATCGGTCTGGCCAATCCGCCATCAAGCCGGTGAAAAGCAAACCAGCTRCGATTTCCCAAATGATCATCAGCAATAAGTATTCGCACATCAAGCCGCCGGCGGGCAGTAATAACCGCAAATTCTGGGTGCAAAAAAGGACTGTTAAGGGCAGGGGTTTGTTGCTGCGCGGCGATCCATCTCTTAACGTCACTTTCGCTAAGCTCGTTTGGCTCGCAAATGCAAAGCTTGCTTAACATCACTTATGTCCCCGCATTGTTATTATCCAAAATATTGAGGGTAACATACGTCAAAGGAACTTAAATTTTCTTACCAGAAGTACTGAAAATCAAGAGAGCAATTAACTTCTTCTTAGCCTTAAGCCAGGATTTTATCGATTAAACCATCACTTGCTTGTTCTATCATTTTGATAACTTTTACAAAGCCATCTTCACCGCCGTAATACGGATCGGGAATTTCGCGCATTGCAATTGCTGGTGCAAAATCCATAAATAATTGTGGCTTGGTTCCTTGGCCATCTCGCAAAGTTTCTAAATCACTCAAATTTTGTCGATCCATGGCTAGTATGTAGTCAAAATCGTGAAAATCGTCACGGATTACCGCTCTGGCATAAAGACCAGACATATCATAGCCTTGTTCTTCGGCGGTGGCGCTAGCTCTTGCATCAGGGGGATTGCCAATGTGCCAATTCGCGGTTCCTGCTGAATCAACAATAATGTTAGGTATTAGCTTGCTTACCCTTTTCGTAAAAACCGCGTCTGCGGTTGGCGATCTGCAAATGTTACCCAGACAGACAAATAGTACTTTTTTCATTCTTGCTCCAAATACTCGGTAAATTCGCTCAAAGACTGCCGCCACAGCAAAAACTGATCGGTAATATTCCCAAGAGCAACCCCGCCGGCCAGATAAATATCCATTTCCAAAATTACTGCCTTGCTCGAGACAGAAGTATAAGCGCGTACAAATCGGCTGTTGCGGTTCCAAGTATTCAACAAATCTGGCCGTTTTTCATCACTTACCGTGCGCTGTATTACCGCTCGCATTTGCAATTCGCTGCATTTTTGCTGCTGGCCACTGCAATTATAGCCATACAAAAACCAAGTCATTTTATCCAGTACTACCAACCTAGTATCGGCAACTATTCCCTCGCCAGCAACGGGTTCTAATTGGTAAGGTAGGCCAAGCAGGTCAAGAGTTTCTGCCACGTCAGCTATTGCTATTTCTGTATAGACGTTGGGCTGTTGTTCGGTAGCTTCAGATGCGAACGAGACACTAATTACAAGCGTAACAAGCAATAATGAAAACAAAATGTCTTTGATGTTTCTTGCGATCATACCGCTCATCGCGGTGCGCGTTTGGACAAAATTCGTTGCAAAGTCCTGCGGTGCATGTTCAGTCGTCTGGCGGTTTCAGAAACATTATGCTCGCACAGCTCGAACACTCGCTGGATATGTTCCCACCTTACCCGATCCGCCGACATCGGGTTTTCTGGCGGCGCGGCATGATCTTCACCACTGGCCATTAAGGCATTAACCACATCGTCAGCATCAGCAGGCTTGGCCAAATAATCKATGGCGCCAGCTTTTACCGCGCTYACTGCTGTTGCGATATTTCCATAWCCGGTTAGCATTACAATTTTGCAGTCTTTGCGATTTTCATGCAAAGTATCAACAACTTGCAGGCCGTTACCATCTTCTAGGCGCATATCCAATACCGCAAAGGCTGGCGGATTTAACCTGGCAATATCATTGGCTTCGGCTATTGTGCCTACTGCGCTAACCGCAAACCCGCGATTAGTCAAAGCCCGTCCAAGGCGGGTACGAAACGGTGCGTCATCGTCAAGAATAAGCAATGAATGATCCTCAGGAAGTTCAAAATTATCAGGCATTATAAATCTTCTCCTTAGTGTACATCCATCTCTAACATTAGAGTACCATAGTGTCTTTTCAAGACCTTGATCTTTATCAATTATGGATATTGCTCGGCTACTATTACATTTTTTGGCCAAATAATTTGTACCATTGCCCCACCTAACGCAGAGCTTTTGCCGCATTTTATTTCGCCGCCAGTTCGTTCAATGAGATTTTTGGATATAAAAAACCCAAGCCCTAATCCACCTTGAGACCTTTCGTTTCCACCGCGCCTAGAGGTTACATAAGGATCGCCCAATCGCTCTAATATGTTTTGGTCGAAGCCAGGGCCATCATCACAAATTGTAATAATTATCCAGTCGTCATCCCAAAGACCGGTTATCTCGACTGATGATTTGGCAAAGCTTAATGCGTTTTCGGTAAAAGCGGATAGAGAGTGAAGAATTTCTGGTTTTCGTTGTAATGTTGGCTGCTTTGAACTTGGCTCTAAGTTTTTGGATTTAACGCTCCAGACCAGTGAAATGTTAGGGCTCATCAATGGTGCGCAAGTCTCTTCCAGTAATGCAGACAATGAAAGCTTGGCATGAAATGGATCGTTTTCAACACCGGGCTGTGATAGTTTTCCCAATATTTGACGACATCTTATTGCTTGCGATAAAATCAGATCAAGGTCTTCTTGTACCCGGCAGCGTTCTTCTGTTGAAGAATAAAAACAGCCATTTTTAAGTTCCCGGTTTAATTCTTTGGCTGCTAGTTGAATGGTTCCAAGCGGAGTGCCAAGCTCATGGGCGGTTGCAGCGGCCAGTCCGCCTAATGCGGATAAGCGATGTTCGGTGGCAAGCACGGCTTCGGTGGCGCTAAGAGCTTCGGCCATTTGGTTACGYTCCGAAGAAATACGCCAGACATAAATGCCGGTAAAGGCAATAGTTATAAGAGTTGCGGCGGTTAATCCAAATTGGAATAATGTGCTACCAAATGTCCAAATATGATCATCSGGTAATGGTAAGGGAAGTGAATATTTGGCCAGTAAAATAACCATGACCACGACTAGCAAAAACAATAATGCGGCTTCACGAAACCGTAATACGGTCATTGCCACTACTACTGGCGCGGCAAATAGCACTAAAAATGGATTGGAAAGCCCGCCGGTTAAGCCAATGAGTGCGCCTAATTGTAACAGGTCAAAAGACAATTGTCCGAACAGTTGGTTTTTGTTCAAGCGTTTATTGCTAGGTGATGCGCTCATCAGATAAATGTTTAGCGCTGCGCTAATAGCGATCACTGCTAAGCTGGATTTTAGCGGAAGCGTAAACCCAAAGCCAAAATGAACCAGCAATATTGTTATTGTTTGTCCAGCTATTGCTGCCCAACGTAGTAATACAAGCGTTGAGCTACGCAAACCGCCATAGTTTTTTAAAAGTTTATTTGCTGAATATGGCAAAGCRCACCTTAGAAGACTTGAATGTTAAATTGATTCTAGGCTATCTGAGGGTTAAATAAAAGCATCATAAGAAAAAACTGATCATGAACCAGAAATTATCAACTAGCCTGATTGTCATTCGCTGGACAGCGATTGTACTAATAGTCTTTATCGGCGGTTGGATGTGGATGAAAAGCACCAGCCAAACGCCACAAACAACTTTGTCTTCGGGACGGGCAAGCATTGGCGGTGATTTCACCTTGATCAACCAAGATGGCGTTACCGTCACTCAAGATGACTTTCGCGGCAAAGCGATGTTGATTTATTTTGGTTATGCATATTGCCCCGATGTTTGCCCGACCGCCTTACAGGTAATGGGCTCTGCGATGCAAAGCATTGGCGATAAGGCCAATAATTTTCAATCGGTTTTAATTACTATTGATCCTGATCGCGATACACCGGAATTACTGGCGCAATATGTAAGCTCTAATGGTTTTCCTGATGGTTTGATCGGCTTAACCGGAACCAAGGAACAAATCGCCGCCGCTGCATCAGCATTTTCCGTGGTTTATCGTCGAGCCGCTGGCGATGAACAAGCCGATGATTATTTGATGGATCATTCCAGTATTGTTCTGTTGATGGACGACAAAGGCGAATTTGTTGCAGCTTTTGGCCACCAAGACAGCCCGCAAGTTATCGCAAAGTGTCTGAATGATTACCTTGTAGCTAAGCCGTGTCGTCGGTGATTGAAGCTTTGCCCCATGATTGTGGGCCAGTATCGGTGCTGATCCATCGTAAAAGCAAACGCATAACTTTGCGACTTGATCATGCAAGCAGAAATGCGCAATTAGTATTGCCGCACAAAAAATTTCTAGGACAAGGCAAGAAGTTGTTATTGCAGCGATCTGAATGGCTTTCGCAGCAATGGGAGAAACTTCCCTTGGCAATGCCGTTTATTGCTGGCAGAATCATATTGCTTGGCGGTGAGAAAACAGAGCTGGTGTTTGAAACGGGTAGAGGCAAAGCGCGTGAGCAAAATGGTAAGTTTATAGTTCCGGCAACTCAAGAAGCTGCATTTGCTGATCGGGTGCGTAGGGCTTTGATCGAGCGGGCAAGAATATCATTACAAGAACAAGTGAGCTTGCATAGCGAACGGTTAAATTGCCAACCGCAAAGAATAACTGTTCGCGATACCAGATCCCGTTGGGGTTCGTGCAGTGCCGCTGGTAATTTGAATTTTTCGTGGCGGCTTATTTGCGCACCGGCTTTTGTGCTTTCTTATGTTGCCGCCCACGAAGTAGCACATTTACGCGAGGCCAATCACAGTTTTAAGTTTTGGGATCTGGTCAAACAAAGCTTTGGCGATCCGGCACCGGCTAGAAAATATTTACGTGCAAATGCACCAGAATTATTTGCGATAGGCGCAGAAGAACAAACCAACCGACAATGGAGAGTAAATTGACCGAAACACCATTTTTGCAATTATTAGGTATAACTGATCGTTATGCGGCTTTGGCTTATGAAAATTATTCATTGGTTCGCTCGCTGGCCGAACGGCTACGTGATGGTTTCTGCAAGCATTTGAATGCCGGTGATGGCGATTGTGTGTTTTTAATCCCGCCAAGCGGCCCATTTATCCCAAAGAACTATGGCAGTGGTGCTTTTTCAGTTACCGGTAATAGCTATTTGCAATTATCACCGGTCAGCTTTGGTTTAGCAGTAAGAGTAAGTGCCAAAGATGATTGGCTGCGAGTGGTGTTTTCATGTGCGGTTGAGGGCGGTAAATTACAAGCATTTATCGAAGGAGGTATGAGCTTTGATCTTGATCTACCACTGGACGACAAACAGGTAAAAACTATGTTCGAGCCATTATACCGACATATATATGACTGGTTTGATGACCGGGTAGTGCAGTATGAACAAGGAAGTTATGGTAGTAGAGAGATCGGCTTTGAGATCATCAACGCTTCTGAACTTGGGTCTAAGACATAAATGGATATTGCGTTAACTTTGGATTTAACGACAAAAATTGCCTTGATCATTGCCGCCGGTATGACGGCGCAATGGTTGGGCTGGCGCTTACAATGGCCAGCGATTGTCCTGCTTAGCATTGCCGGGCTGTTACTTGGGCCAATAAGCCAATTGGTATTTACTACGCCATTACTTGATCCGGTAAATGATTTTGGGGATTTGTTACGGCCAGCTATTGGTTTAGCTGTGGCGCTTATACTGTTTGAAGGCGGGCTTACTTTGCGCTTTGCCGACTTGCGCGATGCTGGCGGTGCAGTGCGGCGGTTGGTTTTTGTGGGTGCGCCTTTGGGGTGGCTATTAAACACAGCTGCGGCATATTATTTGGCCGGATTATCATTCGAGCTGGCGGCATTGTTTGGCGGCTTGATGGTGGTAACCGGGCCAACGGTGGTGATGCCATTATTGCGCCAAGCCAAATTATCAGGACGTGCTGGCTCGGTGTTAAAGTGGGAAGGTATTGTCAACGATCCGATCGGTGCGTTATTTGCGGTACTTGTTTATGAAATCATTGTTCTGACCAGCAATGGCATGCCGACAATGGGCGGTATTTTATGGTTGATTTTTGCGGCAATAATCGCTGCATTTATGGGCATTGCTGCTGGGTTTGCTTTGGTGTTTGCTTTTCGCAAAGGCTTGGTTCCGGAGTTTCTTAAAAGCCCATTGATCTTGGCGATGGTTTTGGTTGTTTATGCACTTGCCGATATATTGGCGCATGAAACCGGTCTGGTTGCGGTAACGGCTATGGGCTTGACCATGGCCAATATCAAGTTTGCGGCGATCCAAGAAATGATCCGCTTCAAAGAAAGCATTGCTACCTTGCTGGTATCCAGCTTGTTTGTGGTGCTTACCGCTGGTTTGAACTTTAGTGATGTTGAAATGCTTAACTGGCGAACCGTCGGCTTTGTTGCGGCAATGTTGTTTGTGGTTCGTCCGGCGATTATATTTCTGTCAACCATAGGCACTAAATTAAATTTCAAGGAAAAGCTGCTTATCGGCTGGATTGCTCCGCGTGGTATTGTTGCGGTGGCGGTGGCTGGTTATTTTGCCAGCCAACTTGGTGGTGAGGCGGCCATTTTGGCGCCACTGGCATTTGCTATGGTTTTTGCTACTGTTCTGGCGCACGGGTTTAGCATTTCTCCACTGGCAAGAATGTTAGGTTTGGCGAAGTCTGGCCCCGAAGGGGTGCTGTTAATTGGTGCAAATCCGTGGACGCGCAAATTAGCGCAAACCATGAGCGAGATAGATATACCGGTAACATTAGCCGATACCAATCGTCGTAAATTACAGGCCGCAAGACTAGCTGGCGTTAAGGTGTTTCATGGCGAAGTTTTATCGGAAATGGCCGAACATAAACTAGATCATGCAGGCATGGATTGGCTGTTGGCCGCGTCAAACAATGATGCTTATAACGCGCTTGTTTGTGTGGACTTTGCGCCGGAATTAGGACGGCACAAAGTGATGCAGACCTCAGGTCAAGATGGTGAAGGAACTGACGATAAAGCAATATCCTTTACCGCCAGAGGCAGGACATTTATTCGTCGGGGTCGTACTTTGGATGGTTTAATTCGTGATCATTGGAAAGGTTGGGAGTTTCGCAAAACCGAACTTAGCGACAATTACACYATTGATGASTTAATGGCTTCTTTGCCAGAAAATGCYGATAYTATTTTRGAGAAAAAACCMAATGGTAMATTGCWATTWYYWGGKCAGGGRRRMRAGSTMAAKGGCGGSRYGGGMAGCATMATYATYAGCTAYGCACCRGTGCAGGWKAWRGAKTNAATCAATCRNCTTTYRYMKYCWMNCTCAAAATCGAGAATRTCACCSGGYTTGCATTSCAAYGCTTCGCAGATMARWGCYARWGTYGANAAACSYAMSNCCTTTGACTTTGCCATTKCGTAGCAAAGATAMGTTTTGTTCGGTAATRCCAACAAATKCMGCCAGATCGCGGGCTTTCATATTYCGCYTGGCYAGCATTACATTCAAAGTGATTTTAATGCTCATRYTAAAATCCAACAACTTCTTATCGTAAAACGATCACTAGCTGGTTTTTCATGRMTAATAAAGATATAAATTGATTCATCGGCTCTTAATCGCTTTGACCGATAATGCCCTGATAAAGATACGGGGAAAAGACGTGCCCAACAGAGGTTCAGGAAAATCAGGCGGCTTTAATAATGCCGGATCAAAGCGCAAGCCAGTAACTATTGGCAAGCGGCAATACTCGTCTGGATCCAAGAAATCCGTTAAGCCATCATCGCGAGCTTCAGAAACAAAACCACAAACAGCGCGTAGAAAAAAGCCAGCGAAACGTAAAGGCTCCGGTTTTTCTTTTGGCTTGAAGAAAATTATCTATTGGGGGTTTGTTACTTCAATTTGGGTTGGGCTTATCGGCGCGTTTGTTTTAGCTACCTATGCCAGTGATCTTCCGGATACTTCTGGCTTGTGGAATGTAGAGCGCCAGCCAAGCATTACTTTTGTTGACCGCCATGGCAAAACTATTGCTGTGCAAGGTGCAGCTTATGCACCGCCAGTGATTTTGGAAAACATGCCTGATGATTTGATTGATGCGGTATTATCAGTTGAGGATCGGCGGTTTTATAGCCACTTTGGGGTTGATATTTTCGGGTTGGTACGGGCGTTTATTGCTAATGCCAAGGCTGGTCGGATAGTTCAGGGCGGCTCTACCCTTACTCAGCAATTAGCCAAAAACCTATTTTTGTCATCGGAGCGTACTTATAAACGCAAAATCCAAGAAGTGATGTTGGCCTTATGGCTTGAAAACCGCTTTACCAAAGATGAAATTTTATCACTGTATCTGAACCGGGTGTATTTTGGACGCGGTGCATGGGGGGTTGAGGCGGCATCATTGTCATATTTCGGCAAGCCAGCATCAAAATTGGAATTGGGCGAAGCTGCATTGATCGCTGGTTTGCTGAAAGCTCCAAACCGTTACAGTCCAACTTCTGATCTTAACCGTGCCGAGAGACGGGCAACCATTGTGCTTGATGTGATGGTAAGAAACGGTAAAATTTCCGCCATTGACCGCGAGTTGGCCTTTGCTACGCCGATTTTGGTAAAGCCTTCCAAGGCCACACCGTCTGCATCGTACTTTGTTGATTGGTTGGCGCCGCAAGTTCGCCGGCAAGTTGGCGAGGTAAAAACCGATTTATTAGTTAAAACCACTCTTGATCTATCGGCGCAACGAGCCGCCGAGCGATCATTGGCCAAACACCTTACCGCCGAGCAAGCACAAAAAAAAGCCGGACAAGGCGCATTGGTAGCTATCACCGCAGATGGCGCGGTGCTGGCGATGGTTGGTGGCAAGTCGTATGCTGCCAGTCAGTTCAATCGGGCGACACAGGCCAAAAGACAACCGGGTTCAGCGTTTAAGCCATTTGTGTTTTTGGCAGCTTTGGAAAACGGGCTTAGTCCGTGGACAATTCGTGATGATAAACAAATTAGTATCGGCGATTGGACACCGCGCAATTACAAGCAAGAATTTAAGGGTGAAATGAGCCTAAAAACCGCTTTGGCAAGCTCGGTAAATTCTATTGCTGTGCAATTAACCGAAGAAACCGGGCGGACAAGAGTTGCCAATACTGCTAGGCGTCTGGGCATGGATATGCCGATAGCCACCACACGTTCAATGTCTTTGGGCAGTAATGAAACCAGTTTATTGGAAATCACTTCTGCTTATGCGCCATTTGCCAATGGCGGCTATCGAGCCAAGGCGCATGGAATTACTGAAATTTCTATTCGCCAAGGGCCGGTATTATGGCAGCGCAAAGCTGTTCCGCCAGCAAAGGTTATGGACGATAATGTTGCTGCTAGAATGAATTATCTGCTGCAAAGTGTGGTCGAGGAAGGCACTGGTAGAAGGGCAAAAATTTCAGGTTATGATGTTGGTGGCAAAACCGGCACAACCAATAATTTTAAGGACGCGTGGTTTATTGGCTATTCGCAAAGCGATACCGCGGGTGTTTGGATTGGTGATGATAAGAACCGGGCGATGGATGAAGTAACCGGCGGTGGGTTGCCGGCAAAAATTTGGCAAAGCTTTATGAGCGAGTGGCTAAAAATTCGGCCAGAACCGGTGGCAATAATGCCAAAATTAGAGCCAGAGCCAGAGCCAGAGATGACTATACCTGAACCGCAAATAACTGAAACACCCGAAGAAGATCCGATGAGCGCATTGATCAGTTCTTTGTCGGAAAAGTTGGAATAGATTCAATAACAAACGGCAAAGTCATATAGCCCGGATTAGGGTTATTCTTCAGCGAATGGGTTTTTAATAATTTTGGGAAGTCCAAACCGTCCCTTTTTTTTCTCTTCACCATTATTTTCTTCACCGTCGTCTTCTGGTGGTGCAATTGGCATATTTTCATTACATTGCTTTAGCAATTCCTCATCATTTAAGCCTTGGCATAGCAGTAAAGCTTGTTGGGCTTCCTCATATTCTTCAAAATTTCCGTGAGTTCTAATACGTAATATAATTACTTTATTTTCACCAAATTCTCTAGCGGCAGCATCAAGACCAAGAAAAGCATTTTTTCTATCTTCTGCGACAGTAGCTGCCTCAACTAAATCTACATATCCTAATAATGGTGCAGTAGTGATTTTGATTGCTTTGAGGTAAAAGTTAACAGCTTGTTGATGTTCGCCTTCTGAGCTAGCCACTTTGCCTTGGGCGTATAAATACAAATAATCATTTTGGTTTGCGCTCTTGGGCAAAGAAAGTAGTACTTTCTTTGCAGCTTCAATATCATTTAGAGCCAATAAATCTAATGCGGCTCGAGCAATTTTCTCTGGTTTGTTTTCTTCTTCAAAATAGCCTCCCCAAAGTGATGGGCTGGTCAACGCAGGGGGGTGTTCATACCTGAATTTAACTACATATTTATCAATTGCGCTAACTCGCTTGTCAGAGCTGTGATACAGGTGTGGTTTCTTCTTCCTACGATCCTCTATAATGCTAAATGCTTTACCAATTCCACGGTTGATAACTCTATTTTTAAGTGTTTTCCCAAAGTTCATACCATTTCCAAGTAGAGAGTTGGCACCAAGTGCCGCTGCGTCTTTAGCTGCAGCACGCATTTGCTCTTCGACATTTTTTTGGGTTTCTCGTACGCGACGTTTATGCTCATCTCCATATATTCTATAAATTCGCCTTAATGGATTAGCGCCTTTTTCGATATCGTATTTACCGGTTTTACTAATTATGTCCGCCCCTAAGAAATCAGCTTTCATTTCTTCTTTTCGTTGATAGGGGACAAAAGAAGCGCGGTATAATTCAGATTCCAACCAAGGACTAATGACTAATGCTGTCGTTAAAACGTCGGTTGCTTGATAATATTCTTGCCCCATATTGATGCCCAAAGCACTTGCAACACCACCTGTTTTCTTTAAGAGAACTAGTGCCCCTGCTATTGGCGTTCCAACCTTGGTGGCATCTTGCTGTTTCCGATAACGACTTGGATGGGCTAATAAAATATGGGCGTATTCATGAGCCAGAATAAACACCAAGGCGTGATCTTCGGACAAGGATAATTTTCTGTCTTCATCACTTATTTTGCTATTACTATCTTGAGCTGTCTCGTTAGTTTCAATGTCGCGACTTTCAACTCTACTTGTATCAAGCTCAAGCAATAGGTTTAATAATCCAGATGTTACAACAATCAAGTCTTCCCGTGGGGCGTAAGCATTAGGTGCGGCATTCCTTTCAATGGCAATTTGCGGTACAATGTCCGGGCGCGGCCCAACTTTGGCTAATTGTTCGATAAAATCGTTCATCACTTTCATCATTTTTGGGTATTCTTTTTGGGAAACCTGTAACCGCGCGAACAATTTATCATTAATTGGTTCTATATCCCCTGGTATAAATCCGGGAATTGCTGGGTTTAATGTAATGCCGATCTCAATGGCCTGTTGGTCATATGTTTCAAGTATAGTTTGCTCGGGTATTACTATTCTGTTGCGAAATTGAGCGAAAGAGGGCGTTGATGCCGCAATGAATAATGTTGTAATAAATGAAACGATAAGGCATCGGTACAGCATGTTATTTCTCGCTTGCTAAATTAAGAATTATTTTTACTTACACTTGCTCTGGTGGCACATGTTTACAGCTCCAGCTCCAGGCGCTCCGCCTGGAACAGTGGCTGAGTTTTGGCGTGACGATGGACACATACAGAATTGCCCACCTATTTTGTTTTTTTCAATTAAATAAAATTTCTGACTTATTATAAGGCCGTAATAATTAGGGTCATTGCAGTCTTTTACTTGCAAAGGGTATGTTAAATCATCGCGATTTATTTCACTGGTTTTTACTGGCGTATTACCTTTAGGGATAAAAAGCTGCAAAGTTTCGGTTAGTATTTCTGACTGGCTTACTACCAAATTTTTACATGAGCTGGTTTGCGCCACAGCCGTGCCGCTATGGACGAATTGTAAAAAGATACCCAATACTAATAAACTAGCCCACTTCATTATCTACCCTAATGTTAAACAATCCAGGATCTCATCTTATACGTGTTTTAAGAGATTGTCTAAACAATTAGGAGCGCAGCATTTCAGGGTGCAAACGTTTCTTGCATGTTTTAGGTTTCTTTAAATAGAGCTAGTATGCCGCTGACTCCGAATATGCCCAATGTCATAATAAAAACATTAAGTACCGCCCAATTAGCAAGCCAGCTTACAAAAACTCCAACGGTAATAGTGACTGTAATAACTGCAAAGTTGAACGCCCAATTTGCTAGTTTCGGTTGATAGCTTTTATGTAGAATAGCGTTATGACGCCAGATAAGTGCAATCATAGCAAGGATCATTAATAGGGATTCTACCACATCGGCTTGGTCTAATCCCCAAATTACCTGTTTCGGGAAACGTTGAATATTATCGCCTTTAGAAATTAAATTATCTAACGCCATAGAGTGAACCGTAATTCCTGGAACTTTACCATAAACGGGACTATCAAAATAGTCAGACAAATATGAAATGTCGGCACCAACCATTACAACTCTGTTTTTTAATGCTTTGCTGACTAGCTGATGCGAACCAGAGTTTTGCCCCTCATCAATCGCTTGTGATACTTGGTCGGCAGAAAGTGTGTCGTGATACGTGCAAGCTACTATATCTGCCGAGCGTTTGTTATGGTTTGGATTTTGTAGCGCACCTTGAAATAAACTTCTAAATATAACTTGTATTCCGCTCAGAAAGCGCTGGCTAACACCCTCGCCCTTGCAGATGGTGCCTTCATGATTTGGTTGAATGCTTTGCTGTAAAGCAGAGTTGCCGAAACCCCATTGGATAGCCATAGTTTGCTTATTTAATTCAGTAGCTGGTTGCTTACAACCGCTCTTTAAATCCTGGCAGAGCATTTGATAGATTAAGAATGCAACCATCAATTGTTTATCTTTGTCATAAGCTTGGTAGGCAAACTGTGGTGAAATTGGTATGTGAATTCCTGCGGAACCTTGACCTACGGGAAATGCAGTTCTCAATTTTGTAAAAGCTGGATCTGACGGGCTAATAGGGCCTAAAATTAACGGTATCGCCTGGCCTTTAGAGTTTACGGCGGCTTTTTTTAATTGCGCAGCAAATTCCCCTGTATATGCGGAGGGGTCTAATGTTTGCCCCCAACGGGCAGCTAATGTTTCTTCTGGGCAATTAAGCGTTGATCCAAGGTTTCTCTGACATTTTTGAAGTGTGTAATAATAAAAATCAAGAAAAATAATCTTAGGATCAAAGCTTGCAAGGTGTGTGACCAGGTCTATTTGCGCCTGGTAAGTTAATGGCCAGTAATCAATATTGTTGCGTGATAAAAACGAAGATTGGATAAGAACATTAGTAATTAGTTCCTGTCCCTCGCGATGTACACCGCCATAGGTAGGACTTAAGGCTGAATTTAAGGCAGACGATGTTGCGTTATCAGATCGTTCTTCAATTCCAAATGAATCGAATAAATCGATTGCAACTCCAAACAAGAATATAAAACTTAAAACCACTATTGGTCGTGTGGCTAACCAGTTTTTAGTTAAAATTCCTAGAAACCTTGCAGCGCCACCGGGTAAAACCACCGCAGCCGGAGCTTCCTGTTTTTCTGTTTGTTCAACATTATTTTGGCTTTTATCGTCCACATTACCCCCTATCGCATGTACGTTTTTTAAACAATTACAATGTCATGAGCAAGTGACTAATGATTAGCTCATACCCTGAGCCAGATATTGTTATTCCTGTAGCGCCATTGAGTAAACCTGAGATAACTGAAACACCAGAAGAAGATCCGATGAGCGCGTTGATTAGTTCTTTGTCGGAAAAGCTGGAATAAGCAACCTAGTTGAAACTTGCATGTACCTTTTTAGGTCTGTGGGCTGTTTACGCCACCAAAATTTACGCCTGAAAGAGCTGCCATTTGAGGCTTCCAAGTGCTAAGGTCTGAATGCTGAAACCCGGATAAATGGTCATGGCCGCAAGCTCTGGCCATTACTTGCATTAAATGCACCGAAGACTCAAGGTAACGCGCCAGACGTTTAGCCGCCACATCTATATCCAGCAAACTCCGTAATTCTGGTTTTTGAGTAGCAATGCCCGCCGGACAATTATTAGTATTGCACATTCGTGCAGCAACACAGCCAATTGCCTGCAGAGCAGAATTCGACAGGGCAATGCCATCTGCGCCTAATGCCATAGCCTTGATAAAGTCTTCTGGCATGCGTAAGCCACCGGTAATAATTAGTGTTACTTCGCGTCCGGATTTGTTATCTAGGTGTTTTCTGGCTCTAGCTAAAGCTGGAATGGTAGGTACGCTAATATGATCGCGAAATAATAACGGTGCTGCTCCAGTGCCACCGCCGCGGCCGTCCAGAATAATATAATCAGCGCCAGCTTCCAGCGCAAAATCAATATCGTCTTCAATATGATTTGCTGATAATTTGTACCCAATAGGAATGCCACCGGAACGTTCGCGTACTTCGTCGGAGAGTTTTCGAAAGTCTTTTACTGTCACTAAGTCTGTAAACGTTGCTGGTGAAATGGCATCTTCGCCCATTTTCAACCCGCGAGTTTTAGCAATTTTCTCCGTAACCTTTGTTGCTGGCAAATGCCCACCGGTTCCGGTTTTTGCGCCCTGACCTCCTTTGAAGTGAAACGCTTGCATCTGTTCCATAAGATCAATATCCCAACCAAATCCCGCAGAAGCCAATTCATAAAAATATCGATTATTGGCCGCCTTTTCCTCAAGCAGGGAGCCGCCTTCACCAGAGCATATTCCGGTTCCAGCTAGCTCTGCACCTTTGGCTAATGCTATTTTGGATTCGGCAGACAAAGCGCCAAAACTCATGTCAGAGACAAATAGTGGAATGTCCAAAGTAAGAGGTTTTTTAGCCCGTGGTCCGATCACAATTTTTGTGCCGACATTTGCTTCATCAAGAAACGGTTTGCGGGCAAATTGTGCTGGCAAAATTTGTATGTCGTCCCAATGTGGCAGGTCTTTGCGCGGCACGCCCATTGCGCCTAATTCACCATGGTGTCCGACCTTGGAAAGCCCGTCCCGAGCCAATTGATGAATGCGGGCGACGGTAGGTTCTTCTGGTGTTGGCTCTGCAATCGGCAGCCCTTCTCTGGCAATTTTTGGTACTGGATCACCAATTTGGGCATTGCCTAATTTGGTATGGCTGCCGTCACAAAAAGGTGCGTTTGCGCTGGCTTTGCACTGACACAAATAATTTGCACCAGATTGATCAGCTGTAAATGGTTGTGGGTCAATGCCGGTACCTTTGTGTGACCCATCACAAAATGGTTGGTTTTTAGAGAGGCCGCATTTGCACCAATAATAGGTTTTGCCTGCTTCTAATTCGACTTGAATTGGTTTTTTTCCGGCAATAATTGCTTTGGTCATGGGGTACTCCTGCAACACGTGAGGTACTGATCCAATTACTTTAATGATTTATCTGCACACAGTCAAAAATTCAGGTATATTCCACTTCAGGTTCGTAACAAGAGAGCAAAACCATGATCCAGATCAGTTCCAACTTTGACAGCGGTAATGTGGAAGTAATTTCGGCCGACAACCCGCTCGATATTCGTCTTAATATCCGTAAAGATAATAATTCTGAATTTTATCAATGGTTTCATTTTCGGCTTTCCGGCATCAGGGGGCAGGCCTGTTCAATGGTCATCGAAAATGCCAAAGGTGCTGCTTATGCTGATGGCTGGGAAGGCTATGAAGTTGTTGCTTCTTATGATCGTCAACATTGGTTTCGAGTGGATACTGATTACCAACAACAAAAATTGCAATTTGAACTGACACCGGAATATGACACAGTTTGGTTTGCGTATTTTGCGCCGTTTTCTCATGAACGTCATCAAAATATGGTCGCCGAAGTTCAAGGTGCCAAGCGGGTTAATTTGATCAATCTTGGCTCTACTTTGGACGGCAGAGATTTAGATCTGCTGCATTTTGTCGGTGATGGCGATGGGCAGCGCAAAAAGATATGGTGCATTGCCCGTCAACACCCAGGCGAGAGCATGGCCGAGTGGTGGATGGAGGGTTTTTTAGCTCGCCTTGTTGATGAAACTGACCCGGTGGTGCGTGAAATATTCAAACAGGCGGATATTTATGCAATTCCAAATATGAACCCCGATGGTTCAGTGCGCGGGCATTTGCGCACCAATGCAAATGGCGCAAATTTGAACCGTGAGTGGAAAAACCCAACAATGCAACGCTCTCCAGAAGTGTTTTTAACGCGCGAAAAAATGCGGGCTACGGGTGTTGATTTTTGTCTTGATGTGCATGGTGACGAAGCCTTGCCGTACAACTTTATTGCTGGCGCAGAGGGTATCCCATCTTGGAGTGATCAGCGGGCAAAACAATTAAATTCGTTCAAAGAAACATACGCACAAATTAGTCCGGATTTTCAAACCAAGATCGGCTATCCGGTATCTCCGGCTGGTACAGCAAACCTGTCAATGTGTACTAATTGGGTGGCCGAAGAATTTAACTGTTTGTCGATGACTTTGGAAATGCCGTTCAAAGATACAGTGGAAAGCCCGGACGAAGAGCAAGGTTGGTCGCCAGAGCGTTGCCGGCATCTTGGCTCGGCAATGGTCGATACTATTTGGGCGAGGTTTCAAGACTTTTAGGGTTTGTCTTGCTGGCAGGCTGGTAGCCTGTTACTGATTAACTATCTTAAAAAGGTAGGGGAAGAAAATGCAAGTAACAACACAATTACTGGCGCCGATGATGGTGCTTATTGGCTGGACATTACTGATGTTGATCTGGATGTATGCCAAACGTATCCCGGCAATGAAAAAAGCCAACATTCAGCCGGACGATAGTTTGACCAAAGATCTAAGTTCTATGATGCCATTGGGGGCGCGGCAAGTGGCGGCCAATTATAATCATTTGATGGAACAACCGACAATTTTTTATGCAGCGGTTCTTGGAATTACCGTTATGGGGCATGTGGATCAGGTGGCAATTTATAGTGCTTGGAGTTATGTCGGTTTACGCGTCATTCACTCATTGGTGCAAAACACCTATCACACAGTCACGCACCGGTTTTTACTGTTTGTGCTTTCCTCGGTAGCTCTTGGGGTGATGGTGGTTCGCGAATTGCTGAAATTATTTGTTTGAGGCTTGGCTGTTGAGAACTCTTTAATGTCCTATCGCTTCGCTACTTGAGGACTCTCCCCAGCGGGAAGAAGGAGTTCTATTGCAACAAGATAAAAGAAGCTGGTTTCCTTCCCTGCTTTTTGCGGGGTGTGGACTCACGATTGAAGTGCAACACTGCTAAGGTGTTATTGCGATGGGATATATATATGGTCAGCTCAGCCAGAATGAGCGTTTAGAGATTTATCATTTCAATCGGCAAGGTTTGTCGATACGTGCGATTGGCCGGCGTTTGTATCGTGCTGCCAGTACGATCAGCCGAGAGATCGTGCGTAATAGTCATGTGCGCAAGCAATGGGCCGGCGGATATTGCCCTGTGCGTGCCCACAGATTGACCCGGTTACGCAGGGTGATGGATAAGTCCCGCTTCAAACTGGTGCGCCAGCCAGAACTACAGACCTTTGTCAGAAACCACCTTGCGATGGGTTGGTCACCGGAACAAATTTCTGGTCGGCTGGCGCGTGATCACGGTGTGCGGATAATCAGTCACGAGTCAATATACCGGTATATTTATTATCGTCGTGCCCAGAAGGATTATCTGTTTAGGCTGCTCCCTAGAAAGAAGTCCAGGCGCGGCAAGATGCGCGGAGCAGGTCAGCGAGTTTGTGGGCAGTTTTTGCAGTATACCGCCGTTTGCGAGCGCCCTGAACCGGCCAACACCCGCAAGCAAGCAGGTCATTGGGAGATTGATATGATGCAATTCTCAAAGCCCCGCCAAAGCCTTTTGATGAGCTGTGAACGCCAATCACGTTATATCATGGCCAGTAAACAAACCGGGCTTAAATCTGCTGATATAGCCCAGACGCTTGTCAAACGCTTTGCACATATTCCGCTCGATCTACGTCGCTCTGCAACTTTCGATAATGGTACAGAGTTCTGGCAACACTATCGTTTGATTGAGGAACACAATATGCAAACCTACTTCTGCAAACCACGATGTCCGTGGGAAAAGGGCAGCGTAGAGAATGCCATCGGGCGTCTTAGGCGGTATTTACCCCGAAAAACAGACACAACGAAACTCACAAAACAAAGCTTAAAGGAGATCATCAATGCTTATAACAACACACCAAGACAATGTTTGGACTATCAAACTCCAAATGAAGTATATACAAAACTCAAAACCGTTGCACTTCAAACGTGAGTCCACACCCGCAAGCGGTGGGAGGACAACAGTTCTTGGCCCCGCAAGCGGTGGGAGGACAACAGTTTTTGGCCCCGCAAGCGGCGGGAGGATCACTTCTTCTGTCTCGTGGGAAATATCAAAACTACCGTCACACCGGGCTTGTCCTTCGACATGCTCAGGATGAGGCCGGTGTCCAGCTTTGCACTTGCTGCTAGAACTAATGGTGAAGAACTGGATCACCCGGACAAGCCGTGTGATGACAGGTTTTAGGCACAATAATTGGTGCATCAAAATAGATAAATATTTTAACGTTCTTTGGTGGCGGTGAATTTTATATTGGGGAATTTTTCTTGGGCGTAATTTATTTCCCATGCGCTTTTGGCCAAAAACACTGCTGCACCGTCCACATCTTCGGCCATTTGCATTTTGTGGCGATCAGCAAACGCCTGCAAAACGTCATCGTCTTTGGCCGTAATCCATCTAGCCACCGAATACGGGCATGGCTCGAACAAAACGTCCAGTTTGTATTCTGTGGCAATGCGTTCGGCTGTTACTTCGATCTGCAACTGCCCGACTGCTCCTAATATCATATCGGCACCGATCATCGGTTTGAATAATTGCGTTACGCCCTCTTCGGCTAGACTTTCAAGTGCTTTGCGTAAGTGCTTGGCCTTCATTGGGTCTTTTGGACGGGCTCTACGTAAAATTTCCGGAGCAAAATTAGGCAAACCCGGATATTGCAATTTGCCGCTGGTGCTCAAGCTATCACCAACTCGTAATACACCATGGTTAGGCACGCCAATAACATCGCCGGCATAGGCGGTATCGGCAATACCGCGCTCTTGGGCAAAGAACATCAATGGCTGCGAGATAGTCATAGTTTTACCAGTAATGGTTTTTAATTTCATGCCGCGCTTAAACTCGCCAGAACAAATTCTAGTAAAGGCAATTCGATCACGATGGTTGGGATCCATATTGGCCTGCACTTTGAATACAAATCCAGAAACCTCTTCTGCTCCGGGTTGTTGCTCGGTTTCGATACCATTGCGATGCACTTTGGTGGCCGTCGGTGATGGAGCCAAATCGACCAAAGCGTTAAGTAATTCGCTTACCCCAAATTTTCGTAAAGCAGAGCCATAATAAACCGGTGTTAGATGCCCTTCGAGATAGCTTTGCAGCGAAAACTCGGCAAACCCACCATCGGCCAGTTCGACCGCTTCGGCCAACTCGTCTCTTTCTTCTATTGGTAAATATTGCTCAATCGCCGGATCACCTATTGCAAGGGCTGCCAAAGGCTCTTCTTGTCCTTTTACAAACGGCAAGAATTGATTTTCTGCCAGTTTTTGCACCCCGCAAAACCTTGAMCCDGAACCVGCCGGCCACTGCATCGGCACTACATCCAAAGCCAGCTTGTCAGCAACTTCTTCAAGAATTTCCAGAGGATCCCTAGCCTCGCGATCCATCTTGTTAATAAAGGTGATAATTGGAATATCGCGCAATCTACAAACTTCGAATAATTTCAAGGTTTGTGGCTCAATACCCTTGGCCGCATCAAGTACCATTACCGCGCTGTCGGCGGCGGTTAAAGTTCGATAGGTGTCTTCGGAGAAATCTTCGTGTCCGGGAGTATCAAGCAAATTAATTGTGCAATCACGATATTCAAATGTCATCACCGATGATGAAACCGAAATGCCGCGTTCGCGCTCTATTTTCATCCAGTCCGAAGAGGTGCGMCGGTTYTCCCCRCGCGCTCTTACTTGYCCKGCCAAACGCAAAGCGCCGGCAGCAAACAACAAGTTTTCTGTTAATGTRGTTTTACCAGCATCGGGGTGCGAAATAATCGCAAAGGTKCGCCGACGATTGGCTTTCGCACTAAAGGGTAAATCGCTCATTATATTGCTCGAAAATTATAATCACACTCAAAACACGTAATCTGGCAGTGTTGTAAGTATCATTCTGTTTTCTGTCCATCAACTTATCCCAAAACCCGCCCTCAAGAGCTAAGCGCCAGCATTGTGGTAGGGCAAGTTAAAGTTTCCTACTTTTACTGAGAATTGCTCCAGCTCACACTTCGTGGCGAGACAGATGACAGAGCTTTTGTCCTCCACCTTTATGGGGGAGGTGTCGGCGAAGTCGACGGAGGGGGTGCTACAGTAAAAACCTGTTAGGCGACATCAAAAATTGATGGTGGTTATTTCCACCATTTACCCCTGCATAAATTACAAGGCTGGATTCCGGCCTGCGCCGGAATGACGGCGTTTTGGTATTTGCCGCGAGACAGAAGAATACGACTAACTAGGTGCGACCGCGCCCATTTTTAGTTTGGGGGGCGATCGTTCGCCGCACGTCGTAGGTCATTGCGAAGCAATTTGACCGCGAGACAGAACAAATCCAAGTATTAAAAATTACTCGTTTAGCGAACTCCATACCGCTTGGTAGACATATTCATAACTCAAAGTGTTGCCAACTTGCAATTGCCACAAATTCGACATTACCACCAAAGATATTTCAGCCAGACGTATGCCTATTTCGGCAGGGGTTCTGGCTCCATTAGCTGGCGGGCCAATTAAAACCGCATTGGCTGCTGATTTTGCCGCCAGTAAAACAGCAATGTGCGTAGCTGTTGTTGGATTGGAATGAACCAGTTGCAGATCAGTAAAAATAGCTTCTTTAGCCAACAAACTTATTTCAGCCAAAGGCATTTTATCGAATTCAGCAATAGGCATAGGAAAATTAGCTGATGAAACCACCTCCACCGGTTGGCCTATTTCCAAAACTACATCGTTAAATAAAAAAAGCATAACTAACGTCTTCAATAATTATAACCCAAACTATAACACCGCTTCTGTTAAAAAATTACGACCTTTTTTGTCCTCTATTTCCACCACCCACAAATCTCGGTCTTGCTTTAATCTTCTGTCTAATATTGCTTCAACTTTCATATAGTCGGTTGCGGGCGGACATAAGTTCTCCCAAACTCGATCATAATTATCGTCTCTGGTTTGGCCAAACAAGTTAGCCTTGCCATCAAGAGTATTGATCATAACCAATACCGAGCCAGCATCATCGTCACCATGTTCGCGCACCAATGCAAATGCGCCTTGCACCTGCGCCCGACGGATTAAGGCTTGTACCAATATTTGCGAGATCAAATCATCCATGGCCGTGTTCTTGCTGGAAAAGACTTAAAATACCAGAGGAAAGTACCAAAATGAACCAGTTATTGGCAATTATCAGCGGTTTAACCCTGCTTTTTGCGTCTGCGGCGGTAAATGCCCAGACTTCATTGGCGGCTTTATCCGGTTATCAACAGCCTGTGTCTTTGGACTATAATAACGCAACACTGGACTTTAGCTTCGATCTGCCACCAAAGCCCGGACTGGCCAGCCTAATTTTCAAGGCTAATCCGCTTGCGAAACCGCCCCAACCAGGAAGCTATTTTTTACTTAGCGTCAATCAAGGCCCTTCAGTGTCATTTGCCCCTATTGTCAAAGGTTTTGCCGCTCGTTTTGATATTCCAGCAGGGCAATTAGTTTCTGGACGTAATAATATCCAGCTTACTTTCATGCCCGCATACAATCAACAGTGCCTTGGAAAAGACGATGGCGGCTGGGCAATAGATATGCAGTTAAGTCGGCTTGATCTGTCTTTGGGTAGACCCAAGCCTAAGTTGACAGAGTTTGAAGACTGGCTGACGGCCGATATTGGAGCGCCGCAAAAAATTGCGATTGAGCAGGGGCAGCTTTCATTGCAGGCATATAAGGAATTTGGCGCGTTAATTGTGCAAGCATTGTCCGCGAGAATGAACGAAATTCCGCAATTAACCCAAGAAGCCAAACACGCGGATCTAATTATCAGGCCAGCGGTCGATGCTGATAACAAATTAGCAATTCAAATAAATACAGATAGTTCCACACCAATAATGATCTTTGCTGCAAAAAACGATCAAGAAATTATTACTGCCAGCCGYTGGTTTGCCAAATATCRKATTYCGCAARMYSAGCAACAAAAARGSYTAMARCACTGGCCGAAACAGGAAATTAYGTTTGCTCCGGCATTAAAACAATTGCTAATTGCTAGTAATGATTTCATGCGTCGTCCCCAAGGCAGGCATGTTTCGCTTAGGCTACCACCGAAGACAAATGCGAAATTACAAATAGAAGCTCACCGCGATAATAGAGCCGACCGCAGATCACGTTTGCAAATATATGTTGATCAAGGTGAAATTGCCGCCCCGTCTCTTTGGCGGCGAGTGAATAATTTTTCTCTNRVTTATTCCACCAAGTTCCTCAACTAACCGGAAAGTAGCACTGCTGGCAGAAACCAAATTAAAGCATGGGAGTGAAAATTCGTGTACTTCGTCGGATGCACCAATATTGGCGACCACAAGAAGGATTTCATTGCAATTATCAGGTGTTGATAATTTATCCGACCTTGACCGATTGGCTTGGAATGGTGGGGTTTTTGTTGCGGACAATGGGAAAAACACGCAAATTTTGTTGGCCGATGAACCACAGACTTTATTCCAAAGCTGGCGGTTTCTAGCGCAGCTTGCGCGTACTGGTAATACCAGTATCCATCAGGCAAAATTCGGCGGGCAACCAGATCCGGCTTTTAATGTTCTGGCGATACAACCACGCAATGCTTTACCACGGCAATTAGTAAATCGTTTACCGGAAAGTTTTGCTAATGGGGCAGGGCACGCCCCCGGTGATCCATATCCAAAATACAAAAGACCAACAATTGTTAGAAGCGCCTTTGCCGACAGCACTTATATTCCGGCCATGGGTGTTGCTGCCAGTGCCAAGCTTAATAACAAGCAAGTATGGTTGGCGATTAGTGCGAAAGATAATCAGCAACTGTCTTTGGCGCTTAAAGATTTAGTCGAAGGGCAGGCGCTTGATCATTTTAGTGGAACGGTTTTACGTTGGCGAGGATCAAAAGTTTCCGTGAACGCTACACAGCAAAGCCTGATCACGGCTATATTCCCAAGGCAATCACTTAGCTGGCAAGTTTTTCTTATATTGCTGCTAATAGCCGGTTTATTACCATTGCTCTATTTTAGAAGAATAAATCTAATTAAATGATTCACCTAATCCTAATGTTGCTGTGCCAGATTATGTGCCACAGATTAGGGCTAGGTAATGAAAAAAACGATTTTATTTATCGGCGGGCTATTGTTGACCATGCAAATAAATCCTGCATTGGCCATTGATGCCAGCTCCGGTTATTCCAACCGTAGCGCAGTGTTTACCTATGCGCAGCGTTGTGAGCTGTTGAACCTTTCGCAATTACAAGCGGTAAAATCTGGCCAGCTACAAGCCCGTGGAGCATTGCTGCGCTCTGGAATGACTTTGCGCAAGGTCAACAGCCTTAGAGACATTGCCGATGCCAGCGTAAGAGATGTTGATTGTGCCAATGAAGAGGCGTTAGTCGAAATAGAACGGGTCAAAAAAGCTCATAACACTTGGCTGAACATGCACCGCTTGCCTTATAGCGCCAAATACCGCGAGTGGATAACCAGCCGTGATACTACGCTAGAAGAACGAAGATGGCGGGTAGTGCAAAATATAGTATTAGAGGAAGATACAGTTGTTCGCTTTGGCTCGACCACTTTACAAGGACGACACTCGCTTGATCTAGTTATCGAAAACAATTCAACGCCCAAGGCAGTATTATTACGGATGCGCGACCCCCGCAAATTAGAAAGTCCGCCCAACCAGTTTATGCGAAAACTTCTTAAATTACCGTTAGACGGAGTTGCCGGACTATCGCCACCTGATAGTGCTACCAATACTCACTTCGCATCATTACGGGTTACTGCCGAGCCGGGTTTGGTGAGCAAAGAAGAAAACACCAGAGGTGTGCGCTTTGGGTTTGACGAGGAAACTTTAGAAGCGTTTTCCGTTCTTGATCCACGCGAAGCAGTAAGTATTGATATATATTGGTCAAATGGATTTGGTCGCAAAGACCGCCATAAAAGGCTATTTGTCGAAGTTGGTGACTTCCTTGCCGCTAGAATGTTTGCCGAAGCAAAAGACTAAAACATAGTTTAGCACTTCGCCGCGAGACAAGGATATGATTAACTAGGTGCGACTGCGCCTCGGCCGGTCAGGCCGCGCGTCGTAGGCGGTGCTCCAGCACTTCGCCGCGAGACAAAATTAAGAAGAAATTCTTGCAGTTACGGCGGCTATTTGTTCGGCGGCAGCCTGCGCCCGTAAGATATGYGATCTAGCGTCTAGCGTCTTMACTGTMGCAGCTTTCATGCTGGCTTGATCCAATATTGGTAATTCGAGRCTTATCGAAGTTCCTTGGCCAAGTTCKGATTGYACTTTGAAYTGSCCATCGTGYAAYTCGGCCAAAGCCTTGACCAGTGATAAGCCAAGACCGGTGCCTCTAGCATCGCTTBCCTTGGCGCTTTGTGCTTGTTGATATGGTTGCCCAACAAGGCTCGCATCTTCTTGCGACATGCCGACACCATTATCCAAGACGCTCAAAGTCACTTTATTRCCGATAATGCTAACTTTAGTGGTGATAGTTCCGCCGCTAGGGGTGAAYTTAATTGCATTGGATAACAGGTTAAACAAAATTTGYCGCATAGCTTTGCGATCAGCAATTACCGGTACCTGATAATCTGGCACTTCCACCACGGAGCGAACACCAGCTTCTTCGGCGGTCATTTGCATTAGCTTTACACAAGCRCGAACAATYTCGTTTAAATTAAAATTTTCCTTATTCAGTTTATAATGCTCGGATTCAATTTTTGATACATCAAGTACATCGCCGACAAGATCAACCAGATGGCGTCCACTTTCATGAATCAGATCAGCATATTCAGCATATTTTGCTGGTATTGGCCCAAAAAGCCGCGCTTTCATCATATCGGAGAATCCAATAATCGCATTAAGCGGTGTCCGTAATTCATGGCTCATGCTGGCCAGAAACATGGTTTTCTCGCGTCCAAGCTGAAGTGCTTCATCACGTTGCTTTATCAGGTTTTTCTCTTTGGCCAACAAAGCCGAAATATTACGTAAGTTTACCAGTACTCGGCTTTTATCCAATTGCCTGATTTGTAACAGGTGAGACTTGCCATCATCTCCAACCGGCACAACTAACGAAGCAGGTTGGTTGTTTACAAACACCTGATTAATGGCTTTCTGGGCTGCTAATTCACCATTTTTATTGCGTAATAAYCCGCTTAAMGCAGTAGCRGCACTCCATTTGCGYCCTTGGTCGGATGCGGCAATTACCTGTCCGTCGCGGTCAATACAAAAATCCAGATGCAAGGATTTTTGGAACAGTCCCTCACGTAGCTTGGCTCTAGAATCAATTACTGGCAGCACAGAAGCCATGCCAGCACCAATTACTATTAGACTTAACACCAGACTTGCCAATTCCAGCCCCGGCCAAAACACAAACAATCCATTTGATTGTGGCAACAAGCCTTGAGTTGCGGCAATAGCAATAGTTACCACAATAATTGCGGTTAAGGCTGTGGCCTCTAATACTCGTCGCATGCCACCAAATGAGGCCGCGGCAATTATCGGTAAAACCGCCAAAGCAATCAACGGGGTGTATAGGTTTCCGGGTGAGGCAATAGCCAATGCTGTAAATGATGTCCAACCGATCAGTACAAGCGCTTGTGCCCATTCCTCACGTAAAAAACGACCAAGAGCCAAGTGCATGACAGCTGGAATTGCGGCCGCAAAAGCAACAAATAATAATTGCATRCCAAAAGAACCCGGCGATTGGATATACATCAAACCCAAMACCACCGGCAGGCCGCACAGCCACGCTATCGGCATTGAAAATGAACGCAAGAAATTCTGCCAGTACGAGCCAGCATATTTTGATTTGGTTTTCATAATGTAGATTCTTTGCTSATATCGTTAATATTTACTGAATCTGYCGCYAATATCGTTAACACTTTTTTTGAGCTATCTATTTGTTATTATGCGATATATTATAGTTAACCTGACACCTTTGCCGTTATTTATTTTCACAGTGCCGAGCAAAAAAACTTTATGACACGTTTACCCGCTCGTGCTATGTTGGATTTCAAGTACTGATCTGGAAAAACCATGCGCCATAATAACATCAAAAYTTTAGTAATAATTGCTTTTGCMGCAATGTCCTCTTCGYTATATGCGCAAAATATTGAAACAATT
>NVWT02000003.1:0-6606 GCA_002733735.2 Robiginitomaculum sp. | reverse complement strand
AGYMSARCANAACARNNACAGCCACAGCCATTGCCGTAGTGCAGCCGCAAGCATCTCATGCCCAACCGGCGCAATTCAACAGCAATCATATTGTTGTTAGAACCGCAGGCCATTGGGCAAATTATCATGCGTCGGTGAGCCGTTGGGGTTCCAAGAATATTTCGTCTGCCGAAGAGCTGGAAACGGCAATGATTGATTTTGCCAGCTATGATGGCGCTAGAATCGCTCCGGGCTGGATGGCGGTTAATGCATTGATCGCCTTGCAAGTTCCTGAATATGTTGCGGGTATCMGRTTBTGGGAACAAAGCTATGGCCGCGAAKTGGTGTTACAACGTGTCCATCAAAACCCGATGGCTAGCATGCAATTTCCCGGCGCTGACAAAGCAAAAGCTGCCATATTACGGGCTTCTCGTTCGGATTCCGACAAGGTGTTATTGGTCGGGCAGTTATTCAAAGAACAAGCCTATTCCATGCAGAAAAAATCATGGGCTAACAAAAAACAGGGCGGCAAAGACTTACGGTTAAGTGCAATTCGCCTCTCTCCGCAATCACCAACGCCGCTCAATCAGCAAACATTACAGGCATTGGCGGCACCGGGCATTTCAACATTGGAAACACCGTATCATTCAGAAACTGCCAAGGCCTCGTTTTTAAGTGCCTTAAAACTAGSKCYRMKSGYWKYYWRRKYRRWWYRAWMMAYCRRWKYYGAWACSMWSMAAWYAAYMMMMKRAMRMRWKRCWAYWWWYRYMMKRKYTYWWGGGCTGGCGGCATTGATGGTGCTTAGCGAAGAGCCAGCGCACCCAAACTTTCGCCACTGGCTTGACGATATAGAATTGCGCGAGTGTATCGACTGGTCACGAGTGCATTTGAACCAATGCGTTGCCGCCGGACACTTTGTGTTTGAAAGCTCGTTCTGCATTGCTGAACACCAACTAAAAGACGGCGGCCAATGTATCGGCGATATAATTGCCGGTTCAAGATCAAAAATTTCAAAGATGCATTAGAGTAAAATTAGCGCTCAAGAGCTAAGCGTTCGCATCGCGATCGCGCAATAAATATGGTGTGGTAGACACGGACACCTTGAACTAATTTTGGCGGGAATTGGAGGGTGGGAAGCGACATTAAAAAACTAATCAAACATGTCTCGCCGGATCTTGTTTGTTTCCAAGAACTCTGACAATCAGAATATCTTCATCAAAATAAGTATAATAAATTGAGTGTGCCTTATGTTCATATCTTTTGAGATTTGGCGTGATATGGCCATAGTTGGCTCCCCAGCTTGGGTGCTCACTCAATAAATCAAATCTGGTATGAAGTTCATCAAAATATTCATCAGCTTTGGCTATGCCATATTCTTGTAAGCCATAACGAAACATCTCTCGAATATCGTCTTCTGCCCTAAGAGATAATTTGTATTTCATCTACCCAATAATTCTCGGTGCAATTCGGCTTTAATCTCAAGCATTGTTTTATCACTGATGCCACTATCTAAACCGTCTTGGATCATAGCTCTTAATTGATGCTCAGCCGCTCTTTTATCTTGGTCTTTACGAATAAGATCACGAAAATACTCACTATCACTAGCATAGCGACCTGAGGCAATTTGTGATTTGATCCATTCTTCCATAGGTTCAGAAAGTGTAATTGTTTTTCGTAGCATAGCATTGCTCCATATATTTATTACAGCATAACACATGTTGATAGTATGATGCAAATCATACTTTGATCATTGCTCTCTATAAAAACGAGATAAAATGATACCTAAACAGAGGTGAACAAAAAAACACAAAAAATCAATAGGGTTATAAATATGGTGCGCCCTGAGGGACGCAGTCCGAACCCAATTGAACCGGACGTGCTATTTTCCTTCTGGAAAATGGTGCGCCCTGAAGGACGAAGTCCGAACCCAAGTAAATCGAACGCGCTATTTTCCTTCTGGAAAATGGTGCGGGCGGGGGGACTTGAACCCCCACGATCTTGCGATCCCAGGATTTTAAGTCCTGTGCGTCTACCGATTCCGCCACGCCCGCATTGAGTCTGACAGCTTTAGGCGCACTATGCAGATTAGTTTGAAAAAGGAAATACTATTTTGAAGTTTAATCAGTATTTTTCTGTTTTATTTCCAAAGTTTCTTGCGCGGCGGCAATTTTGGCCAAACGCACCAAGGAAATGAACTCCGCGCGATACCCAAATTCGTCCTTACCTTTGCTTTGTTGYGCCAAGGCAATYACCTGATCAAAGTCAAAAYCCTGCAATCTGGTTTCCGAGCGTAARATTTGCGCAAATCCGGCAACAGCCGTGGAAAACTGCACATAATCCGGTGCTTGGTTTAACTTACCAACCATATCGGCATCGGTAACTACCTGCTCAATAAGGCGGCTTTGATCTTGCTTGGGTAATTTATAGCGGATCCTGACATGGGCTATTTCATTGCTTAACTTTGATACAGAGCTGTCCTTAACACCATAACGCAAATCTTCGATCATTCGGGCTTTTGAATCCGGTGCAGTAATTTCATAAATAGCCGTCACCGTATGGCCGGAACCTATCTCGGCGGCATCAACCTTATCATTGGCAAAATCTTCGCGTTTTAACATTCTGGTTTCATAACCGATCAACCGGTATTCTGCCACTTTCGCCGGATTAAACTCCACTTGTATTTTTACGTCTTCGGCAATGGTAAATAACGCCCCTTGCATTTCTTCGACCAGTACTTTTCTGGCCTCATTCAGCGTGCCGATATAAGCAGCATTACCGTTGCCGGCTTGGGCGATTTTTTGCATCATTTGATCATTATAATTACCTCGACCAAAGCCCATTACCGAAAGATAAATGCCGCTTTCTCGTTTTCGAGTTACAAAATCTTCAAGCCGTTCACCAGAAACCACCCCGACATTAAAATCACCATCGGTTGCCAAAATCACCCGGTTTACGGCATTCTTATCGAAATTTTGCTCGGCCAAAGAATATGCCAGACGCAAACCCTCACCGCCAGCGGTAGAGCCTCCGGCTGTTAAGTTTTCCAGCGCCGCATAAATAGCCTGTTTATTATCGCCATTTGTCGGCGAAAGCACCATGCCAGCAGCTCCGGCATAAACCACTATCGMYACYCGATCTTTRTTGTYCATTTGATCGACCWATAATTTCATRGCYTTTATYGCCAAAGGCAAACGGTCTTTGCCGCGCATCGAACCRGAKACATCAAACAACAGCACYAAATTGGCCGCSGKGCGTTTATCCGGCTTTATRTCATAGCCYTTGATACCAATATGCAATAATTGCGTKCCAGAGTTCCACGGGCTTGRCGTAAGGYTKATMTKWGTYGAAAATGGYTGSKWTTTACTGCTGGTAATCGGATATTGGTAATCAAAATAATTGATRAAYTCCTCAACCCGCACCGCATTTGATGGCGGTAAAACYCCRTCATTTAGAAACCKGCGRGCATTGGCATAAGAAGCRGTATCCACATCAACRGAAAAAGTCGAAACCGGMTSCTSSGMTACCAATTTAATCGGATTACTTGGYTCGTYTGAATATCGATCACGATCAATRACWGGCAAAGGGCKRGGTRASYTAARRTTTGCARYTCTATWMCKRAWGGMAWTWWKRYKWKYWWYTGMWYCMGKWWYKSCWWKMSKTWKWKGAKMWRCYWYKWSMKTWTKMTCGCTTGTACAAGCAGCAATTCCAAAAACCAACATCATGCCAAGCAGCTTAAATTTTTGCATCAATATCTTCCCTTATTTATTTCACGATAAGTTAAGCAGTGGATTTCAAGGAAAATAAGTTGCAATTATGGTCATTTATGGACATTTGTTAATTAGAGCCAATAATATTAAAGATCCAAATTGTCAGATATTCCCACCATTCCTGTATTATATTCGTTCCGTCGTTGCCCTTATGCCATGCGGGCGCGATTGGCGATTATGGTCTCTGGCCGACAAGTACAGCTTCGTGAAGTGCTGTTACGCAATAAGCCGCAAGAGATGCTTGATATTTCCCCAAAAGCCACCGTGCCGGTATTACAGCTTGTCGATGGGACAATTATCGAAGAAAGCCTCGAGATCATGCTTTGGGCTTTGCACAATAATGATCCGCAGCAAATATTGTCATCGGACAAGAGCAAACATGCGCAAATGCTGGCTTTGATTGCGGATAATGACGGTGAGTTCAAACACAATCTTGATCGTTATAAATATGGTAATCGTTATGAGAATGTCGACCCATTGCACCATCGCAAGGCCGCAGTGCAGTTTTTGCAAAGCCTTGACGAATTATTACAGCGATCAACATATTTATTTGGCGAAAAACCTTCATTAGCAGACATAGCTATATTCCCTTTTGTGCGTCAATTTGCCGGAGTTGATCGTAATTGGTTTGAGCAAAGCGCACCAGAAGCTGTGCAAATCTGGCTTAGCAAATGGCTGGCCTCAAAGCAGTTTTGCGCGGTTATGCATAAATATCCTGCTTGGTTGGCAACTGATCAGGCTGTCTTGTTTCCGAAGACGGATAGTTAAATGARATATGATCCGCCACTAATTYSCGGMAAATTGCTYAAACGCTATAAGCGRTTTTTGGCYGATATAGARTTTRMWGATGGTSARRTYCGYAYYGTTCATTGYGCCAAYCCCGGCTCRATGCTWGGKTTAAYYGAACYGGGMAATGGTGTTTTYGTTTCTGATAGTCAAAACCMGAAACGCAAATTATTATATTCGYTRGARCTRATTGATCTGGGMAATACACTGGTTAGCGTYAATACKCACTTGGCCAACAARCTGGCCGAAGAAGCAATMAAYGCCRATMWGRTAMAACAATTATCCGGWTATRRTWCWATCCGMCGCGAAGTGAAATACGGGCAAAAYAGCCGMATTGAYYTRTTACTWGAACACCMGARCCGCCGSMGMTGTTATGTCGAAGTTAAAAGCGTCACCYTGTCRCGTACTTCTGGTTTGGCAGAATTTCCYGAYAGCGTAACCAAGCGCGGAGCCAAACAYTTATTCGAGTTAAGCGAACAGGTRAAAKCYGGRWRYMGMGCKGTGCAGYTRTTTGTSATTCAACGTAGYGATTGCCAAAARTTYAGYCCGGCRKMTGATATYGATCCCGAATACGCCAARGCTTTGGCMGTGGCGCAAAATGCAGGGGTTGAAATTATCGYYATGGCCTGCAACATCAMKGCWCAAGAAAMTTACATCACCCACGAAATACCGGTGCAACTTTGATGAGCAAGAAACCACAACAAACCGATGATTGGGATCGTCCCGCTCCGTTCATTCATCGGGTGACAGCCAAGCCCGAACATATTGATCTGTTTGGCCATGTGAATAATGCAGTTTACAATACTTGGCTTGATGAATGTGCATGGGCGCATTGGAACAGTTTTGATCTGGATCCGGAAGTATTGGCGCAAGCCAAACGCGGAATGGCGGTTATCAGATCCGAAAGCGATTACTTACAAGCTGCCTATGTTGGTGACGAGCTTGATGTTGCGGTATGGATTACCGCCTCCGATGGAAGATTGCGGGCTGAACGTCAGTACCAGATAAGACGGGTTGATAATGGCAAAACAATTTTTCGTTCCCTTTGGAAACTTATATGTATAAATCTAGACAATGGCCGCCCAGCGCGTATGAGTAAGGAACTTAGCCATCACTATCAGGTGATTAAGCCTGAAGATTAGACAATAAATTGAGTAGAGCCGATATGTATAGCCAAGCAGACCAAACACCAGTTGAGCGCAGTAACACCATAAAACTGCACGATGAAGCAGCATTTTCCGGTATGCGAGCCGCTGGAAAACTAGCGGCAGAGTGTCTGGATATGCTTGTTCCGCACATGGTTCCCGGCGCAATTACCGACGATCTAGACAAAATGGCACGTGAGTTTGTTATTGATCGTGGCGCATTGCCAGCTTGTCTGTTTTATCGTGGTTATACCAAAACATTATGCATCTCGACCAACCATGTAGTTTGCCACGGAATACCATCACCCAAAACCTTGAAAACCGGTGATATTGCCAATGTCGATGTCACGGTAATTGTTGATGGCTGGCACGGCGATACCTCTAGAATGTTCGCCATCGGCGAAATAAAACGTCGTGCGCAGTTACTCATAGATACTACTTATGAAGCGCTGATGATCGGCATTAAAGAAGTTAAACCCGGTGCGACACTTGGTTGCATTGGCGCGGCAATACAAGAATATGCCGAAGCACGCAGATATTCGGTAGTGCGGGATTTTTGCGGCCACGGGTTAGGGCGGGTTTTTCATGACGCGCCTAATGTTTTGCATTACGGCAATAAAGGCGAAGGCACAGAATTGCGCGAAGGAATGTTTTTTACTATTGAGCCGATGTTAAACTTTGGCAAACCATCGGTAAAAATTCTAAGCGATGGCTGGACAGCCGTTACCCGTGATAAATCATTATCGGCACAATTCGAACATTCGATCGGCGTTACAGCAACTGGCGCGGAAATATTTACACTTTCGCCAGCCGGCTTACATAACCCTACTGCCTGATGGCTAAACCACCGACACCAAAGCCGCACTTTCATGGTCATAGGGAACGCTTGCGTAAACGCTTTGACGAAGTTGGCACCGATGGTCTTGCCG
>NVWT02000020.1 GCA_002733735.2 Robiginitomaculum sp. | reverse complement strand
CCCTCCGAGATCAGTTTTATTCCTACCCGCCGGGCAGATTCGCGATAACTCACTACGAGCATCGGCACGATGGATGGCAATCTTTGCGGTGATAAACGCTTGTAAGACCCTTGTTTCATAGCCACCCGTGGCTTCACAAATGGCCAATGTTTGTTCGCAAAAGTGGTTGGCTAGTTTTAACAATGCTGATTTTTCGTTACTAAAACTTCCACAACATTGGCCTTGGCTGTCATAAACGACAACGGTGTCTTTGCCCACATCAAGGCCAACAAACCTTGTGAAGGTATCTTTGTTATTATTCATAATCTGTTATCCTCATTCCTTTGATTGTCTGCGGGCGTGTTTAACAGCGGCCCATTCAACTCATCAGGCGATTGAAAAAAATGGTGGCCGTAACCTCGATGACGACGGGCGTAAAAACCCAATCCCGTGACGGTAGCAGCTACCAACCGGTTCCCTTATGCATAAGGGAACCGGCACCATCATTATACACACTTTCAACAGACAATCTCGTGCTCGACACGGGATCCATCCCTGTAATTGCTGCAAGGGTAAATGATGGAAAAGCCAGCAATTTTTTCGATCTAACAAGTTTGCCAGATTTAAACCCTCATCCCCGCCTTCTCCCAGATGGGAGAAGGAGTTCTTCACGTAGTTTTTCATAGCGTGTAACTGAAATTGAAAGGCGATTTAAGAAATTGAATATATTTCTTGACAACGAGAACAAACAGTGAATATATAGGTGAGAACAAAATAAGAACTTAACTTATATTTACGGAGATTTACTATGAAAGATATTTTTAGAGAGTTTATGGCCCTTTCTGCTTTGGCAGGGTTCACGCTAATGGTTAGCGCATGGATAGTCATACTTGGTGGCTAGTATGTTAAATGTCTGGGGCAACAAAGAGTGGTTATATTGTCAATTCTGGCGCAGGTTCCCGTAAGTTATAGTTTGATGACATAACCGCGCCATATGCACCGGCATTTGCGATCAACAAAATATCGCCTTCACTGGTCTTTGGTAATTGTCGATCAGTGCTTATAATATCCGCAGACTCGCAAATTGGTCCGACTATTGTTACCCGCCTATGGTCATTTGTTTGTTCAAGCCGTGTCAGGTTGAAAATCTCATGGCGCGCGGAATATAAAGCCGGTCGCAGCAAGGAATTCATACCGGTGTCAATGCCGATAAAATTTGATTGATTTTTGGATTTTAGTTGGGTTACGCGCGACAATAACACCCCGGCTTCGGCGACCACATAACGACCAGGTTCTAGCCACAAATTCACATTTCCCAAGTGTTTTTTTAATTCTAATAGCCCTGCATCTAAAGCTGCCATATCTAGTCCCGCGCCACCAGGGCGTTCTGGAACACCAAGGCCACCACCAAGGTTGATGTGGGTGAGTTCGGCAAAGTATTTTTTTAAGTGGGCTAAGTATTTGCCGATGTCACTCCAATGATCAGGATCGAGAATACCACTTCCAGCATGTGAATGTAGGCCATCAACAATTGCTCCGGCCTGTTTAACCAAGCTGACTATTTGTGGAATATCGGCAGCTGGAACGCCAAATTTTGCCCGATCCCCAGCAGTAAGAACATGTTTGTGATGTCCCCGTGCGCGCATTGGGTCTACCCGTAAATTCAGCCGCGCTGCTTTGAATAGCTCTGGCCAGTTTTTTATCGGATATATTGCATCAAGAGTTACTCTTATGTTTTGTGAGAATGCAAATTCAAACTCTCTCTTTGCGGCAAAGTTGGGAGTAAACAACAGCTTCTGTCGATCAATATCTGGAAAATGTTGTAAGATATGTTTCATCTCGCCGATTGAGACACACTCTATCCCGGTGCCAGAAGAAATTACCTGTTGTAGTACTTTTGGGTGGGCATTGGCCTTCATGGCATAAAAGCATTTATCGATTGATTTTAGATTTTGTAATCGCTGTAAGGCTTGATCAATGGTATCAAGATCATAGACATAGGCGGACGTTTTACCGCTCATCAGTTGTAACAAGTCCTGTCTTTTATCTTGCCACCACTCGCTTTGGCGTAATTGTTCATTTTCAACGGGTGTTTGTTCATTCCAAGTTGAACCAAAAACTGGATCATTTTCTTCTATATCAAATAATACATCGTGTAACCTTGCCGCTAATAATTGCGCCTGTTCCTCATCAACTACTACGGTTAGGTTTAGATCATTGGCTGCCAGCGACAATAATCTTATCGGGTGTTCGGTAAACAACTCCAGCGTCGGAGTTAGCTTGTGCAATATTGTTCTGATACCTTTGCCAACCAATGAGACTGTGTTGCAACCCTTTATTATTTCAACTTTGCAAATTTCGGCCAAATCATGAGTGAGTTGTTCAAGTGCTTCATCTTCATTGCTTTGATTGTTATCGAGGGAAACCGTGACGCTGGTTTCTGATGTCGTGACCAAATCAATGGACAGATCATTAGCAGCAAATGCACTAAATGCAGTAGCTAAAAACCCCGGAACTTTCCACATTGTGGAAGTGGTCAGCGAAACTAATGTAATACCTGTGCGTACGGTAATTGCTTTTACCCGCGGCGAGTTATCAGCCGGCATGCTGGATATTCTTGTGCCAAAGAGATGTGGCGTATGAGTGCAACGCACATACATCGGGATATTGGCGCGGCGTACTGGTGGGAAGCTACGGGGATGAATTACTTTGGCTCCCAATGAAGCAATTTCCTGTGCTTCTCGGTAACTTAAATCTTTTAGCAGTCGCGCCGAGGTGATTTGTTTCGGGTCGGCGCTGAACATTCCGGGTACATCTGTCCAAATTTCAAGGCGTTTTGCGGCCAGTTTCGCAGCGAATAAAGCCGCAGAAACGTCCGATCCGCCACGGCCTAACAGCACGGTTTCCTGATTGTTATTACTGGCAATGAAGCCTTGGGTGAGAATAATGGAAGACTTGGTTTGTTGTAGTTTTTGTTGCAGGTCTTCGTCAAACTCATCATCACAACTTGCCGATAAAAACCGGTCTTGATCGCTATTCTTTTTGGACGTTGTTGCTAATAACAACTCTCTTGCGTCCATCCATTTGCATTTCACTTGGTTTTGAGACAGGTATTCCGCACCAATTCTGGTGGCCATTATTTCGCCCATTGCCATAACTTTTGCTTGTGTTCTAGGGCTAGTTTCACCGGTGTATTCCATACCGGATAATAACCGTTGCAATTGCTCAAAATCAGCGTCTAGTAAGTTTTTATGCTCAATGTTCATTGATCTGCAAAGATCGATATGAGTTTGACAAATTTGCTCTAAAACTTGTTGGTGCTTGCTTAAAGTGGTTTCCTTGATTGCTGTTTCCAGCAAATTGGATATTCCAGAAAGTGCAGAGTGTACAACTAACACCTGATTACCCTCATCGGTACAGGCGGTAATGATTTTGGCAATAGACTGCCAGCGATCAATTGATGCAACACTGGTTCCACCAAACTTCATCACAATCCATGGAGGTTGAGTTTTACTCATAATTAAATATCCGGCAAACTTGACAAAATTTGCAATACCGACCTTAAGCCCGACTTGCAAGATGGAAATGCTTCGAATTGAAATATTCATCAGCTAGGTTTGCAACTCAAGTAACTGCTTGCGTTTTAGTGATACAGCTATAATACAGCGCAGCTTACCATGATACCATCAACAGGCTTTTTAAGATGAAACCTACATTAGCAGCACTTGCGAAAAGCCTATCTGTTTCAGGCCGGCGGCGTTCACGCCTTAATGGCTTTACCCCAAAGCGTATCAGGATAGAGGTTTTAGCTGGCCTAACGGTAGCATTGGCCTTGGTTCCCGAAGCCGTGGCCTTTGCTTTTGTCGCCGGTGTTGATCCGTTGGTTGGCCTGTATGCGGCATTTATTGTTGGGCTTATTACGGCTATTCTTGGCGGACAACCGGGAATGATTTCGGGTGCTACTGGGGCTTTGGCCGTGGTGATGGTGGCTTTGGTGGCGCAGCACGGGGTYGARTATTTRTTTGCKACAGTAGTGCTAATGGGGATTTTGCAATTACTRGCAGGTATATTTCGRTTGGGHAAATTTATTCGGTTGGTDCCGCATCCGGTAATGCTGGGCTTTGTTAATGGCTTGGCGATTGTGATTTTTCTAGCACAAATGTCCCAATTTCARGTCAATGTMGATGGGGTAAGGCAATGGATTAGCGGCTCATCTATGATATTGATGYTAAGYTTGGTAGCCATGACCATGGCGATTATCTGGTTAATGCCKAAAATCACTAAAGCCATTCCTGCGCCGCTGGCTGGAATTGGCATTGTTGCGCTGTTTGTAATTGGTTTTGGACTGGACGTGCCACGAGTTGGAGATATGGCCAGCATTGGTGGTGGCCTGCCATCATTTCATATTCCGATGGTGCCTTTCACCATGCAAACTTTGGAAATCATTTTTCCTTATGCTCTGATTTTGGCGGCGATTGGCTTGATTGAAAGCCTGTTAACCTTAAACCTTGTCGGTGAAATGACCGACAAACATAATGGCGGTTCATCTAAGGAATGTTTGGCGCAAGGCGTAGCCAATACTGTCACCGGTTTTTTTGGTGGTATGGGTGGTTGTGCGATGATTGGCCAAACCGTGATAAATGTAAAATCTGGCGGTAGAACAAGGCTTTCTGCATTGGCGGCGGCTTTGTTTTTGCTGGCGTTTATTTTGTTTGGTTATCGGTTGATAGAGCAAATTCCATTGGCAGCATTGGTCGGGGTTATGTTCATGGTGGTGGTCGGAACATTTGCTTGGCACAGCTTTACCATTATGCGCAAAATACCGTTACATGATGCTTTTGTGATTGTTTTGGTCACCGGGGTTACTGTTTGGCATGACCTGGCCAGTGCCGTGATCGTCGGGGTGATCGTTTCTGCTTTGTCTTACGCTTGGAACAATGCCAAGCGCATCCATGCACATATTGATGAAGGCAAAGACGGCGTGAAAGTTTATAAAATCGAGGGGCCGCTATTTTTTGGGTCAGCCGAAGGTTTTGCCGAAATTTTCAAGCCCAAAGAAGACCCTGATCTAGTTATAGTAGACTTCATCAATAGCCGTGTGGTTGATCAATCGGCCTTGCAAGCAATCGAAGCAATGGCCAAGAAATACCGCAAAGCCGGAAAATCCGTGCAACTGCAACACCTGTCTCGTGATTGTCACAGACTACTCAAAAAAGCTGGACAGTTAATGGTCGATAGTGATGACGACCCTGATTATGGTTTGGCAGTAAATTACGCTGTGCGTCCGGGCTTTGAAGGCAAGAGCAAAAAGAAGCAGTAATTTCCTATTCTTTGTCCGCAAGCAGTCCGCTTCTGAATAAGAGGCCAGCCAATGCTGCGCCAATTAACGGAGCTGCCAAGAACAACCATATTTGGCCAAAGCCTGTAAACAGTGCAGGGCCAAAACTACGAGCCGGGTTAACCGAAACACCGGTTACTTGAATGCCAACTAAATGGATCACCCAAAGGGTCAAACCAATTGATAGCCCAGCCATTGCAGCTGGTGCGTTCTTGCTAGTTGCACCTAAGATTACCACAACAAACAAGAATGTTGCCACCACTTCGAATACCAAGGCCGATTGCATCGAATATTCGCCGAGATAGCCTTCGCCCCAACCATTTTGACCAAGGCCGTTTTGCGCCACATCATAACTTGCTTTGCCAGAGGCAATTACAAAAACTATTGCTGCACCAATTGCCGCGCCAATGAATTGCGCTATCCAGTACTTGAACATTTCACCAGCTTGCATTCGCCCGGATACGAACGCGCCCAATGAAACAGCAGGGTTTACGTGACAACCAGAAATTGGTCCAATTCCATAAGCCATGGCAACGATTGCTAAACCAAAAGCTGCCGCAATTCCTGCTTGCCCGATTTGTTCGCCGCCTAATACCGCAGCTCCACAACCAAACAATACCAAGGTGGCTGTACCGATTAATTCGGCAATATACTTTTTCATAAAGTTTTCTCTTTTTTGGATTTATAGTTAAATTTTGAACTATCGGCAGCGGCCGCTATAAAGTAGCCGTGCCTTGGCTTTTCTACGCTGACAATCATTGCTGTATGTTTTGTTAGTCCCTGCACCAAACCTTGAGGTAGTGCTGGCGGTTTGGCCGCATACTGGGGCGTAATTAGCAGGGCAGGCGGTTTGATTAGCCGGCGGGTTTTTGCATTGACCATTGTAAAGAAGCCTTGCATTGGCCTTTTTGCGTTCACAATCATTGCTGTATGTTATTCTTTCTTCTGCACCAAATCTTGCGGTGGTGCTAGCGGTGGCACCACATACAGGAGAATAATTACGCGGGCAAAGCGCTGGGTTGGCCGGTTGGTTTCTGCATTTGCCTTTGTAAATGGCATCACCATGCTGGTCTTTTAACTGGCACATATTGGAATAGGTTTCTTCATTTCCAGACTTATCCAGTCCACAAATCGGGGCATAGTTTCTAGGACACGCGTCGTCTGCTGCTGCTTCGCTTGCAAGAACGGTAACTAATGCAGTAAAGAAAAGAACTAATAAAACTTGTTTCATGACTATCCCCTTTTATTGCAGTATGCACAAAATAACAGCATTGGCAAATTTAGGGTTATAATTACTGTGTTTGCTCTTCTTCTGTTGTGCTTTTTATAGTTGTTGCGCTCCAGCCTTTGCGAGAAAGAGTGTTGGCACTTAACGAGGTAATATACAACCAACCATCACCAGCATCTAATGCGCCGGTAGTGGTCGGGTATGCACCTGATGGGTCTTGAAATTGGTTTAAAATATGACCGTCAAAGCCAAAATTGATTACCATGCCATATTGTAATGGCGCAGGCTTAAAACGATCCGGCAGGCGCATGACAATTTTGCGTACAAACGGCAAGTTGGATAATTTATCTATAGCGTCAATACGAGGGCTGGTTAAACCCATCCAATATGTACCATCGGCAGAGCGGTTAATGTTATCAGGAAAACCCGGTAAATTGGTTATTACCTTGTCGACTTGCCCGCCAATATTGCCGTTTAGCCAAACTCGCCAAATGGAATAAGTTCCGGTATCGGCAACAAATACGCAAGCATCATTGGGGCACATGGCCACGCCATTGGCAAAGTTAAATCCGGTTTTAACCACAGTAGTTTTTTCTGTAGATGGATCATAAAGTAACAACCGACCATTGCCGGAGTGCTCCATTAAATCAAGGACGCTGGCGGTTAAAGTATCGCCAATATCCTTGGCAGAAAACCGGGTCGAAGCATCGGAAAAGAAAATCCGGCCATCAGCGGCAATATCCAGATCATCAGCATAGAGTATTTTGCTACCATCAGTTACTTGATCGGTGAGCAATGTTATCTCCGCAGTTGGAGAAATTGACAATAATCCACGAAAAGCATCGGCAACTATCAAATTGCCTGTCGCATCAAACTCTAATCCTAATGGACGACCATTGGTGTTGGCAAAGAGTTCCACATCGGCGGTGGCAGGATTTATTTTTATAATCACTCCTTGGTGGGTGGCGGCAAAAATATACAAAACCCCATCAATAGTTTTGGCTGCTACATCTTCGGGGCCGCTGTAATTGCCCAGCTTAATCTCGTTAAGACTAGCAAGATTGTTATTGCTGCTAAATTGTCCGGTATAACCATTTGATTTTGGTGCTTGCCATGCCTCTGGTTTTATCGCAACTGGCCATAATAAGAGGTATCCAAGCAAGCCTAAAATAATAAGTAATAACCCACGTACAACCAGTTTCATCAATCAAGCCTTTCCCAATGTTATATCTACTATAGTATATTTAACGTCATTATAGAAAGCAATTGATGAATAAAGCTTACTCTCTATGCGATAAGCCTGCTTGACAAATATGGTTTTTGCCACTCATTTGCGCAACAAATCAAATCAACAGGATCAAGAGCAAAACAATGCACGCTTATCGCACCCACACTTGCGGCGAACTTCGTAATACGCAAATAGACAAACAAGTTAAGCTATCCGGCTGGATACATAGAAAACGCGATCATGGCGGGTTATTATTCGTTGATTTACGCGATCACTATGGCTTGACCCAATGCGTGATTTTACCAGAAAATCCGCACTTTGCGATCCTCGAGCGCATGCGCATAGAAGGCGTTATTTGCGTTACCGGCAAAGTCGTGGCCAGAAGCAATGAGACAATCAACAAGAACCTGCCAACCGGTGCTATCGAATTACACGTCGAAGAGCTAGAAGTTTTATCCACAGCGCAAGAACTACCATTGCCGGTATTTGGCGAGCCTAATTACCCTGATGATATTCGTCTTAAATATCGTTATTTGGATTTGCGCCGCGAAACTTTGCATAAAAATATCGTTCTTCGTTCCGAAGTGATTGCCAGTATTCGCCGCCGGATGACCGATCAAGGATTTATGGAGTTTCAAACTCCGATCTTAACTGCATCATCACCCGAAGGTGCGAGGGACTTTTTAGTGCCTTCTCGTATTCACCCGGGTGAGTTTTACGCTTTGCCGCAAGCACCGCAGCAGTTCAAACAATTGATCATGGTTTCCGGCTTTGATAAATATTTTCAGATTGCTCCTTGTTTTCGTGATGAAGACAGCCGGGCTGATCGTTCTCCTGGCGAGTTTTACCAACTTGATGTAGAAATGAGTTTTTGCACCCAAGAAGACGTGTTCGCAGCCATCGAGCCAATGTTGCGTGATGTTTTCACAGAATTTGCTAATGGCCGCAAAGTTCCAACCGAGCCATTTGTGCGGATACCATACAAGCAAGCAATGCTTAAATATGGTACTGACAAACCTGATTTACGGACCCCGTTTGAAATATCGGACGTTTCAGAGTTTTTTGTCGAAGAGGCTGTGGAATTTGGCGCGTTCAAAAACATAGTCAAAAAAGGCGGTGTAGTGCGAGCAATCCCGGCACCAAATGTCGCCGACAAACCGCGTTCGTTCTTCGACAAAATGAACACATGGGCGCAAAAAGAAATGCAGGCTCCGGGCTTGGGTTATATCCGGTTCGCCGAAGAAGAAGGCGCATTGATAGGCAAAGGCCCGATTGCCAAGTTTTTCCCAGCTGACACTCTTGTTCGCATGGCCGCTCATGCTGGTATTGGTGCTGGTGATGCTTTGTTCTTCTCGGCGGGCAAGGCAGGAGATGCTGCTAAATTGGCTGGTGCGGCAAGAACCAAAATCGGTAATGACCTTGAGTTAATATCTGATGATGAGTTTAGATTTTGTTGGATTGTTGATTTTCCGATGTTTGAGTGGAATGAAGATGAAAAACGGGTGGATTTCTCGCATAATCCATTTTCGATGCCGCAAGGAGGCATGGAAGCCTTAGAAAACCAAGATCCGTTGGAAATTCTAGCCTTTCAATATGATATAGTTTGTAACGGCACCGAGCTTAGCTCTGGAGCTATTCGTAACCATCGTCCAGAGATTATGCTAAAAGCCTTTGAGATGGCCGGCTATGGGCCAGAAGTGGTCGAAGATAAATTCGGTGGAATGTTAAACGCATTTCGTTATGGCGCACCGCCACATGGGGGAATTGCTCCGGGGATTGATCGGATTGTTATGTTATTGGCTGGCGTGGAGAACATTCGTGAGGTTATATTGTTCCCAATGAATCAGCAGGCGCGGGATTTGATGATGCAGGCTCCGAATACTGTTGATAATGATCAGCTCCGTGAATTGCATATTCGTGTTGTGGAGTCGCCGAAGAAAGATAGCTAATGAGTGTTCTAAAAAGTCAAATTGACCAAAATGATCCAAAATTTATCACCAATAAGGCGGTAATGGACAAATTGATTGTTGAGCTAACCGATAAAACGCAAATCGCCGCCAAGGGTGGCTCGGATCGGGCGCGGGAAAAACAYATYAGYCGTGGCAAACTTTTGCCCAGAGARCGGGTCGAAAACTTAATAGATASCGGATCGGCWTTYYTKGAGCTTTCGGCAYTGGCAGCWAATGGCGAATATGGCGCCGATATTCAYGGTGCKGGWCTGATCTGYGGTATTGGTCGCRTCMAAGGGCGYGARGTGATGATCGTTGCCAATGATGCSACGGTNAAANGGCGGTACRTATTACCCKTTGACGGTGAAAAAGCATTTACGGGCGCAAGAAATAGCCATCGAAAATCACCTGCCATGTATATATTTGGTTGATAGTGGCGGGGCTAATTTACCGCATCAGGCAGAAGTGTTTCCAGATCGCGACCATTTTGGTCGGATATTTTTTAAYCAAGCCAAYATGTCMGCCAAAGGMATWACCCAGATCGCAGCAGTWATGGGKTCGTGTACTGCTGGYGGGGCTTATGTTCCGGCAATGGCTGATGAGACAGTAATTGTTCGAGGTACTGGAACAATATTTCTGGCTGGGCCGCCATTGGTAAAGGCCGCCACTGGTGAAGTTATTTCTGCCGAAGATCTCGGCGGTGCCGATGTGCATGGGCGCACTTCGGGGGTTGTTGATCATGTGGCCAATGATGATCATCATGCTTTGCAAATCGTCCGCCAAATTGTCAGCAATCTTGCGCCGGCGAAGAAAGATGAAAATACAAATTCATACCAAGAGCCAGCTTATGATGTGTCTGAACTAAACGGCATTATTCCGGCAGATGTGCGTGAGCCATACGATGTGCGTGAAGTAATTGCTCGTTTGGTTGATGGTTCCGAGTTTGACGAGTTCAAGAAATTATTCGGTACAACTCTTATCACCGGTTTTGCCAAGATTCATGGCCAGCGTGTCGGCATTTTGGCCAATAATGGTGTGTTGTTTTCTGAAAGCGCGCAAAAGGCCGCGCACTTTATCGAACTTTGTTGCCAGCGAAATACACCATTGGTTTTCTTGCAAAACATTTCCGGCTTTATGGTCGGCGGTAAATACGAAGCTGGTGGTATTGCCAAGCACGGAGCCAAAATGGTGATGGCGGTTGCTTGCGCTAAAGTACCAAAATTTACCATTGTTATTGGCGGTTCTTATGGTGCTGGTAATTATGGCATGTGTGGGCGGGCTTATTCTCCGCGTCTGTTGTTTATGTGGCCAAACTCGCGAATATCGGTAATGGGCGGCGAGCAAGCGGCCAGTGTTCTGGCAACAGTTACCCGCGACGCAAAGGAACGACGCGGCGAAGAATGGTCAGCAAAAGACGAAGAAGAATTTAGACAACCAATTCTTGAAAAATACGAAATTGAGGGTTCGCCATATTACTCAACGGCCAGGCTTTGGGACGATGGAATTATTAAACCAGAAGACACTAGGCGGATATTGGGTTTGTCGATCGCTATGAGTAAAAACGCGCCGGTGGAAGAAACCAAATTTGGCGTATTTAGAATGTAATGACCGATTGTACTTGTAGGAGTGGCATTGATGAATAAAGTAAATAATATTACCATTATTAAGTATTTTGCATTGCTGTCTATGTTTGGCTTATTGGTAGCTTGTTCAGCAAAAACATTGCCGCCACAACAGCAATTCATGGATAACTTAAGAGAGATTTGTGGCAAATCATTTGCTGGAAAACTGGTAAGTTCTGATGATGTTGATCATGATATGGCAAAATTACCGATGGTAATGCAAGTGGCAAGTTGTTCGGATGCTGAGATTCGTATTCCGTTTCATGTGGGTGACAATCGCTCGCGTACATGGGTGATAAGTAAAACCACTGATGGATTGCGGCTAAAGCACCAACACAATCATAAAGATGGCCATGCGGACAAAGTCAGTCAATATGGTGGCGATACGGTCGTCGACGGCACTGCCACGCGTCAGGAGTTCCCTGTTGATCAGTTTTCCAAGGATTTATTCATGGTCGAGGGTCTGGATGTTTCAATTACCAATATTTGGGCAGTGGAAATTACCAAAGATATTTAYGCYTATGAGTTRCGYCGTGAAAAYCGSTTYTTTCGGGTGGAATTTGATTTAAGCAAACCGGTTGCAGCGCCGCATGATCCGTGGTGAAACCTGCTTAAATTTTATTTTTGCGGATTTAGCTAAATGGCCAAATTTCCTTTTGATATAAAAGCCACTGATGGCAAAGCTCGCACAGGCGTTTTGCAAACTTCTCGTGGCGATATTCGCACTCCGGCATTTATGCCGGTTGGAACGGCGGCAACAGTAAAAACTTTGACCATGGATCAGGTTAAAGAAACTGGTTCCGACATTATTTTGGGCAATACCTATCACTTAATGTTGCGTCCCGGTGCCGAGCGAGTAAAGAGTTTCGGTGGTTTGCACAAATTTTCCACATGGAAAGGGCCGATCTTGACCGATTCTGGCGGATTTCAGGTATTTTCATTAAGCCAATTGGCGAAGAAATCCGAACAAGGTGTGATTTTCCAAAGTCATATTGACGGCTCTAAACATAATTTAACCCCAGAACGCAGTATTGAAATACAGGCTGATTTGCTTGGTGCAGATATTTCAATGCAGTTCGATGAATGCACCAAACACCCGGCAACTCATGAAGAGGCCGAAACCTCTATGGAATTATCGTTGCGGTGGGGCGCGCGTTCAAAAGCAGCTTTTGGAGAGCGTAAAAAACAAAACTTGTTTGGCATTGTTCAAGGCTCAGTATACCCAGATTTACGCGAACGCTCGGCGCAAATTTTGATCGAGCAAGGATTTGACGGCTTTGCTATTGGCGGGCTAGCGGTTGGCGAGGGGTTCGAGACAATGTGCGATGTTCTCGATTATACGCCAGAGTTTTTACCACATGACAGACCGCGTTACCTTATGGGGGTCGGCAGACCATTGGACATTATCGAGAGCGTCGCCCGTGGCGTGGATATGTTCGATTGTGTTATGCCAACCAGAGCCGGAAGACACGGTCAAGCGTGGTGCGATTACGGCTCGTTCAACTTAAAAAACGCTCGTTTTCGTGATGATCAGGAACCCTTGCTGGCCGAGTTGAACTGCCCAGCATCACAAGACTATTCGCGCGGGTATATTCATCACCTTGTAAAATGCGGCGAGACATTAGGGTCAATATTACTTTCGTGGCACAATATTGCTTATTATCAGTACCTTATGCAAAGAATACGAAGTGCTATTGCCGTCGGTAAATTTGAGGAATTGCGCAAGGAAATAGCCGATAAAACTGCAAATGGATTGCCGTGAATTATTTATTTCACGTTCAAGTGAATTGCAAAACCTCCCTTTAACGCCTGACGCGTCTTTGAGGTTTCCTACTAGGTGAGCGATATTCCGGGTCAGCTTCGGGCTTAGGGCCTTGTAACACCTTTGGTGAAACTGGCGGTAAGCAGCCAATACCAAGCGCATAGCCTTTTAAGAACGCTTGCCTTCTTCGACCATCGCCAAATTGTTGATCATAACGTTTTCTGGCGGCATTGGCGCCGCTAGCGGCTCTGATAATTCCACTAAATGGGATCAAGCCCGAAGAAGTGGAACGCACAACGTCCAATGTCGTGTCGGATGCAAGGTCTGCTCGTTTTTGCCTTTTGCTTAGTTCAATTACTTCATCATCGGCATCAAGTTCGTTTAACGCACCTTTTAATATATAAAGCTCTCTGGCAATGACGGCGCAACTTGGTCGTGGTGAAGCCTGATATATATAGGCCAAATCTTCTAATGCTTGCGGTGCAACGGGACGGCGCAAATTAAAGTCATCAAGCGGAGCAGTGGCTGCACTTGCCAATGATGTGCCGGCTGATTGAGCTCTTTGTCTGCGTGTTTTGTCGTTGTTTATCTGTTGCGTCCTGACTTGCGAGCTGTTTTTTTGCTGATATGAGGGCTTTAACGACGGTGAGACTTGAACCGGAGTGCCATAATGCACGTCGGCGGCTTGTTGCGAATTGGTGCAAGCACCAAGGAAAAACACCAATAATGTTAAATAAGCTGCGATTCTCATGAAATTAATGTACACTGATTATCATGAATAGAGAATGACTAATTATTGAATTTGCTTTTACTGTAAACAAATTGCAAAAATGGAATAAAATTTGAAACTAGCCGTTGACCATCGCGCGTTCCCTGATAGGTTCCGCGAACTTAACAGGTAGGGCCCGTAGCTCAGTTGGTAGAGCAACTGACTTTTAATCAGTAGGTCTCCGGTTCGAACCCGGACGGGCTCACCATTTTTCTTGCGCTAACGCAATGCTAACGCTTGCTACTTGAGCGCGGTTTCGGGTCGATATTATATATCGATCCTCCACCATTTTTCCTTCCCCTTATCTTGATGTGCCGCAAAGCGGCTATGAGGGAGATGATCACGGACTTAGGTCTGAAAAATCAAACCTCTATTATTTTTCCAATTTCATGTTATCTTTGGTTAATTATGTGAAACCTCGCAAAATAACTCAAGGGAACCTATATGTTGCGTACAGTAATGATGACATTGGCATTGCTTTTATTGATGACATTTGCTGGATATGCCCAAGAAACAAAGACGGGTGTAGATGTTTCCGTTGACCAGGAAATTAAGGAATTGGCTCTGCGAGCCTATGGTGTCCCTGACTATAAAAAAGCAGCCCTATTATTCACCCAGACCGCCAATCAAGGTGATGCGGATTCGCAATATTATTTAGGTCGTATGCATTTCTTCGGGTTGGGTGTGCCAGAGGACTATGAAACAGCCATTTTTTGGTATCTAAAGGCGGCCAAGCAGGGGCATGCAAAGGATCAGTTAGTTTTGGGCGACATATACTCTATTGCTTCAAACATGCAGTCTGGATCTGAACAGAAGTGGGAGTACAAACGAGAATCCTTTACTTGGCGTCGGAAAGCTGCCGAGCAGGGTATGGCAAGGGCTCAGCATAGGGTTGCTGAAGCGTATGAGAACGGTTGGGGCGTGTCGCAGAGTTCTGATCAAGCCGCCGTCTGGTATCGCAAAGCAGCAGAGCAGGGGTTTGAAGAGGCGCAATTCGATCTTGGTGTTTTATATTTCCGCGGTGGCGAATTTACCAAAGACTTAGTTTTCGCACATTTTTGGTTTAACCTTGCTGCTATCTCCGGCGATCCGCAGGCGGCAAAGAACAGAGACATTGTATTAAAAGAAATGACGCCAGCCGATATTTCAAAAGCACAGAAATTGGCCAGTGACTGGTTTGCAGCGCGTCAGGAAAAATGAAATTTCAAGCACCGTATTGTCGCAAACAATAATTGATTTGATACTGCGAGCAAAATTTTATACAAGCATGATAGTTTAGTGACGAAAATTTTGTCACCTCAAAGTCGTAATTGGTGTTTTATGGCAAATAATCTGCAATCTGCAAATAATATCACTCAACGCTATAGCTTATTATTAAGCAAGGTAGCTGGTATTGATCCGTCAAACCCAAATTGGAAAGCAGAGCTTGAACAATGGATAAAACAACATCCGGCCAAATGGTGGCAAGGGGTATGGATTGCCAGTGAAATAAAAGGCGATACAGGGCAAGTYATTTCGCCDGAACAASCAAAAGATTTCACTTTGAAAGACGGTTTTGCTAATGCAAAACTAAATGTGGCCGAAAATTTACTGGCCAGTGGAGCCGGTACCGACCGTATGCTAACCCGTTGGGCAGAAGATGGGCCAATAGAGYTTATTGGCCGGGTYAAGTTAAAGGAAATTGCCGGCAGRTTTGCTTCTKCYTTTGCTGATYTNGGGCTKNCAANCTGGCGATAAGGTGGTGATTGATCTGCCGAATGTTCCAGACAARCTGGGGGCGTTTTTAGGGGCAAGTTGGCTCGGGCTTACCAGTGTATTGCATTTTCCGTGGGATAATTTGGATATGCAAGTGGCAGATAGCTGGGAAGAGCTTAGCCCGAARCTAATTTTGTCATGYGATGGTTATCGSCGWAATGGCAAATGGGTTGATTGCGCGGCAAAAATCCAACGATTAGCCGAAAARTTYCATAATTCCGCRATGATTGTTCCGGTTCCGTGTGCTGGATCACGCATTGATGTGCAAGGTATAGATGGTGTGCTGTCGTGGGAGAAGTTCCAAAGAATTGGCAGGGGCGGCGGGCGAACTTATCAACATATCAATTTCAATCAGGAATTGGCTTGTTTTTATGACGGGCAAAGTCGGGGTTATAAAAGTGTTTCAACCGGTGAGTGGTTGTTACGCAATTTGTCTTTTTGGCGATTGCAGACCGATATTGGAATGAACTGCCATAGCTTATATATCGGCTCGCAATCACATGAATACTGGCTAAAAGGCGTTTGTGCTTTGGCAATGGGAACCGACATTGTTTTGTATGATGGTGCTGCCAATGCGATGAATGAACAGTTATATTGGCGGATAATCGAGCGCGAAAAAGTAAGAATTGTTCGAATTGATGAGAGCTGGCTAGATAGTTTGCTGAAAGCCAAGGCAGATCCACATCAAAACCACCAACTAGAAAGCGTACAAGTGGTGATAGTCGATGGCAAAATAACTGATGCTCATATAAAGTTTTTGCGCGAAAAATGTTTCGTAAATGTCGAGCAAATTATTCTTGCAGATGATTGCACCTGACAACTTCTCTTATTTGYTATAATTATTGTCGCTTGTAACGGGGTGCCGAAACGATTCGTTTTAGCTGAGATAACACCCATAAAACCTGTTCGGATAATGCCGGCGTAGGGAGAAAGAACCAATGAACAAGCCACCAAAATCAWCMGAATTTACACCGCARAMWGTATCCACTGGCGCATTGCCRGCCTCAAAGCGGATWTATACYTCGCCAGCAATGGCGCCAGCGGTGAAAGTYCCGCATCGCGAAATTGCCTTGCACGAAACAGCCAAAGAGCCACCGGTTCGAGTTTATGATACTTCGGGGCCGTACACAGATACGGCGCAAACGATCAATGTTGATGCTGGATTATCCCGCAATCGTCTTGATTGGTATGGCGGGCGAGGCTTTGAGACCTATCAAGGGCGCGAGGTCACTGCTTTGGATAATGGTGGAGCGAAGGGTAAATATCTGGCGCGAGCTTTTCCCAAGACCTACCAACCATTACGTAGCAAAGGTGATCAACCCTGTACACAATTGGAGTTCGCCAGAGCCGGTATCATCACCGAAGAAATGTATTTTGTCGCCGAACGTGAAAACCTTGGTCGCAGAGCCGCGTTAAAAGACGCGCAAAAAACCATTGATCAGGGGCAAAGCTTTGGGGCGCAAATTCCAACTCATATTACCCCAGAATTTATCCGTTCCGAGATTGCCAGAGGTCGGGCGATTATTCCAGCCAATATCAACCATGGCGAATTAGAGCCAATGATTATTGGGCGGAATTTTTTGACCAAAATCAACGCCAATATCGGTAATTCTGCACTTGGTTCTTCGGTCGAAGAAGAAGTGGAAAAAATGGTTTGGTCGATCCGCTGGGGAGCCGATACGGTGATGGATCTGTCCACCGGTCGCAATATCCACAACACTCGCGAATGGATTTTACGCAATTCGCCAGTGCCGATCGGAACTGTGCCGATTTATCAGGCGTTGGAAAAAGTAAACGGGGTCGCCGAAGACCTAACATGGGAAGTGTTTCGCGATACTTTGATTGAACAAGCCGAACAGGGCGTTGATTATTTTACCATTCATGCCGGGGTGCGTTTGGCCTATATCCATCTAACGGCGGAGCGGGTTACAGGCATAGTTTCGCGTGGCGGCTCGATCATGGCCAAATGGTGTTTGCATCACCACAAAGAGAGCTTCTTGTATGAGCATTTTGTCGATATTTGCGAGATATGCCGCAAATATGATGTTAGCTTTTCGCTTGGTGATGGACTTCGTCCCGGCTCGATTGCTGATGCCAATGATCGGGCGCAATTTGCTGAATTGGAAACCTTGGGCGAGCTGACCCATGTGGCATGGGATAATGGTTGTCAGGTGATGATCGAGGGGCCGGGGCATGTGCCAATGCACAAAATCCGTGAAAATATGACCAAGCAACTCGAAGTTTGCGGCGAGGCGCCATTTTACACCCTTGGCCCGCTAACCACCGACATTGCACCGGGTTATGATCACATTACGTCGGCAATCGGTGCGGCGCAAATCGGCTGGTACGGCACGGCTTTGCTTTGTTATGTAACGCCAAAGGAACACCTTGGCCTGCCGGATCGTGATGACGTAAAAGTCGGCGTGGTGACGTACAAATTGGCGGCACATGCTGCCGATCTGGCCAAGGGGCATCCGGCGGCGCAATTACGCGATGATGCGGTAAGCCGAGCCCGGTTTGAGTTTCGTTGGCAGGATCAGTTTAATTTATCCTTAGACCCAGAAACCGCGCAAAACTATCACGATCAAACCTTGCCCAAAGAAGCCCACAAAACTTCACATTTTTGTTCGATGTGCGGGCCAAAATTTTGCAGCATGAAAATCACCCAAGACGTGCGCGATTATGCCGATGGGTTATCCGACAACGAAAAAGCCGACATGGAACGCGGAATGGAAGAAATGAAACACAAGTTTCGCGAAAAAGGCGGTGAGATTTATTTGGAAGAGAAGGGGTGAGCAAAAATCTTATACTATTGAGTGACTTGAGAGAGGAGATTCACAGAAAATCACATGAACACCTCTTCTTTCGTCAGCACAGACGGGAAAAAAATGATTGGAGTCAATTTTATGGTTGCTTAGATTCTATATTAGATACCCTAACAGGTTTGAGCGGTTTATTAAGTTCAAATAGGAACGTCACAATCTTGGAATGTTATGGGTTTTTGCAAGCGCTTGTGACACAGCAAGATGCTGTAAGGTATTTATCTAATTCCATTGGGTTAACAGATTGGAACCCAGATGGTCAGAAGTGTTTGAAGAAAATTCGAAACTCTCGCAATAAAATTTGCGCCCATTCTGCGTGGTCAGATCGGGGAGAAGGCGGCATTTCTACAAGCGTTATCGGCTTGGGAGATTTAGCGAAGGGGAGTTTTCTGTCCCATATTTATTATGAAAACAAAATGGAAACAGTAACAGTCAATTTYGATAGTTACAYATCAGACAATAGMAAACCTCTTGAAACACAAATGAGAAAAATATCAAAAAAAATGGATGAACTTGAAGAAACATTTCGAGCGGAGTTTCGCGACACCCCATTGTCTGACCATTTGAATAATGTCGGATACCTAATTCAAAGACTGCATTGTGAACTGAATGACGAAGACCGCCTGCCGCAGGCAAAAGGACATGCGAAAATGCTGAGAAAAATATTTGAGGAGTTGTTGCAAACAATTAAAACCAAAAATCTTGAGGAAGACATTTATGTTGAAGGCTTTGAAATCTGTTTACATGGGCTTACACTGATTGAAGAAGTTCTATATATTGAGGAACCTAAATCCGAAAATCAATGGACGCTTGATTTGTTATTTAATGGGTGGGAATTAACTTATAGTCATGCACTGGAATCTGTACAAGATTTTGACGAGAAAATGAAAACAAAACCCAGTTAAAATTTTCTTTGTTTACCGCGCACCCCAGCCCTCTCCCTCCATCATAGCTGCTACGCAGTACCTCAGGATAAAGTGGTCGAGGGAGTTACGCGTTCCACCATTTTCGTCATGCCGGATTTGATCCGGTATCCGGCCTTGCAGGTATTGCGGGTGGAAACAGTGGTAAATTATCAACAGCTCTTGATGCATTCACTATTGGTGGCTGGACTCCGGATTAAATCCGGAATGACGGTTTGTTGGTGTTGGCTAGTTTATCTAAATAGTACCCCTCACCCCAACCCTCTCCCACAAGGAGAGGGAGTCCGAAGCGTGGTACGAAAGTAGATCACTAATATTTACGCTGCGTCTCCTCTCCCAATGGGAGAGGTGTGGACTCACGATTGAAGTGCAACACTGCTAAGGTGTTATTGCGATGGGATATATATATGGTCAGCTCAGCCAGAATGAGCGTTTAGAGATTTATCATTTCAATCGGCAAGGTTTGTCGATACGTGCGATTGGCCGGCGTTTGTATCGTGCTGCCAGCACGATCAGTCGAGAGATCGTACGTAATAGTCATGTGCGCAAGCAATGGGAGGACAAAGCTTTTTTGTCTTCGCCAGCAATCGGATTCCTTCTCCCTGATGGGGAGGGATCCTCAAGTAGCGAAGCGATAGGACAACAAAAATTCTAGGTTGAGGGGGCTTAAAAGTTGCAAGTAAGAAAACTGGATCACCCGGACAAGCCGTGTGATGACGGTAAGGGGAGAGAGCAATCCTAGTAAAAGCGGTAACCGGAATTTCCCTAGGGTTTACTTATCGCGATAATCGTCGGCTTCATAAGTTCCAACTCGTCGTAATTTGGAACAGAAAAACCCGGCCTCTTCGATGGCTTGGGCGATTTTTGGCTCTGATGGGTGGCCTTTGATGTCGCAAAAAAACCTAGTGGCGGTAAAACTGGCACCAAGTTGATAGCTTTCTAATTTGGTCATATTGATACCATTAGTGGCAAAACCGCCCATCGCCTTATATAATGCGCCAGCAGTGTTTTTGACCTCAAAAACCAAACTGGTCATATAGTTTTTGTTCTGGTCATATTCGATAAGCTTATGTTTTGTCCGCATTACCAAAAATCTGGTGGTGTTATGTTTCGCGTCTTCGATATTGCTGGCAATTTTTTGTAAATTATAAATTTCACCAGCTAAATTAGAGGCAACTCCTGCATCTTCTATTGAATCAAGCTCGGCCACCATTTTAGCCGCACCAGCAGTATCACCGGCATGAACAGCTTTAATGCCCAGCTCTTTTAGTGAATTGCGACACTGCCCCAAAGCCATGATGTGTGAGTGGGCGCGTTTAATTGTTGCTAGGCTTGCGCCCTTGATTGCCAATAATTGATGGCGGATAGGAAGGAATTTTTCGGCCTCAATCTCAAGATTAGAATCAGGTAATAAATAATGAATGTCGGCTACTCGTCCGGCCAAATTGTTCTCAACCGGGATCATTGCCCGATTTGCTAGCCCAGAACTTACCGCTGCAAATGCTTCTTCAAAGCTTTCACAGGCCAAGGGGTCATGGTCTGGAAAATATTTGATACAGGCTAAATGTGAGTACGCGCCTTCTACTCCTTGAAAAGAAATTATTTTATTCATTGCGCATCACCAAACAAAGCGCGGGCTTTTTCTAAATCTTGCGGACTGTCCACACCTTGTGGCACTTGATCTACTAAACCAACGGCGATTTGCATATTATTTTCCAAGGCTCGTAACTGTTCCAATTTTTCGCGTTTTTCCAGCATTGAGGGTTTTAGTTTTGTAAATTTCTCAAGTGCTTGGCGTCGGTATGCATAAATACCAATATGGTGATAAAGCACGCCATCTCCATAGGGAGCTGTTGTTCGGGTAAAATATAAAGCGCGAAATAATTTAATTGCGGTATCAGTTTCTTTTTCTGGTAGCGGGCTTAATACGGCTTTTACCACGTCTGGATTATCGCGTTCTTCATCTTTGGTGATTTTGGCAACCAATGTTGCGATATCTGCGCTTGGGCTGTTTTGTAAAACCTCTACCACTGCCTGTATGGTTTTTGGCTCAATCATCGGCATATCGCCTTGTAAGTTTACAACAATATCTGTCGTTTCAGTATTGCCAGATAGCTTAAGTGCCGCTTGCACCCGATCGGTTCCTGATGGCAGATCAGCCGCAGTTAAAACAACATCAAAACCTGCTTTTTTTGCGCAATCAAATATTTCTTGATCACCGGCGGCAATTAACGGCTCGCCAAAACCAGCAGACCTTGCAGCTTGAGCCACGCGCAATATCATTGGCGTTCCAGCAATGTCGGCCAACGACTTACCCGGCAAACGTTTTGAAGCCAGCCTTGCCGGTATGATAATACGGGTTTTCATTTAGTGGTTATCCTGTCAGAATTAGCACTTGGCAATAGGGTTCTTGATAAGCATTGTAACATCATTTGACGGTATACTCTTGAACTTGGGTTTTTGTCATGTAAAACACGATTATGAATCAGTCCCATCAATGGGTATAGGGGCTGTCAATTTAGCGAGGGTGGMGCCAGATGGGYGGTCTTTTCTGGAATAARATATTTGCAGCGGTTTTAGCAACTGCTTTGGTAGTGTTCGGTATTAATGAACTAAGCCATAAATTCATTAACTCTGAACAACCGGAAACACCGGGATTTGCAGTGGTTATTGAAAGTGCATCTGACGATACGGTTACGGAGATTGTCAAAGAAGTTTCATTGGCTGAATTGCTTTCCGGCGCAAGCGCAAGTTCTGGCGAACGAGTTGCCAAGAAATGTACTGCTTGTCATACTTTTGAAAAAGACGGAGTCAACAAAATTGGTCCTGCTCTTTGGAACGTGGTTGGTCGTGATGCTGCTGCTGTTGACGGATTTAAATATTCTTCTGCACTTAGCGCATCGGGTCTCAACTGGGACTTTGAAAACTTAAATGCGTTTTTAAAGAAACCAAAAGAATTGGTACCGGGTACTTCAATGTCATTTATCGGTCTGAAAAAAGCAACGGATCGCGCAAACTTCATGTTGTGGCTGCGTGAGAAAAGTGATGCCCCAATATCATTACCAGCATTTGCTGCACCTGTTGTAGAGGCGGCATCTGATGTCATGCAAGATGTTGCTGATGAGGCTTCATCAYTGATTGAGGCGGCAAGYGATGGCGTTGCCGACGTAGTTGAAACAGCGTCCGAACTAGCAGAAAAAGTTACAGCGACAGACGAGTAATTATTCGTTCAGGTCTAAAACGATTTTATTAAAACCGCCGCGCGCAAGTTAATTCGCCGGCGGTTTTTTTAATTCTATTGATAGCCTCATTTACYGGHTCAATMACKGTTTTCATNGHTGCGGCATTTGCAYGAAGAAAGTTATTTTCGCAAACCATTACCCCGACATGTCCTTTCCAGAACAGCAGATCDCCACGAATAAAGTCAGACGTTTTTATTTTCGTACCTAATTGTGCTTCTTGCATATCTGAATCTCGTGGACAGTTTATGCCAGCTGCGTGCAGAGAGTTTTGAATAACAGCCGAGCAGTCAAGCCCGAAACTACTGCGTCCACCCCAGACATAAGGAGTGTGCAGATAGGTTTTTGCTGTTTCAACCCAATCGGGCAGGTTAGTTTTCATTGCTTGAAGATGTAACTTCGAGACCCAGCCAATACCAATATGACAATACTCGCCATTGGTTTTTGAAACAGAGACTTGCGAGTTTCTGTGCAAATAACCATTGATTGGCGATTTTAAATTTGCTTGGGAAAACACCGGCGTTCTAAGGGCGCTCACCCAATTATCAGGTTTTTTGGTGTGCTTACTTAGTGCGCTTAATTGCAGATAACCTACATAATTATCACGAACCGATTGCCCCCAAGCCCAGCCGTCTTTACTTTCAAAGCACATAAAATCCTCGCCGAACAAAAGCTGACTTTGCAAGCTCTGGTCTAATTGCGGCTTGGCTAGCAAGTTTGCAGTTTCGGTAATTACTGAGACAATATCTCCGTTGACAAATTTCTCAGCGCTAACTTTTCCGCGCAAATGCTCTGCCGCCAGATCAGCTCGCGCTGGTGTTATTCTTGGATCAAAACTTATGCTCATTGAGCATATTCTTTTTGTAGCATTGCAAACACCGCCAAAGGCCCTTGGGCATCACCCCCTATCGGATGGCCAGGGCGAGCCTTTGATGACCARCCATAAATATCAAAGTGGATCCACGGCGTATCAGCAACAAAGCGTTGTAAAAATAGTGCCGCCGTAATCGATCCGGCCATTGGGCTGGAGGCTGTATGACAAATATCGGCAATATCGCTATCCAGCAAAGCATCATATCCGTCCCACAAAGGCATGCGCCATACAGGGTCCTTTTCAGCTTTTGCCGCAAATTCTAGTTTTTGCGCCCATTGATCGGATTTGGTATAATACGGTGCCAGTTCTGGCCCCAATGCCACCCGTGCCGCACCGGTAAGTGTGGCAAAATCAATCAATAATTCCGGCTGATCCTCTATGGCTCTGGTCAAGGCATCGGCCAAAATTAACCGCCCTTCGGCATCGGTGTTATCGATCTCGATACTTGCGCCCATTCGGCTAGGTAATATGTCACTTGGCCTAAAAGCGTTGGAAGAAATTGCATTATCAACAATTGGAATAAATACGTTCAAGAAAATCGGTAATTTTGCTTGCATAATCATCTGCGCCGTGGCCAGAGCATTAGCCGCGCCGCCCATGTCTTTTTTCATCAACCTCATATAATGGCCGGTTTTGATATTAAGCCCGCCAGTGTCAAAAATCACACCTTTGCCGACCAGTGAAATTGCCGGGTCTGTGTCATTGCCCCAAACCAAATGTACCAGTCTTGGTTCTTGATCGGCAGCSCGKCCSACCGCATGGATCATCGGGTAGTTTTGCTTTAATAAATCCTCGCCAACGATAGAGCTGACTTTTGCATTAAATTCTTTACCCAAGGCCACAATCGCTTGCTCGAAAGCCTCAGTGCCTAATGTGTTGGCCGGAGTGTTAATCAGATCACGCGCCAAAGTCACAGCTTTTGCTTTAAGCAATGCCAGATCATGGTTCGCACCGATTACTTGTAGTTTTGCAAGTTTGGTTTTTTTCTCTTGAAACTTCTCAAACCGGTAACAACCCTTTAGCCAAGCCAGAGCTAGGTCGTCACGATTCAGAGCCTGTGGAGCATAAGCCAAGAAATAACTTCTTTGTCCTAATTTTGCCGGCAGAGCTGCAATATCAGCAGCTTTTGGGTTTTTACCAATACCGGCAAGAGTTAGTTTTTTGCCGTTTGAAATTGGCACAATCAGTACTTCGCCTAATTTGCCGGAAAACAAATTGATCCTGACGAGGTCTGCGGTTTCATTAGAAACTTGGCTTAGCCATGTATCCAGCAGKTTTGGAGTTARTAAATAAAGCGGATCAAGCCCGGTTTCTTTGTTATCAAGCAAACAGTTTAGCATTTTGTTCCTTAAAAGAATTATCGTTAACCAAATATTGATAGCATTTTATCAAATTAGTGCAGTGTTAACACAAGGACTTTTTTCATGCGCCCTCATTTTCGTTTAWTATTGGCTGTTTTGGCTGCTCCGATAGTGCTTAGCGGCTGTACAACHCCGATAAGTGAGGAAGAGACCTCACTTACTAATTCGATGGTGCGACAGATACAACCTCAAACCAGAGCGGCTAGAGATGCTATCGAACAGCAAGATGTATTAACTAGATCAGCATTTTGGGCAGCAGAGTATGAAAATAATCCAGCAGACCGCGAAGCAGCATTAAAGCTAGCGCGTCTGGTTCGAACCATTGGTAATCCGGGCAGAGCTGCAACTATTGGCTCGCAATCTTTGGCGTTGTTTCCAAATGATAAGGACTTATTGCTGGTAACCGGACAGGCCTTGATCGAAGATGGTAATGCTATAAATGCAATTTCTTTTCTGCAATCAGCCTTAAAACAAGACCCTGTTGATGTAAAAGTGCTTTCGGCGTTGGGTGTGGCTTATGATCAAACAGACCGGCATGAACTGGCAATGCAAACCTTTAACCGGGCATTGGCTCTTTCACCGGACAATGCGAAGCTTTTGTCAAATATCGGCCTTAGCCACGCCTTGCAAGGCGATCCGGATACTGCTGAAATATGGTTGCTTCGCGCCGCAGCTTTACCTGATGCCGATGCTAGGGTCAGGCAGAACCTTGCGCTGGTTTTAGGATTGCAGGGGCGTTTTGTTGAGGCAGAGATCATGGCCGCCAAAGACATGCCAAACGGTATTGCCAAAGAAAATGTCAGTTATGTAAAAAGCATGATCACCCGCCCACAAGCATGGCAAGCATTACGCGGCGATTAGAGTATAAACATTCCAACGATCAGATAAAACACAAACGTCAAACCGCCGCCAACCAAAGCGTAGGGAAGTTGTGTTCGGACATGATCCAGTAAATCACAGCCGGCGGCCAACGCCGAAACCACGGATGTATCCGATATTGGCGAGCAATGATCACCAAACACACCACCACCTAAAATCGCCGACATAACAAGGGCTGGCGGCAGGCCCATTGTTTGCATAAGTGGCACACCAATTGGTATCAATAATGCAAATGTCCCCCATGAGGTTCCGGTAGCAAATGACATTATTGCGCCAGCTAAAAACAACATTGGAACAATTAAAATACGCGGCAGTGTTTCATCAGCCATTCCAGCAATAAATTTKCCRGTGCCAAGCTCGCCTAATGAGCTACCCAATGCCATTGAGATCAAAACAATGCTGACCAGAGGCAATAACTCACCCATGCCGCCAAAGCCAATTTTGACCAACTTTACATGAGTAAAGCGTTTTGATGACAGCATCATTAGATAGGCAGTTAAGCTAGCTAAAACTGTTGCATAAAGGATCGAGCGTGCGCCATCGCCTTCGATAAGTTCGCCATCACCCGTCCAAAACATAAAGCCGAATATGCCAATAATAAGCACCAATAATGGCACGATCATAAACCGTGGTTTTGAGGCGGTAAATTCCGGTTTGCTTTCAGACTTAATGACGCTTTTGGCCTCGAACTTACGCATTGGTCCATGTACTTTGTCGGTAACAATAGTGAACAATACTATTGCCAGTGCAATCCAAGCATAAAAATTAAACACTACCGAGCCGATCAATATCTGCACTGGATTTTGCAAATCATAACCGCCAAGCAAGCCCAACACATAAGCTCCCCAACCGTTAAACAGCAAGATAATGCAAACCGGCGCCGAGGTGCTGTCAATTACATAGGCAAGTCGTTCGCGACTAATGCCAAAACGATCGTAAATTCCTCTGGATAAAATGCCGGAAGTTAGTATCGATAAATTGCTTTCGATAAACAAAATAATTCCAACACCAAAACTAAGCAAACCGGCCTGTCTTCTGCTATTGGTCATTTTGCGATTGATCAGAAAATCCACCAAGGCGGTAACACCACCGGAATGACGCATATAAGCCAATAATGCACCAATCAGCAGGCTGAACATTAACAGCCTGGTGCTGTAGGAACTGTCAAAAACAGCAGTAATACGATCGATGCTGGCGATGAAACCCAACAATGGGGCAAACCCGCCGCTTTGCGTTAAGAGCAATATTTCCGAAGTTAAAATCGCCGCAAACAAAGCCAAAATTACTTCTTTGCGCCAGATGACAACCGCGATCGCCACCAATGGCGGCAATACTGTCCACCAACCCATCTTTATCCCCAGATTATTTGCGAAAGCATGTAAACACAAATGCTTTGCTGTATATAGTTACAAATGGAATAAATAGGTCATCGACCCAAAAAGTGGGAACCGGTTTTGTGGTTAAGTTGATGGATCCAGAAGATAACTTATACTCAAAATACGGTTTAATTTAAGTTTTTAGTATAGGTTATCTACGTCTGGTTACGGTCTCGATACCGGCTAGATTGACTAAATGGGTGATGAAAATTATCACGAGCACAAGACCGATCATAAAAAACGGTTTCCAGCTAAACCAGTAAATCTTACCATTTGGCCGTGGTATGCCATCACGCCAGACAGCAAAGCCGGTTATCGCCACCGATAGAACAAGTAAAATGACAGTTAATTCAACACTCATGGGCTGATAAATGGTGTTATGCCTTTATCTGTCAAGGCGGTTTTGTTTACATTATTAACTTTGGCTGCGCGGTCATTTTTACAGGAAAGCTTTTTAGCTCTTTCGTATTAGCTATCTTGCCAAAGCGCAAAGCAAACCCGTTAGCGTATTTAGCWGAGCTACAACCGCCAGCCGAAAATGCCACCAAAAATAAACCGCGGTTTTTTGGCTTGAGTTGCAGTGTCATTGGGCCAATGCACGTCGTTACAAAAGCAGATCTTGCCAGCGCCGATGACAAGCCTACTTCGCTCTGCTCGGCATTGCCGGTCATTGGCTGTAATAACAAGGTAAGACTTGCTACAATTATGATTATTTTAGAAAGCATTTGATGCCCCTCCCTCTAAATACAAAGCCGCGTATCAGCGATTATTTTTCCAAATCCCGAAACTCACGTCGCAATTTCCACTCTTTTGAGGTAACTGATCTCTCAAGATCAGCCAGCCGCTCGTCAAGGTCACGAAACTGATAACGTAAGTTTGAAAATGTGGTGGTTGGTTGACGTTCAACACCACGCCAAAAAGCGTCTTCTTCTGGTTTCATTTTTGGTTTTTCTGCACTATCGCGAGATGGAATTACAAAACAGGCGACAATATAAGCAATGATTGAAAACGGCCCGAGGATGAAAAGTGACAACACCCAAGCAAGCCGAACAATTACCACATCAATATTGAAGTATTCGGCAAACCCGGCGCAAACTCCGGCCAGACCGCCGGATTGATTTATTCGGTATAAACGGTGTGGGTTTGGTGGTCGCGAATATTGTTTATCCGTCATCTTTTTTTCTCCATTCAGGTTGTTCTGCGTCAAGAATTGCCTCTAAAGATACAATTCTGTTTTCCATTCGCCTGGCACTGCGCCATAGATCTTCAAGCATATGCTCGTCATCGGCAGACAGGCCCTTTTGATCACGCCATTTGGTGATGTGGTGAAATACAATCCACACCGGTGCAACAATCACCAAAAATAAAATGATAAATGTTTCCATGATAATTCCCTCGTCTTAGCTACAGTTTACGGTTACGATTTTGCTTTGGCGGCGGTTTTAGTGGCCTTTAGCTTTGCTTTTAATGCCGCAAGTTCCAGCTCAATGCTTTCCTCGCCGGCAAGTTCAGCAAATTGGCTTTCAAGGCTTTTGCCCTCATTAAGATCAAAAGCATCGGCTTGCGCTTCTAACTCATCAACTTTGCGCTCTAATGCGGCATAACGGCTAAGCGCGTCTTCGATTTTATGGTCGGCAACAGTTTCGCGAACTTTTAATCTGGTTTGCGCAGTTCCGGCACGGATCAATAATGCCTTATGCTTGGCTTTGGCTTCATCAAGTTTGTCTTGTAATTTGCCCATGTCAGATTCTGCCTTATCAATAGCCGAGTTGATGATCCCAAGTTCGGTGCTGAGAATTTCAACCATGCCAGAGGCTTTGGCTTTGGCTTGTAACGCGCCTCTTGCTAAATCTTCTCTTCCCTTTGATATCGCCAGTTCTGATTTATCCGTCCACTCATTAACCGTGGCGTTAAATTTCTCAAGTTTGCGGGTTACGTCTTTCTTGTCGGCAATTGCTCTGGCAGCAGCCGTGCGTACCTCAATTAAGGTGTCTTCCATCTCTTGAATGATTAGACGTGCGATCTTTTCCGGATCTTCGGCCTTTTCCAACATGGAATTGATGTTCGAGTTAATGATGTCGCCCATTCGTGAAAAAATACCCATTTTCGTTCTCCTATAAATTTGTTATTCTGGTTTAGGTGTTGATTAAAAAAGTAAGCCGCCGATAAGAAGTCCGGCAATAAAAAATCCCCAGCATTCTAGCGATCTGGTGCGTAAATACCGCCAAAACCTAGAGCTGGTTTCGCGCCAATCATCTGCGGCGGCTTTGGCTTTGTCCCGTGACCGGTCTTCATAAGGGTCATATTCATTATTCATTTTGTTTCTCTTTATTCTTATTTAACTGACCAAGCTCAACAGCTGGTTTGCTTAATACATAGCAAGCCGCGTGCCAGTTCTTCGCCACYAYYTAAGTRATTGTTTTTCTTGARTTAATTTRGTTRRTWATRAATACAGCATTRAATATYACGTGRTTTTCACAKGTTTARCTTGAATTTCACYRRTAAATATGGTGRTATTCACTATGTTAAACGAAAACACATTACCGCCATTGATCGGCCAATCAGTGGAGTTTCTGGCCTCTCTTGATCAGGTTTCAAGRRTAGCAAAYYTRAACCGGCCYTTACTGATCATTGGCGAGCGCGGTACCGGCAAAGARYTAATGGCGGCAAGGGTGCATTTTCTATCKSRSCGATGGTCAGAGGAYTATGTGATGGTAAATTGCGCCGCRCTTTCGGACAGCTTACTTGAATCYGAATTATTTGGCCACGAAGCAGGAGCGTTYACCGGCGCCACCAAGCGKCATATTGGCCGTTTTGAGCGAGCCGACAAGGGAACTTTGTTTCTTGATGAAATAGCCAGTGCCTCAATGCGGGTGCAAGAAAAAATMTTGCGTATTGTCGAGTATGGTGAATTTGAGCGSSTTGGCGGAGRTAAAMCYTTRASCTGYGATGTYAGGCTTATTGGCGCAACYAAYCTTGATTTACAARATCAGGTTAAAAARGGWTTRTTCAGGGCGGAYYTACTGGATCGATTGGCGTTTGAAGTGGTGACATTGCCGCCATTACGGGCAAGGTGGGAGGATATTCCAATATTGGCTCAGCATTTTGCGCAAAACATGGTTCGCGAGTTGGGCGGCGAACAATTCACGGGCTTTTCAATGCAAGCCATGCAGGTTTTGATGCAGCATAATTGGCCGGGTAATGTCAGAGAGTTAAAAAATGTTGTTGAGCGCARCACTCATCACAGCGCCAGCAGAAACAATGTCGATAAAGTATTTGTTGATGAAATAAAGCTTGATCCATTTGCATCACCTTGGCGAGTGCAAGCTCCTCTAAAAGAAAACACAGAACCAGCGGTAAAACAAAGCGCAAAATTGCCAGAGCCGCAAACCGGCAAACCATATATTGAGCAGGTATTGAATTTCGAGCGGGCTTTGTTGCGCCGGGCAATGGAAGATCAGCAGCAACATTGCGCTAATGCCGCCAGAAGCCTTGGGTTATCTTATGACCAGATGCGGCATTATTTGCAAAAGCATAAATTGCTCGGCAAGCGCAAAACGAACACCGAATAATTTTATTTTTACAAAACCGCTTGTTAACCTAGVCCTGCTATAGCTAGCTCAAATAAAAAGAACTCTTGCAACAAAAGAGCCAAATAAATGAGTGATACAATCTACGATATTCCAACAAAAGGCGATCGGCGCAAGGGCTCGCGGCACCTGTGGTTTATCAATAGCTCGTTTGATCGAATTAATTTTGAGCAAACTGTCGAGAGAATTTCCGAACGCGATCCGCAAGCTGAATTTCGATTTGTTGTAACGCCAAACGTCGATCATTTGGTGCGAATGCAAAAAGAGCCAAACTGGATCAAGTCTATCTACCAAGACGCTTGGCTTACAGTTTGTGATTCAAGAATACTGGAACTAATTGCCAAGCTTTCTGGTGAAAACCTGGACGTAACTCCCGGCTCTGATCTTACTGAATATTTATTTGAAAACAGCATAAATCCAGATGAAACCATAACGGTTATTGGTGCAAGTGCGTCTGTTATTGATGCGGTAACTGCCCGTTATGGCTTAACCGATGTGCGTTGGYATGAGCCGCCAATGGGTTTGCGTAAAAACCTTGGTGCRGTGCAGCARTGYGCTGATTTTATTGCCAAYAACCCGTCCAGATTTACSTTYATYTGTGTCGGTTCTCCGCAACAAGAAATGGTCGCCAAAGCAGCTTTACGTCGYGGTGACTGYCAAGGTRTTGGGCTTTGCGTWGGTGCTAGTCTTGATTTTCTAGCCGGTAAAGTCTCCAGAGCGCCCAAATGGATGCARAAWAKMMRTYTKGAATGGKTWCAYCGWTTASYKASWRAKCCRMSKMRMMTGTKKYGGCGWTATKYRGTRACWRSRCCGMAKWYATTWYTKMTYKSSTKRMSSYRGCRWAGTKAKMKMWWWMMRRWSCKMWCTGMWRAWCCATAAATTTTAGAAAAGCTTTTCGCAAGAGCCTTGACCGGCACAACGACAAGCCATATCAAGTTGAAGTCGGTTTGTTGTTGGGTTCGCCCGCAACATGACAACAGGGAATGCGGTGAGATATTYTTCAATTCCGCAACTGTGCCCGCAGCCGTAAGCGGTYAGCTGTGATGCCATTACCACTGATGCTTATGCATCGGGAAGGGGTGTTAATAGCTTTGATCCGTGAGTCGGAAGACCTGCCGACACTCGTCCGCCTATGATCCGGGGTCAGATCAGCAAGGCGCGGGTGAATTACCGTTCGTGACGAAATCTTTTGGTGTTGGTGAAGAATGTTTTTCTTCGCCACTTTTTGTCATGGAGTCTGACGATGAAATTTAACTTTTTAAGCCTTGCCATTATACCGGCAAGTCTATTTTCAACACTTGTTTTTGCCAATGAAATAGAAGAATTAGAAGATCCAATTGTAGTTATTGGTTCAAGAATACCAATTCCTGTTTCCCAAATTACCTCTACTGTGACCATAATTGCTGAAGAAGAACTTCTGGCCAGAGGTGATGAATTTGTTGCCGATGCTTTGCGCCGGGTTCCCTCATTAGCGGTGAACCGCTCCGGGCCAGCAGGTGCGTTGACACAAATACGCCTAAGGGGATCAGAAGCCAATCAGGTGCTGGTGTTTATTGATGGCATGGAGGCTAGTGATCCGTTTTCTGGTAGTTTTGGTTTTTCTTCGGCGATTAGTGCCGGTATTACAAAAATTGAGGTATTACGTGGCGAGCAATCAGCGCTTTGGGGAACTGATGCGATTGGCGGAGTGATCAATATTTTAACCGAACCAATGGGGCAAGGTGATCAGTTAAAGGCCAAAGTTGAAGCCGGCTCGTTGAACAGCTATTCGGGGTCAGTTTATGTGTCTAGCGTAAAAGACGAGCGTAAAATATGGTTGCAAGCTTCTGGTCTACAAACGGCAGGTTATGACGTTTCAGGTAATTTAGGTGAGCGTGACGGATTTAATCAAAGACAGGTTTTTGGCGGGCTGAATTTACCGTTAAATCAAAACTGGACGGCTCAATTTCGCGCTAGAACTCAAAATTCAAAATCCGAATTTGATTCTGATACAGATTTTGATGGTCGGTTAAATGACACAGATAGCCAGATCGATAATGATCTAACAATGGCGCGGTTGGCCATTAAAGGGATAAGTTTTGAAGGGCGATGGCTTAACGAGATATATGTATCTTCTTTGAGTAGCCGCACAATTTCCGGCAATTCAACATCGAATGGCCAGCGCACGCGATTGGGCGGGCAAACCAGCGCTGTTTGGGAAAATGGTAAGGTTTCGCACCGTTTAACCGGAGTTCTCGAGGGTCGTTTTGAAACTTACCAGAACTTTGCCGGTGCCGGTGCTTTGCAAAACCAGCAACAACAGGCAAATTCTTATGCCCTTGCTGGTGATTATTTGGCTAATAGTGGGCCGTTGACGGTTTCGCTTTCTGCACGTCATGAGTTTAATGATTTGTTTGACGACACAAATGCATTACGAGCCGGTTTTGCATGGAATTTCGAGCAAGTTAATGGCAAATTGCATGGCAGTGCTGGACAGGGAATTAAAAACCCGGGGTTTTTTGAATTATACGGATTTTTCCCGGCATTTTTTGTTGGTAACCCAAATTTACAAGCAGAAACATCAACMGGRTATGAGCTTGGKTGGCAGCAAARYTTTRCCAAAGGRACKGCYTCRATCACCTTGTTTACMGCRGARCTTAATAACGAAATTTAYACYGAYTTTGGGGTGTTYCCRGCAACYGCTCGYAACCGWRCATYTGCYAGCACAAGACAAGGTGTTGAAYTRTCYGGWGAATTACAGTTAACMRRYRGWMTSTTTGCCAGCGGYAGTATGAGTTTYYTRTCRGCMRAAGARAACAATATYCCTGAAATACGAAGRCCRGAKTTYTTAGCCAGCYTGTCRGTRTTYTGGCGCGATSCAAGYGAAAACTGGCAGCTTAGYCTTGGTGTCGATCAYAATGGYAGYATGSGYGATACTGATTTTGGCRGTTTCCAACCAGTGACATTAGCCGCATATACTTTGCTTCGGGCTAAGGCTTCTCGGAAAATTGGTGATAATTTCTCGATTTATTTGCGTGGTGAGAACCTTGGTAATGCAAACTACCAAGAAGTATTCGGCTATGCCTCGCAAGGAAGGGCGTTATATGGCGGCTTGGCAGCACAGTTTTAGAGCCTGCTCGATTGTCATTATTGGCCTTTTTTGGCCGATAATGACATTGGCGCAAGACGAGGTGGTTTCAACATCACTTTGTGCGGATGCTTATGTGCTGGCATTGGTTGAACCTGCGCAAATCAAAGCTTTGTCATGGCAGGCAAGTAGCAAATTATCCCATGCCCCTGATGCCGTAAGGTCTTTATCCAATGCATGGTCGAGCCAAGAGCTTTTGTTGTCATTATCGCCGGCTAAAATTATTTTAGGTGCTGGTGATAATATTGCCGCAACTAGCTTGGCTAAACAGCGCGGCAGTAAGGCTCTGCAATTAGCACCAGCAAATGACTTTGCCGCGATTGAGGATAATTTGGTAAAATTGGGGAACTTTCTAAATAAACAAGATCAAGCCAAGGTGATAATATTGGCGCAACAAACCAGATTGCAAAACTTAAAATTCCGCAAGCAGAACCGCCGCGAGCAGCCCAAAGTATTATACCTTACCCCGACACTTGGAACCGCCGGCTCTGGCACTTTTATTGATGCGGCAATTATAGCAGCCGGTGCAAGAAACTTTGCCACAGAGTTGGGAATTGAAAATTGGGGGCGAGTGCCGCTAGAATTACTGGCCACGCAACAACCGGATCTAATAGTTAGCAGTTTTTTTCGTGATGGCAGTCCCAGTGTTTTACAATTTAGAGCCAATCATTCGATCTTGAAAGGCTTACAACAAAAAGTACCGCAAAAACATATCTCCGGTGGTTTGTGGGTTTGTGGTGGGCCGTTACTAATTACAGCCGCAGAACAAATAGCCGCTGCACTGGATCAATGGCCATGATGCGCTTAATCGCTGTATTGATATTTGTGATGGCAGTATTGCTTTTGCTTTCTTTGTCTTTAGGGGCGCAAGAAATACCCATTACTGATTTGTTTGCCGGGCTTGTGGGGCGCGGTGATGAGATAAACCAGATCATTATTTGGCAAATTCGTCTGCCACGTTCCTTGTTGGCAATATTAGTCGGAGCTGGCTTAGGAGCTAGTGGTGCTGCCCTACAAGGCTTATTGCGCAATCCGCTGGCTGATCCGGCAGTAGTTGGTATTTCTTCAATGGCCAGCTTGTTTGCCGCCTTTGTGATTTATACAGGCTTGGTTAGTGTTCTGCCGTGGATGCTGTTTGCCGGTGCAATGTTGGGCGCTGGATTGGCGGCGTTATTTTTGCTGTTGCTGGCATTTGCTAGAGCCTCGGCTACTGGCTTGATACTTGGTGGAGTTGCCATGTCGGCGATGGCGACATCTGCCACGGCATTATTGATGAACTTATCACCAAATCCGTGGGCGCTTTCAGAAATTGCCTATTGGCTGATGGGGTCGGTTGCCGATCGTTCATTGTTTGATGTGATGTTGGCCGCGCCTTTGATCTTGTTTGGGGTGTTGTTGYTATCCCGYGCTGGATCTGGACTTGATTTACTAAGTCTTGGCGAGGACACAGCGGCCAGTGCCGGTCGTTCAGTTTCCAGYACCGGCAAATGGGTGGTAATTGGCTCTATGTTATGTGTTGGAGTTGGGGTTGCCAGTGCCGGAGCCGTTGGTTTTGTAGGCTTGGCCGCACCGCATCTGGTAAGGCCGTTTGTTAAGTTTTTACCATCACGAACATTACTTCCATCGGCTTTGGTCGGCGGAATTTTATTATTGTTTGCTGACATGGTTTCGCGCGCGCTTAGTGGCCCCGGAACTCCGCTTTATCTGGGGGTGGTAACGGCTTTGCTTGGTGCGCCATTGTTCTTGTTTTTGGTTTGGAAAACCCAAAAGGAGCAGCTATGAGCATTTTGAAGGTCATTGATCTATCTGTTGGTTTTGGCTCGTTTAAGGTTTTGAATAATATCAATCTTTTGGTTGATCCGGGATTAAATATAATTATTGGTGCTAATGGTTGCGGTAAAACCAGCCTGCTTCGGGTAATTGCCGGATTATTACCGGCAACGAAAGGTCAAGTTTTGTTCGGTCAAAATGATCTGCTGGCAATGAAGCCAAATGATCGGGCAAATATAATTAGCTATCTAGCGCAAAATCCAAAAGTACATTGGCCGTTATTGGTTGAAAATCTGGTAGCCTTGGCACGAACAAATATTCGTGAAACTCCGCAGCAAACAAAAAGTATAATTGCACAAGCCATGGCGGACTGTAATGTTTTGCAATTTGCCAAAAGACCAATGGATAAACTTTCTGGCGGCGAGCGGGCAAGGGTTTTATTGGCGCGTGCGTTGGCGGTGCAAGCTGATTTATTWTTAGTTGACGAGCCAACGGCAGCATTGGATCCGGCGCAACAATTATCAATGATGAAAATATTAGCCACTGAGGGCGACAGAGGTAAAATAGTGCTTTGCGTTATGCATGATTTGCCATTGGCCGCCAGGTTCGCAACTAATTTAATTTTGCTCGACAATGGGCAAGTTACAGCCATTGGTAAGCCAGAAGAAGTTTTAACTTCAAAACAATGTGCAGCAGCATTTAATTTGTCATTTGCCGCCAATGGTCATTTGGTGTTGTAATAACAAAACTAAATTACGGATAAAAAATGAACACTACAACAAAACCAGAATGGGGGGTGCATGCCCCTAACCCGATCCAAAACTTTGCTATCAAGCAAAGCAATAAAAACCCAAAGAGTCTGTTTGGCACCTCGTGCCGTAAATTGTTGCTTAATGGTTTTAATGACCCGTTAGATGTTGAGTTTTGGGGGGTGAGGTTCCGATTATACCCCGGTGATAATCTATGTGAAAAGCGCGCCTTACTTTCGCGGGTAAATTTTGATGTCCAAGAGCGGCAAATTTTATTGGAAAGGTTGCACGAGGATTTCAGGTTTATAGATGTTGGAGCTAATGTTGGCCTTTATTCTTTATTTGTTGCGGCCAACGCCGGCAAGCAAGCAAGAGTGCTGGCTATTGAACCGCAACCGATAATTAAACAGCGTCTGAAGTTTAATTTGGCGGTAAACCCTAATTGTAATATCACCCATGTTGATTGTGCTGTTGCTGACAAAAAAGGCATGGCGAAGATGTCTATTTCAACCAGTAATCGCGGAGCATCGGGGTTTTCTTTACGCTCCGGTGATAAGCCAGACGAGATATTTGAAGTGCAAACATTTAGCTTGGTAGAAATATTGTCAACCCACGATATGTTAGGTGCCGATGCAATGAAAATTGATATTGAAGGTGCTGAGGATCAAGTTTTGCCGGTGTTTTTTGAAACTACAAACAAAGCCGATTTGCCGAAATTACTGATCATTGAGCGCAATCCGGATTGGAATGTTGATTGTATTGAGCTGGCAAAGTCTTGTGGTTATAAGCAGGTTTTACAAGCCCACATGAATATTGTGCTGGAACTTGTATAAAACAACTTCATTATTTCGGGGCGCAATATATCCCRTGTAAYGCGCCTAAAACRGCYTTTACCTCTGTTCCRGASACKGAATAATAAACWGTYTGCGCTTCACGYCTTGTKGARACAAAACCGTCATCACGYAAMCGMGCCAGATGTTGTGACAATGCYGATTGRCTRAGAYCYACCTGCTTKGCCARTGCRCCAACKGATTGYTCRYCTTCGGCCAATATRCATAATACCARYAACCGTTTTGGGTTGCTCATTGCTTGTAACAATGCCGATGCCTGATCAACATTTTGTTCAATATCTTGTAGTGCAGTATTGCGCATATTAGCATTCGCTCATATATGGTAAGTTAGAMGGAATCATTATAGGGTAATTATTAAAATAACCCTGATAAAAYAAAGGWAGCTGATTTATGACCGATACAGAGCCAAGCATCAAGGTAAAAGCTTTTTTCGATACAGTAACTTTTACTGCACAATATGTAATTTATGATCCAAAAACTTCTGCCGCAGCAATAATTGACCCGGTGCTGGACTTTGATCCTGCCTCGGGAACTATTTCAACGAAACATGCCGATGAAATTTTGCAATATGGCAAAGACAAGGGCTTGGACTTTCAATGGGTACTGGAAACCCACGCTCATGCCGATCATTTAAGTGCGGCGCATTATTTGGTTGAACATACCAGTGCAAAGACCGGTATAGGGGCTGGAATTACCACAGTGCAATCTACTTTTGCTCCGGTGTTCGATTTTGAACCTGAATTTGCCGTAGATGGCTCGCAATTTGATCGTTTGTTTGCTGATGGTGATGAAATACCTTTGGGTGATTTAACCATTAAGGTATTGGCAACCCCCGGTCACACGCCAGCTTGCATAAGTTATTATGTTGAAAATACCGTGTTCATTGGCGATACCTTGTTTATGCCGGATTATGGCAGTGCCAGAGCAGACTTTCCCGGTGGAGATGCGGCAACACTGTTTTCCTCAATACAAAAACTGTTAAGTCTGCCTGAAGAAACAGAAATTTACCTGTGTCATGACTATAAAGCTCCGGGCAGAGATGAATTTGTCTGGAAAACTACCGTTGGCGAACAAAAACGGCATAATATTCATTTGCTACAATATCCAACTGAGGCTGATTATGTTGCTTTTCGTAATCAGCGAGATAAAGGCTTATCGATGCCGCGATTGATATTGCCGTCTTTACAAATCAATCTACGTGGTGGCAGTTTACCGCCGGCGGCAGATAACGGTATTCAATACTTAAAATTACCGCTTAACCAGTTTTCTAAAAAGAGCTAAATTACAAGGTAWAGAAATGAAAATTCACGCATTATCTGAAAAATTCTCAGTCGGTCCGCAAGTTCAAGTCGGCCAAATTCAAGCACTGGCTGATGCTGGCTTTGACACCATTATTTGCAATCGGCCCGATGGTGAAAGCTGGGGGCAACCAAAAGGAACAGATATAGAAGCGGCTGCCATTGCTGCTGGCATGAAATATGTATCAATTCCTATATCACCGCGTGATGGTGTTACTCCGCAAAAAATAGCGGCGGCTAAACTGGCGCAGGAACAATCAAAGTCCAAGGTTTACGCATTTTGTAAAACCGGCACTAGGTCTGCTAATCTATGGGCATTAAGTCAGGCAGGCAATTTATCTGCTGATCAAATTATCGCTTCCGGAATGCAAGCAGGCTATAAACTGCACGCTTTGAGGGCGTTTCTTGATAAGTGATTAACCCAAAGCCTTATTGATACTTTCGACCATTTTTTTGGCATCGGATAATAACATCATGGTGTTGTCACGATAAAACAATGTGTTGTCGATACCGGCATAACCTGATGACAAAGAACGTTTGATGAAAAATACCGTGCCAGCATTCCACACCTGCAATACCGGCATGCCATAAATTGGCGAAGTTGGGTCTTCTTCGGCAGCCGGATTGGTCACATCATTGGCACCAATTACAAACGCTACATCGGCACCGGAAAATTCTGAATTAATGTCTTCAAGTTCAAACACCTCGTCATAGGGAACATTAGCCTCGGCCAACAATACATTCATGTGCCCGGGCATTCTTCCGGCAACCGGGTGAATCGCATACTTAACCTCTACACCTTCGGCTTTTAGCAGATCAGCCATTTCCCTTAGCGCGTGTTGAGCCTGAGCAACAGCCATGCCATAACCCGGCACTATAATTACTTTGCCGGCATTTTTCATGATAAATGCGGCATCATCAGCCGCGCCAAGTTTTACATTGCGCTCAATACCATCATCATCTGTAGCTGCCGCCACTTCGCCAAAGCCACCGGCTATTACTGAAATAAAGCTACGGTTCATTGCTTTGCACATAATATAAGAAAGGATAGCACCGGACGAGCCAACTAATGCGCCGGTTATGATCAGAGCGTTGTTTTCCAAAGTAAAACCAAGTGCCGCCGCCGCCCATCCGGAATAAGAGTTTAGCATSGAAACCACGACCGGCATGTCGGCKCCGCCRATRGSMATRATYAGSWRMAACCCAAAAACCAGAGCCACCACTGTCAACATCCAGAAAAGCGTTTGCGCTTGCGAGCCAGTGCCATGAGTACCGATCAGCAAAGCGATTAAAACCACCGCCACTAACAGTAAACCAAGATTTATAAAGTGTCTAAATGGTAGTAAAATAGGCTTACCGGACATGTTTCCGTTTAGCTTCGCAAAGGCAATAACCGACCCGGAAAAAGTAATTGCTCCGATAAACACCCCTAATGATAATTCAATCAGGCTTTGCATGTGCATAGAACCATCACGTCCGGCAATACCAAAAGCATCCGGTGAATACAAAGCTGCTGCCGCTACCAAAACTGCAGCCATACCAACCAGCGAGTGGAACCCCGCCACCAATTGCGGCATATCAGTCATGGCAATGCGCCTGGCAATTACGGCGCCGATTGAGCCGCCAATTACCAATGCAATTAGAATGCCGATAAAAGCATTACCGCCTTGGATTGATAACAGGCTGGTAACAATGGCAATAAACATGCCTATCATACCAAACAAATTACCTTGCCGCGCACTAGCCGGTGAAGATAAACCACGAAGAGCCAGAATAAACAGCACGCCGGAAACCAGATAGGCCAGTGATGAAAATGTGGGACTCATAAGCGTTACTTTCGTGTCTTGGTCATGGAAAAAATAATAAGCAATTAGGTTTTTCGGTGGTTAGCGTTCCTTTTTCTTATACATAGCTAACATTCGCTGAGTGACGAGAAAGCCGCCAAATATATTTACTGCTGCCAACACAGTGGCGATCAGGCCAAATATTCGTGTTTGTCCGGCTGCGGCTTCAGTAGCGGCATCAGAGCCAGGAAAAACTACAGTTGCCGCCGCGACCAAAGCACCAACAATAATTACTGATGAAATAGCGTTGGTAACCGCCATTAACGGGGTGTGCAAAGCCGGTGTTACACTCCACACCACAAAATAGCCAACAAAACAGGCCATCACAAAAATTGCTAACCGCAATACAAATGGGTCTACTGCTTCCATAATTAGCTTCCTTTTTTCTTTGCTACTGTTCGTTTGGTTGCTGGTTTTTTAGCAACGGGTTTTTTAGGCGTAGGTTTCTTTTTCTTGGCAATTGATTTTTTTGGTGCTGCCTTTTTGATCGGCGCTTTTTTGGTTACGGTTTTCTTTGTAGCCGATTTCTTCGGAGCATCTTTTTTCGGAGTCGATTTTTTAGCTGGAGGCTTTTTGACGAAAGCCTCATTGGTTATTTTTCCGCCCTTAGTCAAATTGGCACCAATTACAATTTCATCTTCCCAATTCGGAGAATAATTACCGCTTTCACCGGTTAACAAGGGTAATAGCGCCGCAAGGTTACGACCATAAAGCGCCGATGTGTCTGCGGCCAAACGGGAGGGTAAATTAGTAAATCCAGCGATGGTAACACCGTGAACAACTATTACTTCCCCGGGTTTGGTTAAAGTGCAATTGCCACCGCGTTCAGCCGCCATGTCAATAATTACAGAACCATCGCTCATCGACTTTACCATAGCTTCGTCAACCAGCTTTGGTGCGTCCCGTCCCGGAATCAAGGCGGTGGTGATAACAATATCCTGTTTGGCAATATGTTTAGCCACCAATTCAGCTTGCTTTTTTTGGTATTCTGCCGACATTTGCTTGGCGTAACCACCGGAAGTTTCGGCCTCCTTGAATTCTTCGTCTTCAACGGCAATCTGCCACCACAGTCCCTTAGCAACGTCGCCCAGAAGGTCAAGAGTGATGGTTTCACCCTTAGTCACATCATTAGGGCCCTTGGCAACCACATTGTCCAGCAGCAGAGGCTGTAGACGGGTGTAAATGCTGCGGTCCAGAATAGCCTGCTCGTCTTCACGGTCTTTGCTGAGACGTTCAATTTCTTCCCGCTCAATGGCAATGGACCGTTCGTCCTTGTCGATGCCGTGACGGTTAAAGACCCGCACTTCAACAACGGTACCGGCAACACCCGGTGACAGACGCATGGAGGTATCACGCACGTCCGCGGCTTTCTCCCCAAAGATGGCCCGCAGAAGTTTTTCTTCCGGAGTCATGGGGCTTTCGCCTTTTGGTGTGATCTTACCCACCAGAATGTCACCCGGATGCACTTCAGCACCGATGTAGACGATCCCGGCTTCATCAAGGTTTTTCAGGCCTTCTTCACCGACGTTTGGAATATCACGTGTGATATCTTCCGGTCCAAGCTTGGTATCCCGAGCCATGACCTGAAGTTCCTCAATATGGATCGAGGTAAAGACATCGTCTTTCACGATCCGCTCGGAAATCAGGATACTATCTTCGAAGTTATAACCATTCCACGGCATGAAGGCCACGAGAACGTTACGCCCCAGGGCCAGTTCGCCCATATCCGTTGACGGACCATCGGCCAACACGTTGCCGCGCTGGACAATATCGCCCACTTTAACCAACCATTTGGAAAGCTTGCCCTCTTCCATGGTCGG
>NVWT02000019.1 GCA_002733735.2 Robiginitomaculum sp. | reverse complement strand
CATTAATAAGTATAACGAGTATGGCGTGCCAGCAGTTGGTAATATCGGTAGGTTTGGTTATACTGGCCAGATGTGGCTAAAAGAGGCAGAAGTTTATCACTATAAAGCACGCGCATATGATCCATATATCGGACGGTTCCTACAAACTGATCCCATCGGCTATGGTGACGGCATGAATATGTACGCATACGTAGGCGGTGATCCGATTAACTTCACTGATCCAACGGGGTTGAGCCGTGACAATTGTTTCTGGATGCGATTCACCGCAACAAATCAAAGAACTGGAAGAGTGTTGGCCAGAACAGACGTAAGAGTTTGCCCAAGAAATAATGCGTCGTTTATATGTGATTTTAGTGGTTGCACCTTAACGGCCAGTAGAAGACCAACTTTTGATGCACTTGCTCAAATGCAGGCATGGCTAGAAGAAAATGCACCTCGATGGCGTAGGGATGGCAATTTTCAAGGTAATACCGAATATAGTAACGCAATTGATAATTTCGATTATGGATATTTCATGGGTTACAATATTTTTGGTAAAGGGTTTTTTAAGAGAAACCCTTACCTTGATAGTATCACACAGCACAATGGACGTGTTCCCGACATGAATGCATGCCTTGCCGATGCGAAGATATCAACTTTTTATACGGTTTCTGCCGCTGGTGCTGCTATGGGCAGAACCGCTGGAGGAATGTTACCGGCTGTGGACTCACGATTGAAGTGCAACACTGCTAAGGTGTTATTGCGATGGGATATATATATGGTCAGCTCAGCCAGAATGAGCGTTTAGAGATTTATCATTTCAATCGGCAAGGTTTGTCGATACGTGCGATTGGCCGGCGTTTGTATCGTGCTGCCAGTACGATCAGCCGAGAGATCGTGCGTAATAGTCATGTGCGCAAGCAATGGGCCGGCGGATATTGCCCTGTGCGTGCCCACAGATTGACCCGGTTACGCAGGGTGATGGATAAGTCCCGCTTCAAACTGGTGCGCCAGCCAGAACTACAGACCTTTGTCAGAAACCACCTTGCGATGGGTTGGTCACCGGAACAAATTTCTGGTCGGCTGGCGCGTGATCACGGTGTGCGGATAATCAGTCACGAGTCAATATACCGGTATATTTATTATCGTCGTGCCCAGAAGGATTATCTGTTTAGGCTGCTCCCTAGAAAGAAGTCCAGGCGCGGCAAGATGCGCGGAGCAGGTCAGCGAGTTTGTGGGCAGTTTTTGCAGTATACCGCCGTTTGCGAGCGCCCTGAACCGGCCAACACCCGCAAGCAAGCAGGTCATTGGGAGATTGATATGATGCAATTCTCAAAGCCCCGCCAAAGCCTTTTGATGAGCTGTGAACGCCAATCACGTTATATCATGGCCAGTAAACAAACCGGGCTTAAATCTGCTGATATAGCCCAGACGCTTGTCAAACGCTTTGCACATATTCCGCTCGATCTACGTCGCTCTGCAACTTTCGATAATGGTACAGAGTTCTGGCAACACTATCGTTTGATTGAGGAACACAATATGCAAACCTACTTCTGCAAACCACGATGTCCGTGGGAAAAGGGCAGCGTAGAGAATGCCATCGGGCGTCTTAGGCGGTATTTACCCCGAAAAACAGACACAACGAAACTCACAAAACAAAGCTTAAAGGAGATCATCAATGCTTATAACAACACACCAAGACAATGTTTGGACTATCAAACTCCAAATGAAGTATATACAAAACTCAAAACCGTTGCACTTCAATCGTGAGTCCACAGAGAAGGCTGGGTTGAGGGGGCTTAAAGAATCGCAATTAAGAAGACTGGATCACCCGGACAAGCCGTGTGATGACGTGCGTGGTGGGAACCGGTTTTTGATTCAATTTTGACGAGTTGCAGTTGAAGAAACCGGACAATATGGTGCAGATAGATATACCCATGCTGGTGATTTTTGTCTTACGAGAGTTTTAGCCGCAGCTTCCGGCATACGATATTTAGCAAACTGCTTGGCAAACGGTGATAATCTGGCGCGAATTGGGTCATCAGCGCGGGCGATAACTGCAATTGGTAGAGTTTTTACAATTTGCTGCCAGTCGCGCCAAAGATGAAAATTTCGCAAATTATCAGCACCGATTAGCCAAACAAAATCAACATTTGGCCATCTTTCCTTAAAGCCTGTGATGGTATCAATCGTGTACCTAGTGGCAAACATTTTTTCGCTCTCACAAACTATTTGTGCAGGCGATACTTCGGCTATGTCTTTTGCGCTTTGCAGACGCTCGGGGTAATTCTCCCATGACTTTGGCGATTTTAGTGGAYTTCCCGGCGAGACCAACCATAGCACTTTGTGCAGGCCTAAACGCTTTTTTGCGGTTTGCGCTAAATGTAAATGGCCGATATGCGCTGGATTAAAACTACCGCCAAACAAACCAATTTTCATGCGGTTGACCAACGGCTCCAACATTGCCCTGCTAGAGGGGTTTAAGCGTTTAATCTCTTTGCTGGCCACTACCGTCCACCTGATAATTATAGCTGGTTAATTGTGCGGCTCCTACCGGCCCACGGGCGTGAAGTTTGCCGGTGGCAATGCCTATTTCGGCACCGAAGCCAAATTCACCACCATCAGCAAATTGCGTCGAAGCATTATGTAAGACTATCGCGCTATCGACGCGGCTTTGAAACAAAGCGGCAATACGTGAGCTGTTGGTTACAATACTATCCGTATGTCCAGAGCCATATTTGTTGATGTGCTGTATCGCTGCTTCAATATTTTTCACTACACGAACCGCCATTATCGGTGCCAAAAACTCTTTACCCCAATCACTTTCTTTGGCGGCAATTATTCTATTATCAATTTTTTGTGCAGCTTTGTCACCGCGCAACTCACAGCCCGCCGCCGCAAGTGTAGCAACAATCATTGGTAAAATATCTTTGGCGCAATCGTGGTCAATTAACAGGCACTCGGCAGCTCCGCAAATACCGACCCGGCGCATTTTTGARTTYAGWACWAKYTKKMYGGCCATTTKRRSRTYGGCYKSYKSRTGMACATAGACATGGCAAATGCCCTCAAGATGGCTAAGCACTGGTACTCTTGCATCTTGTTGCACTCTTGCCACTAATGATTTTCCGCCTCTTGGGATCACCAAATCAAGATTTCCTTGTAGTCCACTCAATAAACAACCAACCGCCGCGCGATCATTGTGGGTAATCATTTGTACGCTGGCCGGCGGTAAGTTTGCAGCAATAATTCCAGCTTTAAGGCAATCAAATATTGCCAACGATGTTTGCAAAGCATCAGAGCCGCCACGTAAAATAACCGCATTGCCAGACCTCAAACAAAGCGCTGCCGCATCAGCAGTAACATTAGGCCGACTTTCATAAATAATGCCGATCACCCCTAGAGGCACGGCGACTTTACGAAACTGCAAACCATTGGGTTGGCTCCAGCTTTCCAGAGTTTTTCCTAAAGGGTCTGGCTGTGCGGAGATATTGTGCAAAGTATCAACGATGGTATCTATGCGTTGCTCATCAAGTAATAAACGATCGATAAAAGCCGGTGATAATTGGTTTTTTTGTGCTTTATTTATATCAAGTCGGTTGGCGGCAATAATTTTGTCTTTGCTCAAAGCTATTTGTGTCGCGGCCAGAGAAATAGCTGATGAGCGTTGCTTGGCCGAAGCAAGCCGTAATTGCTGGCTGGCGGCTCTGGCCAATTCGCCCATTTTTTGCATTTCATCTTGCATTTTAGTAGCGATCATTTCTACAGCAGCACCAAATTATCACGATGCACCACGGCCTTTCGTGGCTCATAGCCCAAAACAGCGGTTATTTGATCCGAGCGCAAGCCCTTGATCTGGTTTATTTCGCTGAATGAATATGCGGTTAGCCCACGGGCAATTTCGCGGTTTTTCATGCAACAAATGCTAACGACTTCACCACGTTCAAACTGGCCAGATAAATCAACCGTTCCTGCCGCCAATAATGATGCGCCATCGGTTAAAGCCTTTACTGCTCCATCATCAATTATCAATTTTCCTTTTGGCTGTACGGTTCCGGCGATCCAGTTTTTACGCGCTTGTGCCGGCTTAATCTGCGGTAAAAACAAAGTGCATTTTGCCCCGGCCAATAATGTTGATATTGGCGCATTATTACGACCATCAGCAATAATGGTCGCGCAACCGGCGGCTCCAGCAATTTTTGCAGCGAGGATTTTGGTTTTCATGCCGCCACTGCCTAATCCATGGCGGCTATTCGTGCCCATTTGCTCTATTTCTTTGGTGATCTTATCGACGCTAGGCATGTGCTGGGCATTTTGTGATGTGCTAGGGTCTTGTGAATAAAGCCCATCAATATCAGATAATAAAATCAACAGGTCTGCACCAACCATTTGTGCGGCTCGACCCGCTAATTGATCATTATCACCAAAGCGAATTTCATCACTGGCCACGCTGTCATTTTCATTGATCAATGGCAGTACGCCCATTTGCAGCAAATTGTTTAGGGTTGAGCTGGAATTAAGCCAGCGGCGGCGGTTTTGCGTATCATCAATGGTTAGTAATACTTGTCCGACTTTTATTTGCAGACTCTCAAATACCTGCGCCCAAGCCTGTACTAATTGCATTTGACCAATGGCCGCCAGAGCTTGTTTTTCTTCTAGCTTTAAGGGGCGTTCATGAATTTTCATGCTTTGGCGACCCAAGGCCACCGCGCCAGAACTAACCAATATTACCTGACAATCATTGGCGCGTAATTTAGCAATATCATTGGCCAATGCTCTCATCCAATTGGTTCGCAGGCGATCATTATCGATAGAGACCAATAATTGTGAGCCAATCTTTATGATCAGTTTTTTGGCACCGGTTAGTCTTTGGACAGCAGTTAAGGAGACCATATTTCTGGCTCTACGTCTCTTTGCGCCTCAGCCTTACGTCCAGCTTTGATCACTGCGTCCAGTTCCCCCATTAACGTCCATAGACCTTTGCCTGAAACTCCAGAAACCAAGCGAACCTTGCTATTACAAGCAGCAGTTAATTCACTTTGTTTTTCGGCAATTTCTTCATCGCTTAAGGCATCTATTTTGTTCAAGGCAACGATTTCTGGTCGCTCGGTTAAGCCGCCGCCATATTCTGCTAATTCATTACGAATAGTGTTATAAGCACCGGCTGGGTCATCATTGGTACCATCAACAAGATGCAATAAAACTCCGGTGCGCTCCACATGCCCTAAGAACCGTGAACCAAGACCCGCACCATCAGCAGCGCCCTCGATTAGACCGGGAATATCCGCCAATACAAAACGCCGGGATTGGTCAATATCAACCACGCCCAAAGATGGATGCAAAGTAGTAAACGGATAGGCGGCGGTTTTTGGTTTAGCCTCGGAGACACTGGCCAAAAGGGTGGATTTACCAGCATTTGGCAGGCCAAGCAGGCCGGCATCTGCAAATAATTTAAGCCGTAGCCAGATCCAACGATCGCTCATTAGCTCTCCCGGATTGGCTTTTCTGGGGGCTTGGTTAACCGATGTCTTAAACTTGGAATTGCCCCAGCCACCATTGCCGCCAGATAACAAACATTCACGTTGTCCGGCTGTGGTAAGGTCAAGCAATAAAGTTTCGCGGTCTTCATCAAGCACTTGCGTGCCGACGGGGACTTGTAAAATTACATCGTCACCCGCAGCCCCAGAACGGTTRCGCCCCATGCCATGGGTTCCTGTTGCTGCYTTAAAGTGTTGTYTATAACGATAATCGATCAAGGTGTTTAARCCATCGACACAYTCGATCCAAACGTCACCGCCTTTGCCRCCATCGCCACCATCGGGGCCRCCGCGYTCAACRTTYTTTTCACGACGAAATGATACCGTGCCAGCACCGCCAGCACCGGCTTGAATATATATTTTTGCTTGATCAAGAAATTTCATAAATCTACTTGTAAGTTGTTGTGCGCTCTATGGCAAAGAAAGAAGTGCAAAAGAACACTTAAACTTATTGCACCGTCCATATCATATCAAGACAGGCAATTGGTTTGTCGCGCAACGGGTTATTTATTGAACATGATTTTCCAGTAGCAACAAAACCAAGGCTTGATAATAATTTTCCCGATGCCGGGTTGTCTTCGAAATAACCGGCGGTGACTTTCGTTAATTGTAGCTGTTCCTGCCCCCAGCGCATAATTCCTTTTGCCGCTTCACTGGCATAACCTTTACCCCAAAAGTCTTTGCCGAGCCAAAACCCCAGATTGAAATCATCAGAGTTTTTCTTTTGCAGGCTAATGCCGCCAATAAGCCCAGTACCGGGAAGCTCAATAGCAAAACAATAGGCTTGCCCGCGTTGTTCTCGTGACGGTAATCCTTGTAGCCACAGTTTTGCATCAGTCAAAGTATACGGCCATGGCGGTTGCTCTAACATTTTTATGATTTCTGGCACGGCGATCAATTCACACAAGAGCGGCGCATCACTGATTGTAAAGTCGCGTAAAACAAGTCGTTGGGTTTTAATATCGCTCATTGTATTTTCCTTACGTTTCGCCCAGCCAGATCATCTCAATGCTTTTTGCCGTATTTTTACGACCTACGCTATATTTCGTAGTTTTAACACCGGTACGTAAAAACCCTGATTTTTCCAATACCCGTGCCGAAGCCGGGTTATCATCAAAATACCCGGCACTTACTGCTTTGACCCTTAGCTGGCTTTCTGCCCATTGCAATACAGCCTTTGCAGCTTCGCTGGCAAAGCCTTTACCCCAAAAATCGCGACCAATCCAATAACCAAGCTCGAAAATACCGCTATTTACTCGATTAAGAGTAATCATGCCTATTAAGCCAATGTCATTATCTTTGATGGCAAACAAATATAGATCTTTGCGCTTATTTGCATTGTCATTATCTGATTTTTGTTTCGCTAGCCAGTTCTGAGCATGTTTATTGGTGTAAGGGTGCGGCAGGCTCATAACCATCTTTGCAATTTGCCGGTCATTAGCTAGATCAATAAAACGGTTTATGTCGGCAGGATCAAACGGAGCCAAGAATAAACGGGAAGTTTCGATTTGTAAGGACATTTGGATAGTTTCCAATTCGGCATAAAAAAAGAGAAAGGCGGCGAACCGACTTTCCCTTTTGGAAACTTGTATTCGCCTTGAGCAGGCGAAATTTCAATCGCCTTATTTTTCTGGTGTTGGGGTCACTGAAACGTAAGAGCGGTTCAGTTTTTTACGGTTGAACAGCACATGACCCTCGGTAAGCGCATAAAGAGTATGATCTTTTCCCATACCAACATTGTCGCCCGGATACACCTTAGTGCCGCGTTGGCGAATAATAATATTACCTGGAATCACGTGTTGGCCGCCAAACTTTTTGACACCAAGACGACGGCCTGCACTATCTCTACCATTACTGGTGGAACCACCTGCTTTTTTCTTAGCCATCTCTTAGTCTTCCTTTTTCGCGGCAGCCTTTTTAGGGGCGGCTTTTTTAGGAGCGGTTTTTTTGGCCGCAGGTTTTGCCGCTGCCTTGGTAGCTGGCTTCTTTGTAGCTGCTTTGGCTGCTGGCTTTTTAGCCGCAGGTTTCTTCGCAGCAGGTTTTGCTTCGGCTTTAGACGCCTCTGCCTTGGCTTCAACTTTAGGAGCAGCTTTTTTAGCAACAGACTTCTTAGCGGCAGGCTTTTCACCCTTGGCTAAAATGTCGGTAATGCGAACTACGCTCTCAAATTGTCGATGACCTTTGGTTCGGCGATAACCTTTACGGCGTTTCATTTTGAAAACGGTGATTTTTTTGCCTTTGCGAGTTTCCAGCAATTCAGCTGTAACTTGCGCACCAGCGATCATCGGCTCGCCAATGGTGACATTATCATCACTGCCCATCATCAACACTTCACCGAAAGATACGGTTTCGCCTTCCTCGCCATCTAGGCGTTCCAGGATTAGTACATCATTTTTGGCGACTTTATATTGCTTGCCACCGGTTTTTATGACCGCGAACATGGGTTCCGATCCTTCTATAAGGAATTATTAAAAAACAACACGACTCACCCGGCAAGTTGAACTTGTCAGCGTTCGAGCGCGGCACTATACAAATGAGAAAGCCGAAGTCAACGCGCAAAACACAATTATCTGCAAACTAAAGGGTTTCCCCAGCAAAAGCAGATCCGGCTATTTAACCCAAGAGTATTAAAACCCCAAAGGTTCAAATTCTGTTGCTGCTGGATCAATCACCACAAACCGTCCACGGCGCATTTCGTAGATAGCCAATTTGTGTTCAGCCAGCCCGCGCTCATCAAACCTAAACAGACCGGTAGCACCGTTAAAGCCGCTCGGGTTCTGTAATATATCTGCACGGATCAACACCCGATCAACTTGTGTTTCAACTATGCTGGAGGCAACCAAAATCGCATCATAAGCTAAAGGAGCTAAGCGTTCTGGGTCTGCCGAATATGCGCTTCTATATGCAGAATTAAAAGTTTCAATGCTTTGTTGATCCGGCCCAGGAAACCAACCGCCGTTTAATGCTGGCTCACGGGTAAGAGTTTTGTCAAACCATCGACCTGTGCCTAAGAATTTAACTTCTCGTGGATCAACATCATAATAGGGCAATAATGGAGCTAATGATTGTAGGCGTATTCCGCTTTCTGGAATTAACACCGCTTGATATGGTAATTCAAAGAGAAATTCCGGATCAAGCGCTGGATCACCGATACCACCGGCTTTTTTCCATAATTTAAGAGCTTTATTGCGTAGATCGGTTTGAGCCAACCTAGCAACCGGAGCATTCATTTCATTAGGTGATCGTGAGTACACTTCGACATTTGTCAGCTCGCCAGCATTAGCAAGTGCTTGATAACGCACGGCTTGTTCGATCCGACCACCATACGCGCCGACACCACGCAATAGGGCAAAATTGTATATTTCCTTTGAGGCAGCAAAATCAATGATTCGCGCCACTTCTACTTCTGGCAGGAAGTTTAACAAATACACACCGTCWCCRGCAATTTTGCTGTCGGTTGAAAACCCGATCAACGGAACCCTATATCTTCGTGACTGGCTGGCTGCGCCCTCAACTGCACGTGATAAAAGCGGGCCAACAAGAACGTGCGCTCCATCATTTATTGCTGAMCKWGCWGCTTCTGCYGCACCTGATCTGGTGCCRCCRGTATCYTTRGGGATYAATAYYACACGGCGGTCRTTAATTTCAAACACAGCTAATTGCGCGGCATTTAACATTGAYCTKGCTTGATCGCGAAGCCCTTCGTTTTTYGCAGTAAACGGCAATARYAGYGCCARACGAACCACTTCACGTYCTTGCATGTGYGGYAAGTTCAAGCCGCTTCGTGATATTGGCTTTACTATGGTTTGCGGCTTTTGTTGTTCTGGTTYTTGYYGGTTYTCAKYAGGTTGGCTTACTGGCGCGGGCTGATAGGGAACGTGCCCAATGSTCGGCTCATCAGTTGTGGCGCAYGCGCCTAAAATCAACAGRCCTATACAAAGTGAAATTATTACTCTTGGATCAAACACTATTTTGCGTCCATAGTTAGAAAAACAATATCACTGGATAGCCTTAGCCGATGACAGAAGCAAATAATCAAAGCAAAAAACGTCAAAATGATGTCGTTTCAACRCCATTTAAGCCAGATTTGTCACAAAACATGCCAACCGGCTTGTATCTGGTGGCCACGCCAATTGGTAATTTGCGTGATATYACHTTGCGGGCATTAGATGTGYTGGCVAATGTCGATTTTATTTTGGCCGAAGAYACAAGGCAYTCAAGGCGTTTACTTGATCGGTATAATTTGCAAACCCCKATGCGCCCTTATCACGAACATAATGCCGACAAAGTCACCGACAGGATATTACAGGCATTGCAAGAAAATAAGTCTGTGGCBTTAATYAGTGATGCCGGAACGCCATTGGTTTCCGACCCBGGRTTTAAGCTGGTGCARGCGGTGATTGCCGCTGATCTGCCGSTRATACCGATCCCTGGGCCATCGGCGGTTTTAACTGCAATTAGTGCTTCGGGRYTGCCAACYGATAAATTTTTGTTTGCCGGATTTACKCCGTCGAAAAGTTCTGCCCGRATAAAGTTTTTCCAAAACTTGAAAAACACACCRGCAAGTTTGGTGTTTTTTGAAGCACCGGGGCGAGTKTTGCGATCKCTTGAAGATATGGCAATTGTTTTTGCCAACCGGCCAGCGGTTTTGGCCAGAGAGCTAACCAAAATTCATGAAACATTTGTTCGCGATACTATTGAGGGTTTAATTGCCAAATTGCAGGGGCAGAAAATTCGTGGTGAATGTGTGATTTTAATCGGCCCACCAACCGATGAAGTTTCAGTATTAAGCGAGGAACAAATTGATGCAGGATTGTTAGAGGCAATAGCCAGATCCGGCACCAAAGCAGCGGCAAGCGAAATGGCGCAAATTTGCGGTCGACCAATGCGTGAAATGTATCAACGGGCTTTGCAGTTAAAAAACAAATCTCAATGAATAAAAGCTCTAAAAAACGAGCAGAACGCAGCGGCAGGTTCGGTGAAATAATTGCTATTTTCTGGCTGCGATTGCAAGGATACCGAATTTGTGAAATTCGCTATAAAACGCCTGTTGGAGAGATAGATCTGATCGCAAAGCGCGGAAAATGGCTGGTATTTGTGGAAGTAAAATGGAGGAAAACCGGCGCAAGCGCTTTCGATGTAAGCCCGCATCAAGCCAATCGTATCGTTCGAGCTGCAGAATTATATCTGGCCAGCAGGGCGGTTTCTAATCATGTTGAAACAAGGTTTGATATATTATTATTGGGGCCTTGGCGCTGGCCTCGTCATATTACTGGCGCATTTGATGCTGATACTTGGGGAAACAGGTAAATCACTTAACCTTTTTACTGGAAAATTACTTATCAACTGATTCGTTTCCCTCAGGTCAAAATCCATGCGTAACTTCATTACTCTCTTATTGCTGTTTTCCACCCCCCTAACCGCCTCTTGTGTCGTTGGCGCAGTAAGCGGAGCCACCTCCAAAGAACGTTCTATTGGTCGCAGTGTCGATGATGCCAGCGCCGCAATTTCCCTAAACACTCGATTGCGCCGCCATGGTGGTATGCACGGAGTTAGCGTTGAGGTCGCCGATGGCCTTGCTTTGCTGGCCGGATTTGTTGGCAGCCCTGAACACCGACTTGATGCCGAACGCATTGCTTGGAGCGCACCGAARGTTATTAAAGTWGCCAATGAAATCGAAGTACGAAACAAAAAGGGCTGGTGGGCAGGAACCAAAGATCGTTACATCAGTACACAATTACGCGCAAAAATATTTAGCGACCAGTATATCCGCTCGACAACGATAAATATTGAAACAAGAAACCGTGTGGTGTTTTTGTTGGGTATAGCCCGCTCAAATGGTGAAATTGAGCGCATTGTTGCTCATGCCAGATTGACCCCTAATGTAAAAAAAGTAGTCAGCTATATGGTTACTCCGCAAACACGAGACGCGGATATTGTACCCTCGCAACCACTTGGCGAAGAAGAATTGCTTGGCGGCATTGATGACACTGAATAATTGCCGGACTTGCACCTAGGCTCTGTTGATACTAACTAATATATTCAACAATAGTTAGYGAGACAATGGCTAGAAACTTGATAATCGCCACGCAGATGGATCCGGTGCAAGATGTAGACATCGCCACCGATAGCAGCTTTGCCATGTTAGAAGAGGCGCAAGCCAGAGGTTATATCAATTATATCTATCAACCAGAGCATTTGTCTTATGTTGAAGGTCGGGTGCTGGCGCGGGCGCGTAAAGTAACGGTTCGTAACAAACAAGGTGATCATGCTGATATTGGTGAAGAAGAACTGCTGGATCTAGGTAAGCAAACCGATGTGGTTTTAATGCGCCAAGACCCGCCGTTTGACATGTCATATATAACCGCGGCTCATTTRCTYGAATTGCTCGAAGGTGAAACGCTGGTGGTYAATGATCCAAAATGGGTACGCTCCAGTCCGGAAAAAYTGTTTCCTTTATTATTCGCKGATCTGATGCCGCCAACTTTAATCAGCCGTGATGAAAAAGCCATTGCCGCATTTCGCCAGCAGCACAAGGATATAATTATCAAGCCATTATATGGTAATGGCGGTGCCGGAGTATTCAGAATTAAGCAAGACGATAGTAATTACTCCAGTTTGTTGGAAACGTTCTTTGCTATGTCTAGAGAGCCGGTAATGGTGCAAGCCTTTCTTCCTGCGGTGGCGAAAGGCGATAAACGTATTATTCTAATTGACGGGGAATTAGCGGGCGGATTTAACCGTATTCCACAAAAAGGCGAGACCCGCTCCAATATGCATGTCGGTGGTACAGCAGCAGCAATTGCATTATCAAAACAAGATCTGGAAATTTGCCGGCGCATTGGCCCTGAGTTGAAAAAGCGTGGGCTGTTATTTGTCGGAATTGATGTGATTGACGGATATTTGACCGAAGTAAATGTCACTTCGCCAACAGGTGTGCGCGCCCTTGAAAGTTTTACTGGCGTAGATGCTGTGAAATTAATGTGGGATGCGATCGAGAGCAAATTAGACGTTTAATTAGTATTTCGTGGGTCAAACAAATGAACCAGTTTTGGCTTATTGCTGCTCATATCAAATTGCGCGGCAAACCCGGTTTTGAAAACGCTTTGTAATATTGCTTGTGCTTGTTGCTGGTGGCCGCTACCCGATTGCAATAAATTCCATGCAACCATGGCTATGCCCGGATTATGACCAATTACCGCCAGCGTGCCTGCTTCTTCACTGGCCAGCCATATTTGTTTTTCTATTTTTTCGGCACTTGCCAGATATAATTGCTCGTCACTTCTTACTGGAATTGAGCCAAAAACAYYWAGYARYCCYTCRCAMGTTTGCATGGTTCGTGCGGCATTGGAAACCAATATAAGATCTGGAATAATTTTTGCCATCAGCATTTGTTGGCCAAGGGCTTGCGTTTGCCGTTGTCCTTTGTCGGACAATGGRCGRCCATGATCGCCCGGAACAATGCCATAAGAGGCAGCTTTGGCGTGACGAATAAGCAGAAGTGTTTTCATGGTAGTAATTTAGAGTCAATTCTTGCCGCAAACTAGCTTTAATTACGAATCAAYCTACCAAAGGAGATAATCCATGCGGTTTTTCTTGTTTTTTATGGCTGTTGCYCTGATGTTTTCATCATTGATGCTAGCCAATATTCAYCCTTATTGGTTTGCACCGGCAATATTTTTYGCGGCAATYACTGTTTACGGDGTTTTTGATCTGGTACAAYCCAGYCATGCTTTATGGCGGAATTATCCGGTTATGGGTCGAATGCGCTGGTTGTTCGAGTTCATGCGCCCTTATATGCAGCAATACCTTGTCGAGGGCGAAACCGATGGCATGCCATTTAATCGCGAACAGCGCTCATTAGTGTACCGGCGTGCTAAAAACGTCCAAGCTTCGGAGCCGTTTGGTAGCCATGTGGACTTTAACGAAGCCAAGTATGAGTGGTTAAACCCGTCTTTGGCAGCGGTGGAAAATGATCCCGAAACATTTCGAGTGCTAATTGGTGGAAAAGACTGCAAGCAGCCATATCTTTCATCTGTGTTCAATATATCAGCAATGAGTTTTGGCTCGCTTGGTTCAAACGCCATATCCGCGCTTAATCGTGGCGCAGCAAAGGGCAGGTTTTACCATGACACTGGCGAGGGCGCGATCAGCCCATACCATAAACTTGGCGGTGATCTGGTTTGGGAAATAGGCTCTAGTTATTTTGGTTGCCGCGACGATCAGGGAGGTTTTAGCCCTGAGAAATTTGCACAAAATGCCAAACAAGATTGTGTAAAAATGATCGAGATAAAACTAAGCCAAGGAGCAAAACCCGGACATGGTGGCATTTTGCCTGGCTCAAAGGTCAATAAGGAAATTGCTGAAACCAGAGGAATACCTTTGGGTGAAACATGTGTTTCTCCGCCGTATCATACCGCGTTTTCTACACCGCTTGAACTAATGCATTTTATTGCGAAACTACGCGAATTGTCTGGCGGTAAGCCTGTGGGTTTTAAGTTGTGTATTGGTCATCGCTGGGAATTTTTAGCCATAGTCAAAGCAATGTTAGAAACTGGCATATTGCCGGATTTTATCGTCATTGATGGTGCCGAAGGTGGCACCGGAGCAGCACCAGTAGAGTTTCAGGATCATATCGGTACCCCGCTTCGTTCGGGTTTGGTATTTGCCCGCAATGCTCTAATTGGTGCTGGCCTAAAGGATCAGATCAAACTTGGTGCTAGCGGCAAAATTATTTCGGCATTTGGCTTAGCTGCTGCAATGGCGATCGGCGCAGATTTTTGTAATTCTGGACGTGGATTTATGTTTGCTTTGGGTTGTGTGCAATCGCTTAGTTGCCATACCAACCATTGTCCAACCGGCATTGCGACACAGGACAAACTGTTACAAAGAGGATTGGTTGTAACCGACAAGGCTGAGCGGGTGTATTCTTACCACCTAAATACCGTGCGTGCCTTGGCCGAGGTCGTAGGAGCCGCCGGGCTTGCACACCCATCTGAATTGCGCCCGCACCATATCTATCACCGGGTAAGTGCAACACGGGCTTTGCCAGCCGATGAAGTTTATGATTTACTAGATAAAGGTGATTTGCTGGGAGATCCGCAAAACACCTGCCTGGGAACAGACTGGGCGCGAGCTGATGCTAACAGTTTTGCTGCTGTAATTCAGAATTAAAGGGTAAAGTATGACTTTGGAATTTGATGTTTTTTGGTCGTTTAGGTCGCCATATTCGTATTTAGCAGCTCCGCAATTATTAGAGCTTACCAAAAAGTACGATGTAAGGTGTAATTTTCGGGCGGTCTATCCGTTGGCGGTTCGGGTGAAAGATTTTTTCAAAACAGTAAACCCAATGTGGCCGGGGTATATTATGCACGACCTGCCGCGTGAGGCAGAGCGTCTGGGCATGGAAATTCAATGGCCAGACCCTGATCCAATAGTTCAGGATTTTTCAACCTTAGAAGTAGCCAAAGAGCAACCATTTATTACTCGTTTAACCCGTTTGGGAGCTGCTGCCGAACGACAGCAAAAAGGATTGGCTTTTGCCAGTGCCGCCAGTGCAAGAATTTGGGGCGGAGTTAAAAATTGGGATCAGGGAAATGTTTTGTCAGAAGCAGCCGCAGAAGCCGGGTTGGATTTCTCGCAAATGGAAAAACTAATTACTGATGAAAGTAGTGAGCTGGACATCGAGATAACCCAAAATGAAGTAGATCAAGAAACCGGCGGTCATTGGGGCGTGCCATTGATGGTGTTTGAAAAAGAGCCGTTTTTTGGCCAAGACCGGATTGCCAGCCTGCTATGGCGCATGCAGAAAAAAGGATTGCGGGCTAGATAGTTTTAGTTATCATCAATTCATCGTGAACAGGGCGAGTTTCACTTTGCAGGCCAAGTTAAATAACCCATGATCCCGTAACTTTTTGGGAGAGATTAATATGCGTGTAATTCTAATATCGATAATATTGTTGGTCATAAGCTCAGTTGGTTTTGCTGATGATGCAAAAATGGCTGCTACTGATCGCGGGCCAGAAGTTGGGGCAATGATCCCCTCTGATCTAACCAGTATTGATCTGTCTGGCGAGGTTACTAACTTTGATGGTGTTGTTGGCGAAAACGGTCTGGTATTGGCGTTTGTGCGTTCGGTGAAATGGTGTCCGTTTTGCAAAACCCAAGTCAAAGATTTGGTTTCTGGTGTTTCTGATATTAATGCCAGAGGGTATTCATTGGTGGTTTTAAGTTATGACAGCCCAAAACACACCAAAGCATTTGCTGAAGAATATGAGCTGGACTTTACCTTGCTTTCTGATCGTAAATCCGAAGTAATTGATGCCTTTGGTCTTCGTAATGATAAATATGGCAAGTTTCATTTTGCTAATGGCGTACCACACCCAATGATTTTCATCATCGGCGCCGACAAAACAATTCAAGCAAAACTGGCGGAACAAGGTTATAAAGATCGACCGCCTGTACCATTAATTGCGCAAACAATAGATGGAATAATGGCGGCCAAACAAACCTCCTCTGTTGTTTTGCCTGTAGAAGAGCAATAAATTTGTCGCAATTAACCAGCCGCCTTGCTGAAGTTAAAGACCTGCCAGCCTTGCGCGATTTAATGCATCGGGCGATGAAACAGTTTTTACCGCAGTTTCTCTCATCACAGCAAGTTGCTGCTAGTTATGAGATAATGGGTGTCGATAGCCGGCTGGTTGCCGACCAGACCTATTTTATGGTTTTTTGCGATGGGCGGCTCGCCGGTTGTGGCGGTTGGTCTAGGCGTGAAACGCTATTTGGTGGCGATCATACAGCAGGCAGAAACCCGCGAAAACTAAATCCCAAACATGAGGCGGCAAGAGTGCGTGCAATGTATACTGATCCAAATTTTGCCCGCAAAGGTGTTGGTCGGTTGATCCTTGAATTATGTGAGCAATCCGCTCTATCAGAAGGGTTCAAAGCTTGTGAATTAGCGGCCACCACATCAGGCTATCCGCTTTATAGTGCTTGTGGGTATATTACTGTTAAGGCATGGAATGAGAGCACCAGTGATGGTACACTTGTACCGTTAACTTTGATGGAAAAGAAATTATGACCGTATTGATCGCCACCAGCACTACTGATTTTGACCCAAGTGAAGTAGCTATTCCTTGGAAAGTATTGCGAGATGCTGGCGTTGAAGTAGCTTTTGCCACCGACACAGGAAAAGTGGGAAGTGCTGATCCGATCATGTTATCTGGCAAAGGATTGGGCTTTTTCAAAGGATCGTTAATTGCCGGTAAAGCAGCGCAAGCGGCTTATAAAGAATTGTTGAGCGATGATAATTTTCAAAACCCGATCAAATATGATGCGATTAAAGTTGAAAATTATTCTGGCTTAGTCCTGCCCGGTGGCCATGCCCAAGGCATGCTGCCTTATTTGGAAAGCAAGACGTTACAAACGGCAATTGTTGGTTTTTTTGCCGCCGATAAGCCTATTGGTGCGATCTGTCATGGCGTGGTTGCTGTTTGCCGATCGATAAATCCAGATACTGGAAAATCAGTGTTGTCGGGGCGCAAAACCACTTCATTGCAAAACCGCCAAGAATTATTGGCGCATAAGCTAACTAAACGTAAAATGGGCGATTATTTTTTAACCTATCCCGATATAACCGTTGAGGACGAGGTGGTGGCAAGCTTGGCCTCAGCAGATGATTTTGTTTCTGGCCCCAACCCTATGTTTAGAGACAGTGCAAAAAACCTTAAACCCGGATTTACAGTACGTGATGGCAATTATCTATCAGCCCGTTGGCCCGGTGATGCATATTCATTTTCTAATGAATTTTTGCAAATGATTCGCGAATATGAAGATAAGTAAAAGCCCCTAGTGCAGTAGATCTATCGTTATTTAGATAAATCCGGGTTCCAGATGTTCTTATCATTTAGAGTGTTTTCCAATTGAAGTAGAGGTTATTTCCAATAATTTTGAGATAAAGTTTACCATTAAGTTGAACAGCCCAAACTATAAATCAAAATAAAGTAAGCCGTATTTCACAACTTTAATTTTAGAGACACTGTTTCCATCAAAATATAAATAATACGCACTAGTAATTCCAAATCTTTTCTGAACAAACAAAGTCCATAGATCGTCACTCATTAATTTTTCATAGTTCAGATCATCAGGGGAATGTGTGGGTATATTTGTAACTTTGTACAATAATTCAGTATTCCCTATATCGAGAATCGCTTTAACAGCTTCGATTGTTTCCGTTTTACTATCACCAACACAAACCTCTATCATACAGCCTGTAGTGATAGTAATTTCATCATACACCAGTTTTTTAAACAATGTGTCTTTAAAAACTATCCAAAGAACACCAACAGCTAAAATTAGTCCAATTATTAGCTTAATTCTATTTGGTGCTTTCAATCTCTATCAATTCCTTTTCAATCTTACTTGCCCAGCTTACCGCATCATTTATTTTTAACCAGTCGATTAACAGCAATAAATGTCAACCAAATTAAAATAATCGCTATAAAATAAGATGAAACTGTCTCATAGCTTTTGGGTAAATCAAAGAAGCTATTCATAAATTCTCGTCCAATCCACACAGGGAATGTGAAAGATTTTATTATCCACCAAATTACAGATGACACGCCTGAGCTATCATAAGCCAAGCCCATTTTAGCAACAATTAACTCTCCAAAAAGATTCAATATTGACCAGGCTACAAAAATCACTCCGAATAGTTTTGTTGTATTTTCTTGCATCAATCTCACATTGTCTGCCTCTGTCTACTCCAAAATGCTAATACAGTTTAGCAGGTAGCAAATTAAACTCCGGTATAATCAGCGAAAAATTATGGCGAGGCGACAGTCTTGACGGCAACACTTGTGCTGCCAACTATTACGCCACCGCTATCAACGAATTCGACGAATACTCTATTGATCGCAGCATCATTGGCAATTTCTGCTTGGCCTTGGACGAAAATACCAAATGTAGGTGTCGCATTAAGTCCAACATTAAAAGTCAGATCAGCGCTGGGAGCGGCAAAACAAGCCCCCAAAGCATCTGTCTGGCAAATCGTCGCAGTAACCGGAACCGAATTTGTACCAGTATTAACCTGTGCCGTAACGTCTCCGGCAATTCCCAAATTAGTGGTGGCCACGGCAAACACCCCGGTTCCAGTATTGCCGGGAATATCAACAAATCCATCATTATTGATTGTCGCTGCCAATGCGACCATATCTATAACCGGTGATGCAGAGGCACGAAATTGCAATGTGTTTACACCGGCAATTGCGGTTATGCTGGCGGCGTTAAAGCTACTGGCATCAAATTCTAACTGCGTTGGCGCAATGGTGTTAAATGGACGAAATGCCACTACATAAGTTTGCCCCAACCTGCCTTCAATCAAAGATGGTGTATTTGCGGTACCAAGTACTGCATTAGTTGTTGGATCAGTGATCTGATAGGTGAAGTCAGCTATTGGAAAAGATCCCTTTAAGGCAACACCTATATCAAATGCTGGATTATCTGAGCCGTTCAAGATGGTCATGAAAAACGTGGTTGTGGTATTAGTTTGCACCGATCTGCTAGAGGGCAGAATTGCTGAAACTAAAATTGGTGGCAAAGATGGTGTGTCTGATGAAATTGCCGGGCCGGCGCTAACTACAAAATTTCCCTTTTCTGCATTCGCATCTGTGTGGCTAATTGCAATGAAAACACCTCCGGATAAATCCTCTTGCGCAATATTGGCAACTAAATACCCATTTTCGCTTTGCAAAGTAGAGATGTTTCCATTGGCTAACTCAGTACCATCACTGGCCTTGGTAACCACCAAATTCGGCAGCATTCCTAATGCCATATTAAAAACCCGAACGCTTAAGTTTTGTGAGGTGTCGGGGTTTGCAATGTGAAAAACATCAACATCGCCAGCAAAATCAATCCGACCACCAATATCAGAATTATCATCCGCTAATATAGTTGCTCCTGCTGTTGTATTGCTATGGTTGTCAATATCACCATCGAGCAAAAAAACTTGCACAGAGCCTCTGCGTTCAAAATTTTCTCCAACAAATGATGTTGTCGGAGAAAACACATCACCATTTTCACCAATAGAGCCAGCTTTACTTTGATTGTATTTTACACCCAAAAAAGGTAAATCATGGCTGGGGCTTTTACCAACATCAGTGAAAAAAGCTTTGTTCTGCTGGTTTGATACAGCAACCTCAAATGTATGTGCACCTAATGCCGGAGAAAACTGACCACCATCATAATCCACTAATACAGTATATATGCCGTCCATAGGAGTAGCATCACCGTCAATGCCCTGATCATTCATTGCAACCGAGCCAGTAGATATTTCAGATTCGGTTGGAGTTATATGCAACAATTCGACATCAACCCCACTGATTGCTCGGCCACCCTTAGTGATAGCGGCAGTTACTGGTATCGGGCCGGGGTAAGATAGTTCATTAGAACCAAGAGTCTCGACCGTCACATCATAGGTTTCTCCAAATTTGGGAACAGACAATACAGCCATTTCCAAACCAAAACTGGCACCGGTTTGATTGTCAGTAGCAACGTTCCAGTTTCCAGCACCGGCATTGACGGTTGCGGTGTCATCTAGGTAAGCATGGCAAATAGTTTGAGTGTTGCCTGAAATGCAATTGAAATCAGCGGTCACCGAACCTGATGGGCCGGTTACCGAAAAAGACATATCATTGGCATTAGCTCGATCAAACGATATCAGCATCTGCAACCTACTTACTGTAGTATCTATATACATAGCTAAGTCAGCTACGGTTCCCGCAGATGAAAACACTTTTGTTGATTTGATGACCTGATAAGAGGTGCCCTTACCAAGCGCTCGCACAAAAGCACGTTGAATTTCCACAAGTGATTTCGGAGCAATTCGGTACACACCAAAGGTTTCTTGGGCAAATTGTCGTAAAAGTTCCTCAGGTGCATCAGTTCCATAAGAAAAAGGGTTTAGAGAAACCAATGAGGTTTTGTAATTGGCCAGAACTGATGCGGCGGTGGACGTTTTTGAATTGGTATCGTTACCGTCTGAAAGCAAAAACACCAAACGAGTGGCTGTAGTATCATTAGCGACTTTAAAGTCGTTCAGTAAATCCAGTGCTTGCTGAGTCCCGTCAAACAAAGCTGTTGAACCTTCGGCGACAAATCCATCAAGAGCAAATTTCAAATCATTCCTTACTGAAACCCCCGGCCCCGGTTCTTTGGTAATTGGCGTAACCACCTGATCGATAAAAACATTGGTCTGAAAATGGGTTAAGCCAATGGCTGAACGTCCTTCTTCAACCAAGTCAATCAGCACTTTGGAGGCTGCAACCGCATTGTCCAACTCACCAAACCGCATGCTTATAGAGGTATCAACCGCGATCACCATTTCCAGCTCATTTTGCTGCCAGATTATTTTTAAGTCCTGGCGGCAAGTATTTCGGCCTGCTGGCAGTTCAATTCGATAATTTGGCGGGTTTCCAGGAGCAGCAGCGGCGGGTTCCCGCCCAGCAAGATTGGAATATTGAATTCGGTTAAGTGACCCGGCAGTCGATGTTTTACCGAATTTCTTATCTGTATCGGTTGAAGCCAACAGAGTTTCCCAGCCACTTACTCCATGTAAACGTCCTTGCACTGTTTTTGAGGAAAAGTTGTCTTTCTGGGAAAAGTTAAGATAGCGAAAGCGATCGGCAGTTGCAGCATTTGCTGCCGGCCATTGGTTGCTCATTATTGAAGGAAACGGTGGGGCTTCATCGCCTTTGCGTGGGCTACCTCCTCCTACGATGACATCCTTTCCCTCATATTCGTCAAACAAGCCCAATACATAATGACCCCATTCATGACCCAATGTGTACCCTGCTTTTTCATGATTTGCTGGAAGCAAGGCGTTTATTTGCGGAGTCATAGGAAAGTTGTCGGCAAAGAAAATGCGTAGACCATTTGTACCAAAACCACTTGTATGCGCGGCTGGCCAGTCACTTGCGCTCCATAAAATATCGGCGCTTGAAGCATGCAAGCCCCGTTTGAATAACCGCACTTCACCAAGATGTTGTGCACCGTTGGTTGCTTCGCATACTGCATCAGCGAAAAATCGTATTATTTCTTCATAGGCATTTTGTTCATCGTCGAGCGCACCAAGGTCAACATCAGCATCATCATCACCAGCCGGATAATTTGGAGCACCTTGGTTTTCATGAATGCTTATCGTAATGTCAAAAACTGAACGATTGCTAACCCGGTTGACCATCGGTTTACCAAGGCTCATTATCTGAACGGTTTTTCCAGACGGCGTGACTTCTCGTACTTTAGAATAAGGTGAATTACCTGCTTGCGTCGCACTTGCGAAAATAAGCCCAGTGACAAATACACATATAAACTTGATTGATCGATATGTCATAGACACCCCCCAGATCAAAGTATGAGGTTGAGAATACCTTAAATTTTAAGCTTTTGTCAAATTAGACCGGTAATGGCTTACACTTCAGTAGAGCCAAAACCACGCTTGGTACCTGACAGATCAACTGTCACCATCCATTCGAGCTGGGTCACTGGCCGCCGACCATTTGTGCTTCCATGCCAGTTGGTAATGCTATTGCTAGTCCGGTTGTCACCATGACCTGTCGTCTGGGATTTACTTCTAATGTTTCATCGGCTGGATATAAATACATCAAAGGTCATGGAAAAGAGATTGTGCGAGATGAACTTATTATATCGTATGAGATGTTTTTCAAGAACCAAGATGTTTTAGAGGGTGCCCCCTCGAACGAGGTTCGAACTCAAAAGACCGAGGCGGGGCATTTTCATTTATGGAAAGTGGCGCGCCCCAAAGGACTAAGTCCGAACTTTTCAAAAAATCCGAGGGGATGTTCGAACGAAGTGAGAATGGCGCGCCCCCTCGAACGAAGTTCGAACGCTAAAGCCCGAGGTGAGACATTTTCATTTATGGAAATGGCGCGCCGAGGAAGATTCGAACTCCCGACCCCCAGATTCGTAGTCTGGTGCTCTATCCAGCTGAGCTATCGGCGCCTACCGTAAGATAGAAGCGGGTTAAACCCGACTTAATTGTTAATTGCAAGCGCCTTTTGCGGTTGAACGTAAATAAAGCTCAAAACCCTGCGTAAAGCGCGAGGCGTGGTTAAAGGCTCTTCTCATAATACCTTACTGCCTTAATGCCGGGCTTAACCACTTGTTGCCCACAAGGAACAAAGCCCATTTTTTCATGGAATGAGTGCGATCCAGGATTGTCAGGCAATGTATTCACTTCGCAAACTAGGCGCGGATAGCCGTTGGAGCGGGCATAATTCTCAATGTCCACATAAAGCATTTTTCCATAACCTTTACCACTAGCTTTCCCATCAACAATAACCCGGTCAATGTAAAAGAACCGATCAAATTTTTTGGCCAACCAGCGCATGTTTTCGTGGTTGGGGTAGACGGTATCGTTGTCATAGCCAATCAACACGCCTCTGCCATTATCAATTTGCCGCGCATATTTTGCAAGATTAAGAATATATATGAGTTCATCACGATCCATAGGCGCCAACCAATGGACAAATTGCTTGTTCATACGCAATATCTGGTCGTAATGAGCCTTGGTTATTTCGCCAATCATGAGCTGGCGTCATATACACCTTTGGCCAAAGCGCGGGCGACACACCTTGCGGCGGCGGCGCCAAGCTCTGACAAAGACACTACACGCGGCTTGCTGATATCTTTGGTTTCCGTGCTGAGCGCAAATAATGTATCCCCGTCCATAGGTGTGTGGGACGGGCGCACGGCCAAAGCGATACCGTCTTGAGCCATGACAGCGAGACGGCGCAGTTCAGCGTGTGATAGTTTGGCATCTGTGGCAATTACGCCGATCACCGTGGATGCGCCTACCCCTCGCAAAAATTCCAATTTGGTATCGCGAGCCGAGGTGTGGGCATAGTCTTTGGGTGGCTTGCGCCCGCCATATTCGTCGCCTATTTCACAATCCCAGGCCCAAAAACAATCCGTATTTGGCATATAAGGCGAGCCAACAGGGTTGGCGGCAATCAAAGCACTGACGGTAATGTCGCCGACGCGCTCGGAGACGGAGCCAAGCCCGCCGGGATAAAGTCCTGCCGTGGCTCCATAGCCTGCGCCCACCTTGCCGAGTTTGAAATCCACGGCAGCATTGGCAAAAGCCTGCTTGCCTAGCCCGGCAAAGGGCGGCGCCTCGCCCCAGTTTTTGTTACCGCCATTGGCATTATCAAACAAAATCGCCGCTGGAACTATGGGAGAGACAGGTACGGGTGCTGGCGCTACTTCATAGCCAATGCGCCGCGCCCCCAATATATTAGCAATGCTGGACGCCGCCTCCAAACCGTAAACCGAGCCGCCTGCCAAAACAATCGCATGAACATGAGTCACCGACCCGTCCGCATCCAGAGCATCCGTCTCGCGCGTCCCCGGCCCGCCGCCGCGCACATCTACGGCGCACAGGGCGGGTGCATCAGGCAGAACAAGTGTGACGCCTGTTTGCACTTCAACATCATGGGAATTACCCACAGTAATGCCGGCAATATCGGTTAGCAGGTTTTTTAGTTCTAATTTGCTCATTGCATCAGTTTAGAATCAAAGCAGTTTGGCGCAAGTTCTTATCTCGTCCAGCAAATTCTTTATTGTCTGCATTGTTGTCAGTGGGTTCATAACTGCCAAACGTAAATATGATTTTTTACCGATACTTGCGCTGGTGATATAAAAATTACCGTGCTCCAGCACTTTTTTGCGTAATTCCACTTGTTGCTCATGTGGAAACGGTAAATATCTAAAGCACAATATGTTTGATTGCGGCTCATACGGGCATTCAAAATCCGGTTCACTATTGATCAAATTATAAAATTCTTTGGTGTCGAAATATTGTTTTTCCACAAAATCGCTTAAACCTTGCTCGCCCTCCATTGCCAACACCCAAAACAGCTTAGTGCCCAAATGTGCTTTGGTACACTCAACAGTAAACGTCCCGGCATCAAACCCGTATTCGGTATTACCAAAAGCAATATAATCTTCTTCTTGGGAAAAAGTTTGCGCTAAATGCTTTTGCTGACGGAACAACACACCGGCGCACAAGGCCGAAGTACGTAACATTTTATGTGCGTCCCAGATGACAGAATCAGCGCGGGCAATGCCCTTTAACAGACCGCGTCTATTCTTCGACAACAAAGCCGAAGCTCCGTGTGCGCCATCAATATGTAGCCATAAATTATTGCTTTCGCAAAAATCAGCAATTTCATCTATTGGATCGTACAGGCCAGTCGCCGTAGCACAAGCATTGGCGACAACCATAAAAACCTCTCGCCCTTGATCTGTTGCTTGATCAAAAGTCTGTTGCAGTTTTTCAGGTCGCAATACATTTAATTCATCAACCGGAGCATGGCATGAAGCCTGCGCTCCCATGCCAGAAATGCTTATTGCTCTAGCCATAGAATAATGACTAGCCGTCGGAACGATAACACCCAAATTATCGGGAACTCCATTTTCCCAACTATCCGGAAAATGTGCAGCTCTGGCGGCCAAAAGTGCGGTTAAATTAGCCAATGATCCACCATGGGTAAGCACTCCACCGCCATGATCCGCATTATCGGTAAAATCAGTTAGGTTTGCACCGGAAAACCAACCAATTTTTTCCAACATCCAATTAACAATAACTCGTTCAATTACTGCTGCTGTTGGGCCCATTTCATAAACCGCCATAGGGTTATTGATAACCCCATGGATCATGTCGGCAATTGATGCGCCAACATGTGGCACAGCAACTTGATGACCGATAAATCCCGGGTGGTGCAAATGATTGCTGTGACGCAAATATGGATCCAAAAATTTCGATAAATTCTCTAGGTTCAATCCGCCTTTACGGATCCAGTTTTCTAACCCCATTTCATCGACCAGGAATTGCGCCTTTTGCTGCAATAAAGCAGTAGACTGTCGGTTTTCGCTATCCAATCGATATTTTTGTAACGCAGACCAAACCTTGTGACCTAACGTTTCATCGGTGTCGGAGTTGCTTTTATCATCAATCATGGCTTTTTCTTCTTTCCATAGCGAGCATAATCAATCTTCTTTTACGAAGATTTACAATGCTTTTAAGCATGCTTATAAACAAGCTCAAGGAGATCATCATGAACTTGCACTCGTATCGTTTGTTATTTTTGCTTATTGGTATTTTTCTTATCAGCCTACCGCTATCTGGTTGCGATAATACTGACGCTGAACCAGTCGTTATCGTTGAGGCGGTTAAACCGACCGCTCAAGCAATGGTGGCTGCGGCCAATCCTTATGCAGTAAAAGCAGGCCTACAGGTTTTACGCGATGGTGGCACAGCAGTTGACGCAGCGGTGGCGGTGCAAAGCGTATTAGGGCTAGTCGAGCCGCAAAGCTCTGGCATTGGCGGCGGTGCTTTTATGTTGGTTTACGATGCCGCAACTGGTGATTTACGTTCTTTTGATGGCCGTGAGACCGCACCAGCTGGTGCTTCTGCCTATATGTTCTTAGGTGATGACGGTAAGTCTTTGGGTTATGTTGATGCGGTTAACTCCGGTCATGCTGTTGGCGTTCCCGGCGCAATGGCCATGTTAGGGATAGCGCAGAAAAAATACGGTAAACTTAGCTGGAGCGAGTTGTTTAATCCGGCGATAGAACTGGCAGAAACTGGTTTTGAAGTTTCGCCACGATTGGCGCAACTTTTAGAGGCTTATGCAAATCGGGTAAACTTAGGCAATAATCCGGCGGCAAAAGCATATTTCTTTCTTGCAGATGGCACGACGCTACCACAAGGATTTTTACGCAAAAACCCAGATTACGCGAATAGTTTAACCTTGTTGGCTAACAATCCGCGAGCTTTGCTTGAAGGCGAGTTGGCGATAAAAATCATTGCTGCAATCGCAAACGATCCCCGTCCTGGCAGTTTAAGTCTTGATGATCTGGCCAGTTATCAGCCTCGCGAGCGTGATGCGGTATGTAGGCCTTATCGCGAACTGCAAATTTGCGGTGCGCCACCGCCATCATCTGGTGGTCATGCGATTAATTCGACCATGGGGATTTTGTCGCATTTTAAATTTTCCAAAGACGGAGCTAATGATCCCAATAACTGGCATTTATTCATTGAAGCGCAACGCCTTGCCTATGCTGATCGCGATAAGTTTATTGCCGACGATAGTTTTGTTGCTGTGCCGTTGGAGGGGTTACTTGATGCGAAGTATCTGATGGAGCGGGCAAAGTTGATCGCAACTGACAAAGCAATGAAACACGCCAAAGCCGGCAATCCCGGCGGTGTGGCTTATGGCCGCGATAATACAGCCGAGTCAGAAGGAACCACACATTTCTCGATTATTGATCAATGGGGAAATGCAGTGGCGATGACCACTACGGTTGAATCCATTTTTGGCAATAAACGCTTTGTTGGCGGGTTTTTGCTGAATAATCAGTTAACCGATTTTGCTCGCAATCCAGTTGATGCAATGGGCAAACCACTGGCCAATGCGCCGGCACCGGGCAAGCGCCCGCGTTCCTCAATGTCGCCAACTATTGTTCTAGGTGGCGCGGGCAAGCCAATGCTGCTTACCGGATCGCCTGGCGGTAATTCAATCATCGCCTATACCGCCAAAACTTTGGTTGGAATACTGGATTGGGGATTAACCCCGCAACAAGCGGTTGGTCTTCCAAATGTGGTCGCCAGAGGAGATGTAACCCGAATTGGCGCGATGAATTTGGATCCGGCACTGGTTCCGGCGCTAACTGAAATGGGGCATGTTATCAGGGCCACCGCCGGAGAAAACTCCGGCCTGCATGTAATACAAATCATGCCTGATGGTAGCTTGCTTGGTGGCGCGGATCCTCGTAGAGAAGGGCAGGCGCGCCAGCCCTAAACGCTGCCTTTTTTCTGTAATAAAAAAGTTACCTTTGAGTGCGGTTTAATCCCAAGGTGCCTAACAATAGTGTTTTTATTGGTCAGAGATTTTTCTGCAAAAAGTTTCTGCCAACCATTTACGCATCTAAATGTAAAAGGCAGTGGCATTTTCAAAATAGCTTTTCCTTCTAGACCTTTAAGAACCCTGACTAAGCCGATTACCCTGTTGGAATAAAAGTCATTCCAGATAATCGCCAATTTCTGCCAAGGTGAAAAATAGGTGTCCTCATAGATGATCAGCCCTCTTCGTGAACAACGAATAGCCTCGTCTATCAGTTCTTCTTGGTGGGGTACGTGATGTAACATCATCGCCATAATAATTACATCAAAACTATTATCTTCAAACGGCAAATGTACCCCGTCAAAAAAGGTGATCGGAATATCAGCATTAGCATAATCAACCACATCAACGCCGCGCACATCAGCCTTTAATCGTTTGGCGATTGCCTCACCAAACTGTCCATTGCCGCAGCCCACATCAAGTACACGATCAGTTTCAGAAACAAAGTCGGCTATGTCATCTATGCGCTGGTCCAACTCGTTTTGCTGAGAAGATGAATGTATCTCGGCATATTTCTTTTTGGGAATGAGTAACAATACAAAAAATAAAGGCAGACCCAACAAAAAGAATAATATCGAATTAGGTAAGTACATAGCATTGCGAGCTGTGCTTATATGGTCTTGCGAGATCATGTGAAGTTGCCCTGATGTTTGAAAAAGTAGCGGGGAATGTGCAATCTGGTTAATAGAAACAAAAATCAAAAATTAACAAAATACCCTATTGGGTAGAGTGTTGTTTCTAGTTCTACGCTTACCGAGGGCAATTCCCTGAAATTATTATAATAAACTCAGAATCAGGACATTAATGCCTGTCAGTATTATCGAGAGGGTTAAGTGTTAACGCTCTAATTCTACGTCCCAATACAGATAATCCATCCAGCTTTGGTGTAAGAAGTTTGGTGGAAACTTTTTGCCCATAGCGTGTAATTGRTAACTACTGGGGCGATAGGGTGGGATTTGCGGGAYCATGCCACATTCTTTTGGCATGCGGCCRCCTTTTTTGAGGTTACACGGTGAACAAGCGCTAACGATRTTTTCCCAATGSGTAGTRCCWCCRTGKCKGCGYGGKATCAAATGATCAAAAGTTAAATCGTCTTTTGAGCSGCAATAAACRCAAGYAAAYCCGTCACGAAGAAACACATTAAATCTAGTAAAYGCCACTTGCCGGTTTTGCCGSACATASGAYTTTAACGCCACCACTGATGGTAATTGCATTTGCGCAKTTGGCGAATGAATAWMATGMTCATAATTGGCAATGGTTTGYACSCGMTCAAGAAAYACTGCCTTGATGGCATCTTGCCACGTRATCAATGACAGGGGTTGATAGCTAAGCGGTGCRAAATCTGCATTTAACACMAGRCACGGCCARCCTCTGGCSGCTGGAGCAATTACACTCATTTGYWCCTCCTGAATAATAACAGGCCGRCACAARTYATATTTRCAAATTTATTTTTCCGGAAAGCGYWKATCCCYTATGATTTTTCACTCGTATTGCCAATCTGGTGAATTTTTACCTGCGCTTCAAGTGAAAAAAAGCTATCACTAACATCATGAATAAGAACTGTACCCGATTTGCACCATCTCCAACCGGCTATTTGCACCTTGGCCATGCGGCTTCGGCGTTGATTGCGGTAAACTGGGCGCAAGATAATTCTGCTGATTTTGTCTTGCGCATAGAGGACATTGACCAAACCCGTTGCCGCCCAGAGTTCGAGGCCGCAATTTATGAGGATTTGCACTGGTTGGGATTAAATTGGCAACAGCCAGTAAGACGACAATCAGAGCATTTGGTTGCTTACCAAGGCGCTTTGTCAGAGTTGCAAAAACAAGGTTTGTTATATCGCTGTTTTTTAACCCGCCGCGAGGTGATGGCGGAAATTAACCACGCACCGCATGGAATTGTTGATGTTTATACCGGCCCCAACAAGCACTTGTCTGCAAGCCAAGAGACCGAGTTATTGGAACAAGAAAAGCCGTTTGCGTGGCGGTTATCATTGAGCAAAGCCAAAGAGGTGTTGGGTGATCTGTGGCATGATCTTGAATGGCTGGAGACCGGAAGCGGGCAATCAGGCCTTATCAAAGCAAAACCAGAAATTTTGGGCGATGTGATATTAGCCAGAAAAGACATAAGCACTTCATATCATTTGGCCGTAACCCATGATGATGCCTTACAAAATATCAGCCACATTATTCGCGGCCAAGACCTGTTTGACAGCACCCACATTCATGTATTGTTACAAGTATTACTTGGCCTGCCGACCCCGATCTATCATCATCATCCACTAATCACCGACAAAGAAGGCAGAAGACTGGCCAAACGCGATGGTTCCAAAAGCTTGCAAGAATTACGAAAAAGCGGGATCAGCGCGGCGCAGGTGCGGGGTATGGTTGGCTTATAAGTAAAGGAAATGTAAGGGAATTTTGTCTTACTTGTCATTACACTATTTCTTTGAGCTATCCAGTGAACGTCCCAAATACGAGATCACGCGGACGAGTTTTGTGATGACTAATTTGTATTAGTTGCGGTCTGGAGGGACGGAAGCTCCCTCACGGGTCGACTGTATAGCCTCCCGGTCGTCCGACTGGCTCAGACCGCGAGTTGTTGTTACATTGTTCGCTCAAAAATGCAAAAAACCTCCCCCCCAATCCTTGACTCATTCCTCTTGCGCCCCTATCTCCCCCTTGCATTGGCAGTCTTTGGCCTTGAGTGCTAAAACTCTAAGTCATGGTCGCCGTTAAATGTTTGAAACTTGAAAACAGAAAAGAGCGAACTGATATGAAATTTCGTCCCTTACATGACCGCGTGCTTGTCTCGCGGATCGAAGAAGAAAGCACCACCAAAGGCGGGATCATTATTCCTGATACTGCCAAAGAAAAGCCATCAGAAGGTAAAGTGATCTCTGTTGGCCCCGGCACCAAAGACGATAGCGGCAAGTTAATTGCGCTGGACGTTAAAAAAGGTGATCGCATCTTGTTTGGCAAATGGTCCGGTACCGAGGTTAAACTTGACGGCGAAGAGCTGATCATCATGAAAGAATCCGATATTATGGGTATTTTGGACTAGTCCGAACCCTTGATATCATCCATCTAATTTAGTCAGAAGGAAAAACCAATGGCTGCTAAAGAAGTAAAATTCGGTGCTGATGCACGTGAAGGCATGATGCGGGGCGTAAACGTCTTAGCTAATGCAGTAAGAGTAACTCTTGGCCCTAAGGGTCGTAATGTTGTGCTGGACAAAAGTTTCGGCGCACCTCGCACCACCAAAGACGGTGTTACCGTTGCCAAAGAGATCGAGCTAGAAGATAAGTTCGAAAACATGGGCGCACAAATGATGCGCGAAATTGCCTCAAAAGCAAATGATGTTGCCGGTGACGGTACAACAACTGCTACTATTTTGGGTCAAGCGATTGTTTCCGAAGGCATGAAGCGGGTTGCCGCTGGCATGAACCCGATGGATCTTAAACGCGGTATTGATGCGGCGGCTGCTGAAGTTGTAAAAGACATCATGAAGAAAGCCAAAAAGGTCAAGACTTCCGAAGAGATCGCCCAAGTCGGCACTATTTCTGCCAATGGCGACCGTGAAATTGGCGATATGATYGCMKWRGCCATGRACAAGGTTGGTAATGAGGGTGTGATCACCGTYGAAGAAGCCAAGTCTTTGGAYACTGARCTWGAYGTAGTTGAAGGCATGCAGTTTGACCGTGGTTAYCTGTCGCCGTATTTCATCACTGATGCTGATAAAATGCTAACCGCTCAAGAAAACCCGCTTATCCTTTTGCACGAAAGCAAATTGTCTAATTTGCAAGCAATGCTTCCGATCCTTGAGAGCGTTGTGCAATCTTCACGACCGCTTCTTATCATTGCCGAAGACATTGAAGGCGAAGCACTTGCTACCCTAGTGGTMAACAAGCTTCGCGGTGGTCTTAAAATCGCAGCTGTTAARGCTCCTGGTTTTGGTGATCGTCGTAAAGCCATGTTAGAAGACATTGCTGTTCTAACTGGTGCGGTTGTTATCTCTGAAGATCTTGGCATTAAACTTGAGAATGTTACCATCGACATGCTTGGAACTGCAAAAAATGTAGTGATCACCAAAGACGATACAACTATTGTTGACGGTGCTGGCGCCAAGAAAGACATTGAAGGCCGGGTYTCACAAATCCGTCGTCAAATCGAAGAYACYACTTCTGATTATGATCGTGAAAAACTTCAAGAGCGTCTGGCTAAACTTGCCGGCGGTGTTGCCGTGATCAAAGTTGGCGGYGCTACCGARATCGAAGTTAAAGAACGCAAAGACCGTGTTGAAGACGCGCTAAACGCAACCCGTGCAGCCGTCGAAGAAGGCATTGTCCCGGGCGGTGGTTCTGCATTGCTTCGCGCTTCTAAATTCATCGACATTAAAGGCGCTAATGATGACCAAGCTGCTGGTATTGCGATTGTTCGCAAAGCCCTAGAAGCTCCGGTGCGTCAGATCGCTGAAAACGCTGGTGCTGAAGGCTCTATCGTTGTTGGACGTATTTTGGACAGCAAAAAAGCCGCATTTGGTTTTGATGCTCAAAATGACGAATATGTTGACATGGTCGAAGCTGGTATCGTTGATCCGGTTAAAGTTGTTCGTTCTGCTTTGCAAAACGCTGCATCGGTTGCTGGTCTTATCATCACTACCGAAGCTGCAATTGCTGATGCTCCTGCCAAAGACGGTGCCGGTGGCGGCATGCCTGATATGGGCGGAATGGGTGGCATGGGTGGAATGGGCGGCATGATGTAATCATGTTCGTTCCGGATCATCCGGTTCGTAATATCTAATTAGAAGGGCGACTTGGTAACGGGTCGCCCTTTTTTTGTTTTTGGTGGGTTTGTGAAAATAAATGAGGAAGGCTTAGTTTCATCTCGGAAATCAGAAAGCTAGTTGGTGGGAGCATAATATATCGCGTCTAACATCGCTGCTCGTGCACCCCACACCATTTGTTGACGTTTTTGTTTTGGTTTTTCTTCATTCCACCAAACTGAGTCCATTATTCGAACTACAATTTCATCCCAATATTTTTCATATGTGAGAGTATATTCTGATATTCCAAAATCTTTGCAAAGCTGTTTCTTATTTGCTCCATCGAGGCATACAAAAAAGTCAGGTCGCTTCATAGCAAGTAGTCTGGTAGCGGTCGCCAACCCATGCCGACCATTTAGAAAAGCTTTCTTATACTCAGAAATGTATTCGAGATATAAACTTTTAGAGATTTTGCCTGCTTTAGGAATGCAATTCAGTGCCGAAGATAAGTATTGGTTATTATTATTCACGGCTTGATGAAAGTAGCCTGAACCTTTCATACCTCCAAACCATTCCGAGTGGGGGTGGCGTTTTGTAGGAAGACCAGCAACCATTTTTCTTTCCTCCAATCCCATCTCACAGTACTCATCGGTTTCATAAAATAGCTTTCTTACTTCACTTAGTAGTTGGCATCGCTTTTCGAATCCATGATGAGGATCCTTTTTTACTTTATTAAAGAATTCAGACCAAGACATTGGGATAATATCTGTTTCAATATACGGCTTAGATTTAGCAAGGGCTGGCTTTAGTATCTCAGTAATTTTTGAGGTGTTTAGATTATAAAGGCGCGAGTATTTTTCGATCTCCTTTTTCGAAATTATTTTTCCTCTTTTCCAGTACGAGTCGATTTCTTGGCAAGTGTCTTCAAAAACATGTTCGGAGCTATCATCTGAGGACAAGTGGAGCATTAATTCTGTGTTGCTCCTGAATCCGCCATTTGTCATATTGGCACTACCAATAAGTAAATCCCAATCATCTCCTGTTCTGAACACATAGACTTTTGGATGAAAGATGCCGGTTTTATTAAGCACAAACTTTACTCTACTATCATTCACATAGTCCGTTAATACTTGAGGCTCGGTTATGTAAGATTCTATTCCTATAACTGACCTCGTAATTCTTGATTTATTTTTCAAGATTTCTTGGTAAACTTTATTGCCACTGGTTGCCCATGCAATAGCAAATTGTACGCACTCATGTTGGTTCATTAACTTGGTAAGTGTTTTCGATAAAATTTTTCCATTTGAGATAAGATTCATCACCGCACTCCTTTGTGGTTATAATTTATAGACTAAACCAGAAGGTGTCTATATCTCTGTTTGAAGTGTTTATTTACCTATATAGATTTGGAAGCTGCACCACTACGAGTGGTAGCATCCAACCCCGCCCCGCAGGAATATTTAGAATACCACACCCAAGTCCCGTCATGCCGGGCTTGATTCGGCATCCAGCCTTGCAGGTGGAGCAAAGGGAAATTGTTGTAAATAACTAACCGATCTTGATGCATGAAATTACATGGCTGGACTTCGTGTCAAGCACGGAGTGACGATAGTGGGTGGTATTATTAAAATAGCAGAGACGATTAACAGGCGTGATTATCTTGCGCCTATTTACCCCTCAACCCAACCTTCTCCCACCGGGAGAAGGAGTCGCATTGTTGGTGCAATTAGTTGTTCCTAGTTTCAATATCGTTCCCATAGGGAGCAGAGTAAATTTGATATTGGTATGTTGCTAGAAACCACAAAAAGAACTCCCTCTCCCGTCCGGGAGAGGGTTGGGGTGAGGGAGACTTATTTTAGTCGAATGGTGAGGGACACAGAGTTGGCAAAGGCTAGCTCACAGCAGCAATCAACAAGCGTGATTATCTTGCACCTATTTACCACTCAACCCAACCTTCTCCCGCAGGGAGAAGGAGTCATATTAGTAATGCACCATTATTCGAACTTGGCTATTCCGCCTGTTGGTTTTCACGAACTACAGCGTCTAGAAACCTAACGCCCCAGCCGGCATGGCCTTTTGGTGTTGTTGGTCTGGCTTTATTCAGCCAGTCAACGCCAGCAATATCCAGATGCACCCAAACCCGGTCTTCATCGATAAATGTGCCGATTACCGCTGCGCCAATACTAGCACCGGGATTACCACCGGAGCCTTTAATATCAGCAATATCAGATTTAATGGCCTTGTAATGGTTCTTGTTTAGCGGCAATGGCCAAACGTCTTCACCGGCAGCTTTACCAATGCGCATCATCTCTTGTGCCAAATCCCAATCACGGGTGATCACGGCGGCATAATCTTCGCCCATGGCACGTGCTGCCGCGCCGGTAAGCGTTGCAATATTGATAAGCAAGCGCGGGTCGTATTCTTCTTGCGCATACGTAACTGCATCAGATAGCACAAGGCGGCCCTCGGCATCGGTTGATATCACCTCGATGGTTGTGCCGCTCATGGTAGTTAGGACATCACCGGGGCGGATCGCATCGCCTGATGGCATGTTTTCGGCCATGGCCATAACACCTACCAAATTGACTTTATCGCCGCGTTTGGCAACCGCATAAAGCGTGCCGGCCACCGCAGCAGCACCAGAAAGATCAGACTTCATTGCCCACTGCCCGCTGTTGGGTTTTAGGCTAATGCCGCCAGTATCAAACGTGATGCCTTTGCCGACCAATGCAATYGGYGCTTCATCGCTTGCGCCGCCCATATAGGTGACAATCACCAGACGCGGATCATGAATGGAGCCTTGGCCAACGCCCAGAAGTGCGCCCATGTTTTTGCGTTTCATTTGCCCAACGCCCATGATCTCGACCTTGACGTTGTCGATGCCTTTGAACAATTTGCGCACGCCTTGGGCATAATTTTCAGGATAAATGGATTTACCCGGTTCGGTTCCCATATCACGGGCAAAACTTACGCCGGTTGCAAGGTGGCTCAAATCATTCTCAAACAGGTTTCTCGCGGCCTCAGATTGGTTGCTATGAAAACTAATTGTGTGGGCTTTGTCTTTGTTATCATCGTCGGTTTTTGTTTTGTATTTATCAAAGCTGTACGAGCCAAGGGCATAACCAAAAGCAAGTTGTGCCGCGCTTTGTTGGGCCGTGGTGTTAAGGCCTTCGCCAATAACACTAAGAGAATGATCATCGCTGTTGGCTTGAGCGACATAGCCGCCAAGGTCGCGAAGTTGACGCACCAAAAGTTCATCTTCTCCGGTGCCAATGACGACAATAGACTTGAACGGGGTCAGGCCATAAAGGTGCAGCTTCTTACCAAACTTGCCTTTGAACTCGGCATCTTTTAGCGCGGTTTCTAGGCGGCCTTTCGTTGCGGCGTTTATGTCGGATACCGCCTTGCTTAGCTTGCCATCTTTACCGACAAATATCGCGATATGTGAGCCATTAACGGCAACATCTGCAAACTCAAACTGGATTTTGTTGGTATTCGCATATGCGGCATACGCCAACATGCATGATAAAATAAACCCAAATAATACTTTATAAATAATCGCCCGCATAAAAAACTCCAAATTATATTATCAATTACTGTGCCGAAGATAATATCATACTGAGCCGAAATCTATAGTTTAATATATTAACTCCCATTCACTTTACCTTGCCGTGAAAGCTATACGTCAAAGATGAACCTATCAGGAAGTGTACTCGCGACCCCAGCTAGTCCTTTTCAGTTTGGTATTTGCCTTTAACTTTGTATCCAATATACTTGTGTTATCTATTTGGGGGTAATGGTGAAAAATAAAGCAAGCGGAACGCCTGTAATCATTAAAGGCGCGGTATCAGAACCGTTGGAAAAGATCCGTATCGGCGGTGATGACAACCCGTTTGATGAAAGCTGGTTGCAAAAACTAATTTATCGCCACCCAGCATGTTTGCCTATGGATGAGATCGAATCGGGTTTTCAAGAATTGGTTCCTATATGCATGGAATTAGGGCTTACCTGCGGTTCACTTGATAACCTCTTTATGACCCCAGATGGTAACATAGTTATCGTCGAAGTTAAGTTATGGCGCAACCCTGAAATGCGCCGTGCCGTAATTGCCCAAGCACTTGATTATGCAACGGATCTGTTCAATATGGATTACGAAGCACTTGAAAAAGCAGTGTTAAAAGCTGACTTTGCTGGCGGTAGAAGACCAACAAAACTCTATGATATATTTGGCAGTGGGGAAGTATTAGAGGAGCCTGATTTTATTGATAAGGTAAACCGCAACCTCGAAAGCGGACGGATCGTCGTGCTGGTGGCAGCAGACGGCACCAATAGCAAACTTGAAAACCTTGTCGAAGGCTTGCAATCACACGCAGGATTTCATTTTACATTTGCATTGATCGAACTTGAGGTATTTCGCAGATCACAAGCAAAAGATGAATACCTGATTGTTCCTAATACCTTGGCCAAGACTTATAATATTGAACGGGGAGTTGTTCGGGTTGATGACCAAAGGACAGAAGTAATCGCAACGTCGATAAAGCCGAAAACTACAGCCAGCGCACGTATGTCGATAACTTCCGAGCAGTTTTTTGATGACATGAAAGAAATACATCCAGAGCTACCAAAAAACCTAAAGACATTTATGGAGAAACTAGAAACCATCGGGGTGTATTTTGAGTTCCGGAAAACGCTAATTTTCAGATGGAATACTCCAGAAGGACAATCTATCAATCTAGGTTATATTGAGAGAAATGGGAAAGTTTGGGTAGGCTCATGGGGTTCGTTTGAGGTCGATAAGAGGAGGGTTTATCTAGAGCAATTAGCTGATGCGCTCGGCGGGGAAGTCTCTATTGAGGATAATGGAATGAGGTATTTCCATATAAATGGACAAGGCACACGCATTGAAGATATTATGGATAAATTTGATGATTGGTACGATGTTATTAAATCGTATCAGGAAATGCTTGGTGATATAGAATAAACTACTTCTTCACGTCGTCATTGTGGCGTATGCAGCAGGTTTAGTTAGCCAGTAAATTTACCGCTTATCAGTTTTAGCAAGCCCTTGATCCTATGCCAGCTCAATACGCGCTGGCAATTATCGCAGTTTCCACAAGGATCGGCCAGGGTTTCCCCAAAATATCGTAGCAGTACCTGCCGGCGGCATTTTCGAGAGCGACAAAACTTGATTATATCATTTAATTTTTGTTGTTGTGAGCCTCGGCGTGTTGCACTGACATCACTTTCATTTATCCAAAACTGCATTATGGAAATATCTTTTTGTGAATAATGCAACCAAGCTTCTGCTGGTTTTCCATCACGGCCAGCTCGACCGGTTTCTTGATAATAATTCTCGATAGATTTTGGCAAATATAAATGTGCCACAAAGCGAACGTCTGGCTTATCAACCCCTAATCCAAAAGCAATAGTTGCCACCATTATCAGATTATCTTCGCGCATAAACCATTTCTGGTTTTGTTGGCGGTAGCTGGCATCAAGTCCGGCATGATATGGCAAAGATAATCGACCTTTTAAGGTCAGCCAATTAACGGTTTCCTCGACCTGTTTGCGGCTTTGGCAATAAATTATACCGCTGCTGGTCGGGTGGTTGCTAGCTAAATACTGCCATAGCTGATCCAGCTTTTCGCCGCTTTTGCTGATGGTATAAGAAATATTTGGCCGATCAAAACTGCTGATGAATTGTGGAGCTTCAGTTAATTGTAACTGCTCTGCTATTTCCTTGCGGGTACGCTGATCGGCGGTGGCGCTTACCGCTATTCTTGGGGTTTGCGGGTAACGCCCGGATAATACGAATAATTGCCGGTACTCTTTTCTAAAGTCATGTCCCCATTCAGAAATGCAATGCGCTTCGTCAATGGCAAATAATGCCAGCTTTGTTTGATTCAACAGTTTGAGAGTTTCTGGCAGTGCCAACCGCTCCGGCGAAATATACAGCAAGTCCAATTTGCCAGCCAGTAATTGATCTATAACTTCTTTTTGCTCGAAATATAATTGGGTGGAATTTAGGAAAGCCGCACTAACACCTAATTTTTGCAAGGCACTTACCTGATCCTGCATCAAAGAAATAAGCGGCGATATTACAATGCCAACACCGTCTAAAAGTATTGCCGGTATCTGATAACACAATGATTTACCGCCAGCAGTCGGCATAATCACCAACGCATGTTCACCGGCCAGAAGCGTTTCTATTACCTCAAGTTGGTTCAGGCGAAATTTATCATAGCCAAATGTTTCGGCTAATATCCGTTGTGCTAAACTCATACTCGTAACTTAAGAATAAAATAACAAGTAGGGAAGCTCTAGAGCATTTTCGGTTCAGTTTGAACCGAAAAATAACTCTACCTCTTTGTTTTGTCGCATTTTCTTGCCGCAAAACCGTAACCACTTTTGCTGAAAATGCTCTAGTCTCCGACCTTGATTTAAAAAAAAGAGCCAGCGACATATGCGCTGGCTCTTGTTCAAGGTCGGTCGATGAGGGACGTTTCCTCCCCGAAAACGCCGAATAAAACGATCGCTCGTATTATCTGCGCGCATATTTGTCTTTGTTGAACATGGAGTCAAGTTAACAAATCAACTGTATTTGACAATATGATATCATTGTGATATCACTATGATAATTGCAAAAAGGAGAATAATAATGATGCAAGAAAAAACAGTTTCCTCCCTGCCGGGCATACCGGTGTTATTTTTAATACTAATTGCTGGCGGGATCGGTGTCGCTGGATTTGTAACCTTGATAAATATCGGCATGAAGGTTCCAGCTTTGATGCTATTATTTACAGTTCCGGTTATATTTATTTTTCTATTAGTCGGCCTTTATAAAGTCGAGCCGAACCAGTCCGCCGTATTAAGCTTGTTTGGTCGTTATATTGGTACTGATCGCAATCAAGGTTTACGGTTCAACAATCCGTTTTTTACCAAGAAAAAAATCTCGCTGCGGGTGCGCAATTTTGAAAGCGGACGGCTAAAGGTAAATGACCAAAACGGCTCGCCAATTGAAATTGCAGCGATTGTAGTTTGGGAAGTTAATGATAGCGCCGAAGCAGTATTTAATGTCGATGCTTATGAAAGCTTTGTGCAAATACAGTCAGAAGCTGCTATTCGCTCAATGGCCAGCATCTATCCGTATGACCCACAAAAAGAAGGCGATGTTTCATTGCGCTCACACCCGCTGGAAATATCGGAAAAAATGCGCTCGGAAATTCAAGCCCGTCTGACCAAGGCCGGAATTAATGTCATTGAATCACGGGTTTCGCATTTGGCATATTCGCCGGAAATTGCTCAAGCCATGTTACAACGTCAACAAGCCGGCGCAATCATTGCAGCTAGGCAGCGCATTGTCGAAGGCGCAGTTGGCATGGTCGAACATGCGCTGGACACATTAAGTGAAAAGGGCATGGTTGAGCTGGATAATGAAAGAAAAGCCGCCATGATTAGCAATTTGCTGGTGGTGCTGTGTTCAGATCGTGCAACCCAACCAGTGGTCAATACTGGCTCGATCTACTAATCGTTATGACCGAGCGCAAACCAAGAAAATCGTACCCGCTACGAATTAACCCAGACATTTTAACGGCAATGCAACGCTGGTCTGATGATGAATTGCGCTCGATCAACGGCCAAATTGAATACGTATTGCGCAATGCATTGCGTAGGGCTGGTCGACTTAAAGAACATCCACCAAAACAGATAAACACCGAACAACAGGAGAAATAAATGCGTAATAGATGGAGTTATAAAGTTGAGCATATCAAATATGAGATGTTCACCAATCGAGAAACAAGAAATTCAAATATTGAAGACACCCTAAATAGACTAGGTATGGAAGGTTGGGAAATGGTAGAAGTTATGACAAGCCCAGGCGGCTCTGGTTTAGATTTTTACCTTAAGCGGCCTTCGTAAATTCAAATCAGACCATTGACATCAGAGCCTCACCTACAGTAATAGACACCAACTTTCCATAGCGTCAGACGATGCTTCTGGCTGTACATCTTAGGGTCGCATGATTTTAAGGGGAGACAGGCGGAACCCCCACCCAGCAAAGATTTGCTCAGTGGGGTCGTTTTGCTATGAACTATACGATACTCCATCAACCCAAAAAGTGGGCAACCCAAAAAGTGGGAACCGGTTTTTGGTTAAGTTGATGGATCAAGAAGATAAACTATACTAATGTGAGTGAGCGATGTTTGATAATTTAACCGAACAACTTGGCGGCGTATTTGAGCGTTTAACAGGCCGTGGTTCGCTATCAGAAAAAGACGTAAAAGCAGCTTTACGTGAAATTCGCATTGCTCTGCTCGAAGCCGACGTGGCACTGTCTGTGGTTAAAGACTTCATTAGCGCGGTCGAGATCGAGGCCGTTGGCGACAAGGTGTTGCGTTCGGTAACGCCCGGTCAGCAAATGGTCAAAATAGTCCATGATCACCTTGTGGAAATGCTTGGCGGAACCGAAACTGTAACCCCGATCAATCTGGCAGCTACCCCGCYGGTGGCGATTATGATGGCCGGCTTACAAGGTTCTGGTAAAACCACTACTGCTGCCAAAATCGCTTTGCGGTTACGCACCAAAGACAACAAAAAAGTCTTATTGGCTTCATTGGATACCCGCCGTCCGGCGGCGATGGAGCAATTGGCACAATTAGCAATGATGGCCGAAGTAGACAGTCTACCGATCGAAATCGGACAGCTACCGGTACAAATTGCCAATCGTGCCATGACCGCCGCCCGCCAAGGCGGTTATGATGTGGTGATTTTGGATACCGCTGGTCGCACTTCTATTGACGAAGAGCTAATGACTGAAGCTGCAGCGATTGCCAGAGTAACTAAGCCAACCGAAACCTTATTGGTTGCTGATGCGCTTACTGGCCAAGACGCTGTGGAAACCGCGCAAAGGTTTCATGATCGTTTGCCGCTTACTGGTCTTGTGCTGACCAGAATGGACGGTGATGGTCGTGGTGGCGCCGCGCTTTCCATGCGTGCTGTTACTGGATTACCGATCAAGTTCTTGGGTGTTTCAGAAAAAATTGACGGGCTGGACATATTTGATGCGACCCGGGTCGCCGGGCTTATTCTTGGTCGTGGCGATGTGGTCTCACTGGTGGAAAAAGCCGGTGAACTGATCGACAAGAAACAAGCTGATAAACTAGCCGCCAAGATGAAAAAGGGATCATTTGATCTCGAAGATCTCTCCGGGCAGCTAAAGCAAATGCAAAAAATGGGTGGCTTACAAGCAATTATGGGCATGTTACCTGGCATGGGTAAAATGAAAAAGCAGATGAATAATTCTGCGATGGACGATAGTGTTTTTACCGGTCAATTAGCGATTATTTCTTCGATGACACCGCAAGAGCGCGCCAAACCTATTTTGATCAAGGCTAGCCGTAAAAAACGCATTGCTGCTGGTTCTGGAACTGAAGTGCAACAGGTCAACCAATTGCTGAAAATGCATAAACAAATGTCCGGCATGATGAAGAAAATGGGCAAAGGCGGCAAAGCTGGAATGTTTGGCGGCATGGGTGGCGGCATGCCTCCTGGTGCTGGCATGGGAGATATAGATCCCGTACAGCTTGAACAGATGAAACAAAAACTTGGGACGGGCGGATTGCCCGGCTTACCCGGTGGGGGCCTTCCCGGTCTTCCCGGAAAAAAATGACTTAATTACTAATCAACAAACCATTTACAATCAAAGGAACAAAAAATGTCTGTAAAAATTAGATTAGCCCGTGGCGGCGCAAAAAAGCGCCCTTATTACCGTATCGTAATTGCTGATATTAGAGCACCACGTGATGGCCGTTACATCGAACAGGTCGGAACTCACAACCCATTATTGCCAAAAGACCACGAAGATCGGGTACGCATGGACGAAGAGCGTATCAAATACTGGATTTCTAAAGGTGCAAAACCAACCGATCGGGTAGCAAGGTTTCTTAGCGCTGTTGGCCTTTGGGAATGGAAACACGGCAATAACCCAAATAAAGGCAAGCCGGGCGAAAAAGCCATCGAGCGCGCCGAAGAGAAAAAAGAAAAAGCTGCGGCCAGAGTAGAAGCCGAAGCAGAAGCCAAGGAAGCTGCAAAACTTGCTGCCGCTGAAGCTAAAGAAACAGCAAAAGCCGAAGCTATAGCTGCCAAAGAAGCGGCCAAGGCAGAAAAAGAAGCTGCTAAGGAAGCTCCTAAAGAAGCCCCAAAAGAAGAAGCAAAAGCTGAAGAAGCTCCTAAGCAAGAAAAAGCTGCTGACGATAAGTCAGACAGCTAAAGGGTAAGCGGGGATTTGCAATCATGACTGTAACCCCGCAAACCATTTTTGTTGCTGCGATTACCGGTGCTTTTGGCGCAAAAGGCGAGATTAAAATCAAGTCTTTTACCGATGATCCAGCAGCCTGCTTGGCTTACGCGCCATTTGTTGATGAACAGGGTCAAGTGATCCTTAAAATAAACAAATGGCGTGAAGTAAAAGGCGGGTTTGCTGTGCGTAGTCCCGGTATTCAGTATCGCGATCAAGCAGAAGCCTTGCGCGGCACTAAATTGTATTGCTTACGCGACAAAATGCCTGTCACCGATGATGATGAATTTTATCATTCTGATTTGGTGGGCTTAAAAGTAAAGTCAGCAGAGAACCAAGCATTGGGTAAAATCGAAGCCGTGCATAATTTTGGCGCGTCTGATCTGCTGGAAATTTACGACACACCAGATGTCAAAGGCACATGGGTTTTACCATTTACTTTGATGCATGTACCAAAAATTGACATTGCTGCTGGCACAGTAGTTGTGGCCGATTGGCAGGATTATTTACCAGAGGAAAAACAGGACAAAAAACCGGGCAAGAAAAATGACTAATCTCT
>NVWT02000018.1 GCA_002733735.2 Robiginitomaculum sp. | reverse complement strand
TCGCCTGATGAGTTGAATGGGCCGCTGTTAAACACGCCCGCAGACAATCAAAGGAATGAGGATAACAGATTATGAATAATAACAAAGACATCTTCACAAGGTTTGTTGGCCTTGATGTGGGCAAAGACACCGTTGTCGTTTATGACAGCCAAGGCCAATGTTGTGGAAGTTTTAGTAACGAAAAATCAGCATTGTTAAAACTAGCCAACCACTTTTGCGAACAAACATTGGCCATTTGTGAAGCCACGGGTGGCTATGAAACAAGGGTCTTACAAGCGTTTATCACCGCAAAGATTGCCATCCATCGTGCCGATGCTCGTAAGGTTAAAGCCTTCATTAGATCCTTTGGCACACTGGCAAAAACCGATAAACTTGATGCCCAAGCTTTGGCTGATTATGCGCAAGAACGCCAAGCAAAACTGATCCTATGGGTGCCACTACAAAAGCAACGTAAAACCTTGCAGGCATTGGTGTTACGCCGTGATGAACTAGTTGCTATGCGCACCGCAGAGAACAACCGCTTACAGGCTCCTGATAATCAGCCTGCTAGAGCTTCGATATCTGCTTTGCTTAAACACCTGTCTGGTCAGATCAAGAAGCTTGAGGGCAAGATAAACCAACTTATCGAAGCCTGCAAAGAACTGCGCAAGAGCCGTGATACCATGGTTGCAGTTCCTGGTGTTGGTAGTGTTACTGCGGCGCATTTGTTGGCATTGATGCCGGAACTTGGTTCGATCAACAGAAGACAGATCGCATCATTGGCCGGCTTGGCGCCGCATCCACGTGACAGTGGAAACGCCACCGGCTATCGTAATGTCCGTGGAGGAAGAACCCAAGTCAAACGAACCTTGTTCATGGCAGCCCTTAGTGCTAGCAGAAATCATCCCGTCTTAAAACAAAGTTACAATAAAATGATCGAAGACGGCAAAAAACCAATCGTCGACATAACCGCAATCATGCGAAGACTTATCGTTATCCTAAACGCCAAAATACGTGACCAATATAAAAATATCTAACTGAGTTGATGACGGGTGTGGGAATTTCGATATTTCAAGGGCTTTTGTCCTCCACCTTTATGGGGGAGGTGGGCGCGATGCGCTCGGAGGGGGTGCTGAAATAAGAACTTGTAATATAAGCACCAAATCGGTCAGTGTTTACAACATTCACCAATGCTTCACCTACAATGATGAGAACAGCCACTTTACCAGCAGGTATTTCATAGTTTTAGCTTGCTCGTGGCTCAAGCAGTTTCCGCGCCCGATAAATTCGTGTCTCCACGGCTTTTGGGCTGATGTTCAATACTTTGGCCGCTTGTTTGTGGCTCATATCATCAATAGCGCAAAGTATAAGTGGTTCTCGTAATTTGGCTGGCAGTTCGGATACCTGTTTAGCCAGTGCTTGTAGTTCTGTTTTGTCCAGCAAATTGCTTTCTGGAGTATTTGGTTCTGCAAATTGCGCAACTCGCTGTTCAATCATCGGGTTGATTCTGTTGATGAAGTACGCAGCTTTGCGTTTACGTCCAAGATCGCGGCATTTGTTTAAAGCAATCCGATACAGCCAAGTGGATACTTCATACTTGGGATTGTAGCGAAACAAATTACGATGGGCGGCAACAAAAGTTTCTTGCACTATATCTTCAGCATCATCAGCGTCACCTACGTGCCGTAAGGCAAATTTGAACAAGGGTAACTTAAAACGGCGCATTAAGACAGTAAAAGCAAAATCTTCATGGTTCAGCGCAAACGTCACCAATGTCCGATCATCTTGTTTGGTGAAATCTGTTTTATTTGGTCGCGGCATGAAGAGAACGAATTACAATGTTGTCAAATTCAAGAGCTTGGTCCTCGTCCAATACATCTCGCATTTTGAAAATATGCTGCAAAGTCTCGCGTTGTAATTCCCCCAATATTATTAAATATTGCTCACCGGCTTCGGTTACATCGGCTGATAATTTATGATCTTTGGCTATGGCATCGGCTATTGAACCGTTGGCAGATTTTAGTTGGTTCTCTAGCACCGCTTTGCGTTTGGCGAATTCTCTTTCCAACAGGTGAATGTGCTGTTGTTGATCGGGTGATAATTGTAATGAGTGATGTATTTCTGCATGTAGATCAGAAGAAACAACTGGGTGCGGTGTAAATAAAGTCTTGCCAATCCAAACACCTGCTAAGCCAACGAGAAGGCTTAGTATTATTAACAGAAAAGTGTTCTTCATTGGTGCAAGTGTTTGATCAATCATTTAGCAATGCCATTAGACTATAAGAGGGGGTGTTAGAAAATACCGTCAATGTTGCATCATTAACGGTTGCAGTCGCCCCAACTAAGCCGCCGGTTACTAACACCAAGGACAAAGTTGCCGTACGCCAAAATAATGACAAGCTGCTAATGGTACTTATTGTGCGGCTTTCAATAGCTTGCCAAACATTTGCTTCTAATGTGTTCAACTGAGGTGGATCAATATGCTGGTTTAGCTGTTTTAGCATTTGATCAATATTGTTTTTATTTTTTGTCATTCTTACTTCTTGCAAGCTGGTGCAAAGCACCAGCTTGTATCCAATAGCTTATGAGGTTTGCAAATGGGTCATTTTCCATTGACCGTCCACAAGTCTTAAAACGGCTGTTCCATTACCTTTTTTGGTTTTGGCTTCGCCTTTATAGGTGTAGGCGATGTCGATGGCAAAAGTTGCAAAAGCCATATCACCTGAAACAGTACTCTTGATGTTTGTGTACTCGTATTTACTAAACACCAGTTCGACCATTTCAAATTCAGGGATCAAATGATGGTCGCGATAATCAGCCCAACCAATGTTTTTGCCTGAACCCTCAAAGATGGTAAAATCAGTACCATCGGCCATTACTAGGTTTTCCATAACCGCAACTTCTTCGGTGTTTATTGCCGCAGAATAAGCTTTCATTACAGAAACAACGGCCATTTGCTGTTTGTCCATTGCCGGCATTTCTTTGTGGCCAGAGTGTTTGCTGTCATGGCCTGGGCCGGCTAATGCCGCCATTGAATATGTTAGGCCAAAGACCAAAGTAAGCATTGAAATTAATAAGGTTTTCATGAGTTTATTCCTGTAATTAGATTTTAATTATTAGTTTGTTTGAATGTTCACCAAGGCAGTAAATGCTTGATGCCACCATGTGCCAGCGCCCCGCCAAGGAAGCCGTTTACCGCAACCAGTGCTGCCATAAAGAATAGGGATATGCTGAAAAACTTGCCCATCGATGGGTTTGATCCATCTTTAGCTTTTTCCATTAGCCAAACCGTAAGTGCGGCAAATGCTAACATTGCGGTTCCTATCCAGCGGTGCGAGAACATGACAGGTGCTTCTGCTGGTTGTGGTGGCCCTGAATGCGCCCAACCAAGAAATCCTGCGCCAATGACCGAGATTAAACCAGCCCAAACCATAAACCTAACGGTTCCGCTAGAGGAAAAACTAGAGCCGCGTAATAACATGGCTTGCGCCAAAGCTGCGGTCAAAAATAAGGCGATTGGAAAATGCACTACCAAAGGGTGGTATTTGCCAATGCCTGCCATGACTTTAGAGAACTGGCTACTATCAGGGTCTAATCCCCAATGTGAGTGAGCCCCTGCGTCTGCTTCGCTGGCAGCATGATCATCTGCGCCATTGTCCGCGTGTTGTTCGCCATCTACATGTGCTGGCATTTCCATGCCGTCATGTTCAGATGTGGCTTTTTTTTGGGTGGCCGGAACTGCTGGTTTGTCATCATGAACCGCGCCCGGATGAGCAAAAGCGTATTGGCCTAAAGAGCCTGCGATAACCAGCATTATTGCCAGTATCAGAATTTTTCCTAAATTGATCTGCATATCAAAATTTCCTTATTTTAATTCAATAGATAATACGTATTGATTTTGCTTATCCCTCAAAAATGTTTCTTCCTAGGAATAATATTATTCGACCACAGTTTTATTTAGTAATATTGGTTCTCCAAACCCAAGTTGCTTAAGGCTTTCAAGCTGGGTTTTTGCATCTCCGGCAATAACCAAGTGCATGGCATCAGGGGTAAGGTGTTTCTCGGATAAGCGTTTAATATCATCAAGAGTCATTGCCTCAATCTTAGCTGCGTCCTGCAAACGGTAATCATCACTAAAGCCGTAATTACTGATCTGCCCTAATATACCAAGTTTCGCAGAAAGAGTTTCGGATTTTAGGGCTTGCCCTTTTATGATAGCACTTTTCATGGTTTTTAGGTCTTCGGCGGTAAAGTTTGTGCCATATTCGGCTAGAATATCGCGAATTAACTGAGCCGATTCATAAGTAACATTCGATCTGACGCTGGTGCGCACGCTAAAGGTTCCGCGATCTTTTACCGCCGCAAAGCTGGAGCGAATGCCATAAGTATAGCCCTTATTGACCCGCAATTCGGTATTTAGCTTCGAGGTGTAAATATTGCCAAGCAGATAATTCATGGCATTGGTTTTTACAAAGTCTGGATCAATTATTGCCATTGCTGGATAGCCAAATTGAAAACTAGATTGTTTAGCACCGGGAATGTCGTAAAAATAAATAGTTGATTTTGTTGGCGCGATTGCTTGACTAAGTTCTAGCTTTGGGTTGGCATCTCCGCTCCAGTTTTGACCAATTCCAGTTAAAGCAGCTTTGACCTTAATAGCGGAAATATCACCGACAATTAGAAACTGTGCTTTTGCCGGCGTGTAATATGTCGCGTAAAATGTTTTCAAATCATCAAGAGTGACGGTTTGTAATTTATCTTTTGAGCCATATCCATAAACACTGTAAATATTGTCGCTTGGATACATGATAGCTTGAAACTCTTTAGCTACTATTGCTGATGGATTAGCTGCTTCTTGGTCGATAATGTTTGCAGCCTCTAACATTAAAGTGGCAAATTCTTCACTGTCCCAACGTGGTTGCAGTAACATCTCTTCGGCCAGTAACATTGTCTCATTAAAGTTACGAGCTAAGGTGCTGCCTCTTAAGTACGCACCGCTTTGGGTGGTGGAAATAGAGATGCTCGAGCCAAGTAACTGTATTGCGTCTTCTAATTCGGCAGTGGTCTTATTTATCGTGCCTTTGTTGAGCAAAGCAGCGGTTAATGTGGAAATTGCCGGTTGCTCAAGTGAGCCACGAATATCGCCGGCATCAATTTTGAGGCTAAAATAAATCAGTGGTGTTTCATCATTTTCAATACCAAATAGTTTAATACCGTTTTTGGTTTCTCCTCGCCAAACTGTTGGCGTTCTCATGGTAATTGCACCGCCAAATTCTGGCTCTATGGTTCGGTCAAAAGCTGATGGTGTCGGGGTGAAGGTGCGCGCGGTTGGATCAAAGTCTGTTTGCGCCTCTGCGCCTTTGACTATTTCCTCTTCGGCAAAGCTGGTTAATACAGCCCCCGATAAAGCCAGATCAATTTCGTCTTTAGGAACAAAACTGGTGGCGACATAATTTTTGTCTTTGATGTATTTATTATAAACCCGCATCACATCATCAGTGGTAATTGCTTGGATATTGGCAATGTCTTGATGAATAAATCCGGGATCATTTGTATAAGTATTGTATTCGCCTAACTGAATGGCTTTGCCCAATACGCTTTGGATATTACCATAAAAATCAACCTCAAGTCCGGCTTTTATTTTATTCAAATCTTTCTTGGAGATGCCGTTTTCTTCAAACCGCTGTAGACCTTTGTCCAATGCGTCTTTAACTGCCGACAGGTTCTGCCCGGCATTTGCGCGCACCAGAAGATAAAATTCCCCAGCCAATTCGGAGCTATTGGTAAAGCTTGCAACCGTGGTTGATAGTTTTTCTTCGTCGATAAGTACTTCATTTAGCGGGGCGAGTTTGCCTTCGCTCAAATAGGTTGCAAGAATATCCAAAGCATAAGCATCAGGGTGATATTGCTCAATAGATGGCCATGTTAGGGTAAGTTGCGGCACGGTGGCAAAGTTGTCAGCGACTTTTAAGTTGACTGTTTTGTCTAGTTTACCCGGACGTGCGCTTAATGGCGCAATGTCTTCGCCTCTAGGGATTTCACCAAAGTATTTTTCAACCCAAACTTCAGCCTGATCAACATCAAAGTCGCCGGTAATTGTAAGTGTTACATTGTTTGGAACATACCAGCGACGGTAAAAGCTTTTAACATCATCAATGCTGGCAGCATCAAGATCGGCCAAGGAGCCAATTACTTGCCAACTATATGGGTGATCAGCCGGATATATGGTTTTGCCGATAAGACCCCAGTTTTGACCAAAGGGTTGATTGTCCACCCGCTGTCTTTTTTCATTTTTAACTACTTGTCTTTCGTTATCAAGCACGCCAGAGGTCACGGTGTTGATGAACCAGCCAAGTTTGTCAGCTTCGGCCCAGATAACTTTTTCTAGGGCATCGCTTGGAACTGCTTGGAAATATTTGGTTACGTCATTGGTGGTGTAACCATTGGTTCCTTCGCCGCCAATTCGGGTGTTCATGGTGTCCAAGCCGCCATAACCAAGGTTTTCTGAATCTAAAAATAACAAATGCTCGAACAAATGCGCAAAGCCAGTGCGTCCGGCAATTTCTCTGGCCGAGCCTACGTGCGCGGTAAGGTCAATGGCTACAATAGGATCAGAGCGATCAACGTGTAAGATAACATCAAGGCCGTTTTCAAGCTCGTATTTTACAAATTCAATTTGCTTGATTTGTCCTTTTGGTGCTGCTGGTTGTTTGGAGCTTAAGTCTTCTGCTGAACAAGCACCAAGCGCAAAAACAACACCAATGGTAATAAATACTGATCTGGATATGGACATTATAAACCTATACTCTATCGACCCAAAAAGTGGATACCAGTTTTTGGGTAAGTTGATGGATCCAGAAGATAAAATATACTAAAAATACGGTTTAATTCAGTGTTTTTAGTATATTTGAAAATTACTGACCCTAATCATGGCACCTTAGCGTAATTTAATAATTCCTCAAGCTATCGATTATTAAGTTGACTTGGGCGGGTTATCCTGAACGGCACCGGCAATTTGCTAATTGGCAACAGGAAATGGATAATAATGGATAATGCTGATGCGCAAGTGCCATTTATATTGAAAGGTTGAACCATGGCAAAACTATATGACGAGCTTGATGCAAAACTGATTGAATTCATCAATAAGCAAAAAGTATTTTTTGTTGCCAGTGCACCATTATCTGGCGATGGGCATGTGAACATCTCGCCAAAGGGCTATGATAGTTTGGTGGTGGTAAATTCAACAAGTGTTGCTTGGTTGGATATGGGTGGCTCCGGCATCGAGACCATGGCGCATGTCCGTGAAAATGCTCGAATGACCTTGATGTTCTGTGCCTTTGATGGGCCGGCCAGTATTTTGCGGCTCTATGGCAAAGCAGACGTAGTGCAATTTGATGATCCAGACTTTGAACACTGGTTGGAGAAATTTCCTGCCTTTGAGAAGGCGAGAAATATCTTTGTTTTAAGCATTGATCGTATAGCTGATAGTTGTGGTTGGGGCGTTCCATATATGGATTTTGATCGGGAGCGTGACCAGTTGCGGCGCTATCACGCCAATCCGCAAAGAGACCTTGCAAATTGGCATGATCGGTTTCGCAGCAATAATGCAACCAGCATTGACGGTTTGCCCGGCATCAACAGTAAAAAGCCGCAAAAATAAAGTAGTTCCAAGCTAGATAAGTTTTATCAATGTCGGTGAGAGAGCCAATGTTTCCAGTTCTGCACGGCTCAATCGTTTGATAGTTGCCAAAGATTATTCTGCTGCTATGGCGGTGGTGATAGCACATCGCCGACCCACACGGCGGTTAAGATGGATATTAGTTTACAAGTCGCTTTGCCATCCACTCTGTGGCCATTTGGTGCATTTGTGCGCTGTCAACGTCGATCCATTCTGCGGTCTTGGTGTCAATACCAATGGCTTTTCCTTGTTGTGCCAATAATTTCATACCGCCGGATATACTGCAATCACCGGTTTGTTGCCGGTTTTGCTTTATGGCGTTGAACAGGCTTTGACCACCGCGAAAAATTCCAGTGTCATAGGCGCTGTATCTGGTTATTTCCTTGCCGATATTGCGGATCCTGCCATCTTTCAAATCGACCTTGGTTACATCGTCAATATCAACCATTGGATTGTTCAAGCGGTAATCAACACCTAAACCAACCTCGCCATCTTTTAGTTCTGCGGCGGCCATTGCTAAATAAATTTCCGGTTCGACCAAATGATCACACATGCAAAGATAAAAATCATCATGCAGTAATGGTGCAGCTGCCAATACAGACAGCCCGTTTTCTTTCAAGTATTCTGGATTAAATATGGTGGAAATATTCCAACCATTATTGGCTGATAATTGTTCAAGGAAGCTTGTTAACTCATCAGACCGATAGCCCGTGACAACAACAAAGTTTTCAACGCCGCCAGATATGGCGCTTTGCATTGCATGTTCGATTAAAGTCGTTCCCGCCAATTCGATCAATGGCTTACTTTGGCCAAGTCCTTTGATGCGGGTTCCTTGCCCAGCGGCAACTATCAGACAGTCAGTAACTTTAGCCATTGGCGGCTTGTCCTTTTTTATTTTTTATTTTGCCAAATGCTTCGAGTAAAACCGGTAGTAATGACCACGTCATGATAAGGCAGGCGGTAAAACCAATGATCGCCAATAGCCCCATTGAGCGCAAACCGCCCATAGAGGCTGTTACCATGCCGCCAAACCCTAATAAGGTTGTAAGGGTGGTAATGACTGCGGCTCTGCCGGTGGTATTCATTATCTGGCGGATATTGGCTTTTGCCCCGGCTAGTTTGAAACGGTGATAAATGTGGATACTGTTGTCTACAGAAAGCCCGATTAATGAGGGCAAAATAACCATATTCATTATCGATAATTTTGGCCCAAAAGCGCCCATAAAGCCGACGGTTACCAAAACCCCCAAGATCGGTGGAGTTAATACAATCAACGCGCCGCTAATTGAGCGGATAAATACAAAAACTAATATTGTGGTGGCTAATAACACTAATAAAATGGCCTTTATTGCATCGGCTTTCATTAAAGCTAGCATTTCAACAAACACAAAACCTTCCGAAGCACTGCTATAGGTTTTGCCGTTGACGGTGACATTGGCCGCGTCATCATAAAACAGTTTAGCAACAGCGCTGTCATTCATGCTTACTGAATTATAGACATACATCAAATAACCCGGCTGATCATCAACCCCGACATAGGCCCTACGCAAAGTCGGCGGTAAATCAGAAATGTTTAGATCTTCTATCGACAAATATCTTCCGACGGATTGGAATTTTCCCGGCGATAAACCGCGCAAAGCAATGGCGCGCTTTTCAAGGCGGTTGATGACTTCTAATCGGTTCTTTTGGTCTTGCTGGTCAGGAACAAAATCAAGCAAGGACGATACTTTGTTTATCGTCGGTGTTTCTGTATCCGATTTGATCAATTGTTTGAAATATTGATCAACTGCTTGCAATTCTTCAAATGTTTCAACAACAATAATCGCTCTATCGTGGCCGTCAGGAAATACTTCTTGTACTTGCTTATTGGCGATTTGTAATGCGAGCGGTTGTTTGGCCTCTAAGTTTTTGAAGTTTCGCTCAAAAGCGACTTGCGGTGCAAAAATCAACGCGAATACTAGCATTATTACTGCACCGCCCAAAATAAATCTTTGTTGGTTTTTCTTCTCAGAACGGGGTTGTTTCTCTTTTTTCAGTAAATGCTGGCCTGATTTACTGGTATTCCAAATACCGGTTTTTTCCATCAAAACCACCAATGCCGGGAACACCGTGTACATGGAAATAAAAATTAGTAAAATACCGGACCCGGCAATAAACCCGAACTCTGTGAATGCTCTAAAATCGGTTAGCATTAACGAGAAAAATCCGGTGGAGGTCGTAAGAGCGGCAATTAACGAAGCTGCACCTGTTTGAGTGATCAATGCTATTAAAGCTTGCTCAATACTGCTGCCGCCGCGTCGTTCTTCACGATAGCGGCTAAAATTGTGTATCCCAAAATCAATCCCTAATCCGAATAAGATCAAAATTAAAAATATCGTGATAAGGTTTAAGCCGCCAATCACTAATGTGGTGATGGCCATCGCCCAAACAATACCAATGATCAGCGGAATAAATATTGCCGGTATGGCAATTAAGCTGCGGAATGAGAAGATGATCAACAGTGTGATCAATGAAATAGAGCCGATTAGTCCTAATTTTAGATCGCCAACTATCGAGTCAAATTGCGCAACCTTATTGGCAATACGTCCGGCAACACCAACTTGTAATTGATCTTTTTGTGGGTTGGCCATTAGTTTGTTTAACACCCGATTAGTATCGTCAACCATACGTTTTGAGTCCGACAAGGAATCAAGGCCGTTGTTTGGCCAGATCACCAAGACCATGGTTAGCTGGTCTTCAGAGACGAAGAAATGCTTGGTTACTGGTTCGGCGTTGTCATCAGAGGCGAATTCGTCAAGAAATCGCGATTTTATCACGGCTTTGGAATTGCCCTCAAGGTTTTCATTGCGCAATGTAAGTGTAACATTGGTGCCTATCTCGTCTGAAATAGCTTGGGCTATTAAGTTCGGATAAGCGGCCTCAACTTCGGCCTCCATTTCCAGTAATTGATCCATCTCAAGCAATAATAATTTATGGGATTCAATAACATCGATGTTTTCGAAATACTGGCTGGTCTGCACCCAATCATGCTGGTTAATTTCGGACTGAACCAATTGGATGAATTGCATAGTGGTTTCTGGTGATTGCGAATTTACAACTACTTGTAGCGACGCAAAACTACCGGTTTTCTGTAGAGCAGTATTTAGCGTTTGAACACTGGCCGCGCCTTGTGGCATTAAGGCTTCGAGGCGGGTTGAAACAGAGATGTTTTTTGCTTGCGCAAAGGCAATAAAGGTTACGATAGCTGCCAATAATAAAACAGGTATATAAAATTTGTAGACAGTTTTTGCCCAAACTTCTGCGGCGCTTTTTAACATAATCGCGCCTGTTTATAATGTGTGAATTGGCTCATTGCTTGGCTCTTCTTGCTTTCTTTTCTCGGCGACGTTTTTGTTTTATAGCACGTAATAATATTCGATCTGACTTAGATAGGCCGAACTTTCTTATCAGTAAAACATAACAAATGATTGTCAGTATAACAATAAGTGTTGTTATCCACCATTGTTCAGGGGCAATCAAAATCTTTGCCGCGACAAGCACCAATGCCATGATGATGGACAATACTAAAGGCAATATGTAACTGGCATTTATTACATTGATTTGTAATCGTGACTTTAACATGACCAAGCGCCCGATGCTTAAACACAATATAGCAATTAAGAAACCAAATGCCGCGCCTTCAATTCCCCAAAGTTTTGAGAAAACGGCAATTAACACTAATTCGATTATCAGTGTTATTACTATTAAGGTCGGCGGGATTTTCGGGTTGGCAAACACCAATGGGGTTTCTGTTGTAATGAATGTTCCATCAATTAGTTCGGCAAACAGGATTATTGCTAATACCAAGCCACCGCTTGCGAATATTGGATTAAACCATGATAAAACAAAGTCTCCGAAAATCACTATCGGAATAGTTATCGCGACCTGAATAACGAATATCCAGCGGCAAATGCCGATCAAATTGGCCTTGATACTCGAAGCGTCAAAACGATTATGCAGACGAGCAATTACCGGGGAAATCATCGGCTCGAACAGTGTGTTCACTTTTTGTGGAACTGTGGCTAATTGCTGCACCATATAATAAATCCCGACACCAGAAGCTGGTACAAACAGTGCCAAAATCAGAATATCGATCCGGCGTAACATCATCACTCCTAAGTCGGTTATGCCAACAGGAATGCTTTTTTTGGGGATTGCTAGGCAGTTTTTAAGTTTTGGTTTGGCTTGTAAGAGGTTTGCAAGTCCATAAGTTTTAAGCAAACCATAGCCAACTGTTGCGGCCAATATGCTTACCGATCCGACATAGGCGATCACCAAGCCGCCTTTTATAATGCCCGCCCAAAACAATAATAACGTCATGGCTAAAAAGCCCCACGGTTCGTTAAACCCCCGTGACCAAACGTCCCATTTGATGATCCGCTTGTGTTTGATCGCAGCTAATGCAACTTCGGCAAAAGCAATTGCTGGTACTGCAATAAACAAAAACGGTAATAGTTTTTCGTGTCCAGGAACAAGTATTGGCCACAAAAACATCAAGACAGTCGATAGCGCAAAACTTACCACCAACACTACTATGATGGCCTCAACCACTCTTTGTGCTTCGCTTAAACCGTGTTCAACATTATAGCTAAGCATATCAAGTAAAGAGCGTTTTAATCCCAATACGCCGATGGCCGCTGTTATTTCCGCAATCGCTGCGGTTAAGCCCAGTATTCCAAATTCGGTTGCCCCGAACAAACGCCCAGCCACCAAAACCACTAAAATACGGGCAATAATTCTACCGCCAAAGCCAAACAATAATGCTGCGGCACCGCGTAAAATATCTCTGGTGTCGGTTATGGCACTCATTGTTCAGCGATTTGTTGTGTCGAGACTATTTTGTTTTCCGTATACCGTTCAAAAAACAATAGCCCGATAAATACCAAATTAAGGCCGATTATTTCAATTAGAAAATACCATTCAGGGTGGCCAAACAGTGCCGTAATTGCCAGCAAGATTGTCCGGTTATTGGCATTTAACAGCCCCCATGCGCGAACCAATGGAACGGTTTGCGCGGCAATGCGTTGGTTTATTTTCGGATCATTATTGGGATTGTTTTTTTGTAAGTAGTCATCAAGGGGCGAGGTTTTGGTTACCGATAATTTTTGAACTGCATCATAGGCTTTGGCTAATAATGATTTTTTTCCCGCGACCTCGTGTAATTCCTTGGCTATTGCCTCGCGATCTAATCCGTTTAATCGACGATGATATTTTTGTCGTCTTTCTTCATAAGCTGCGGACTGAAGGGCGTGGCTGATTGCTGCGGCTATGGCTAATAGCCAAACAGTATTAGAGCTGCCAGTGCTAAGCAAATAAAACACAAACCCGAAATAAACACTGGCAAATACCAAATGGTCGCAAACCCCATCAATGATACGCCCCAAAGAGCTGGTGGAATTGGTGGCTCTGGCGATGCGGCCATCTGCGCCATCAAGCACATGCCATATAAACATGCAGGCAAAGCCGGCAAGAGCATATAGCCAATTGCTTTGGTGAAAATAAAATAATCCTGCGGCCAAACCAAAGGCAAGGCCGGTTACTGATACTGCATTGGCACTGATTTTTAGTGGCAAAGCTAGTTTAACCACCGCGTCTGAAAGCGGATGGACAATAAATCGGTTGGAATAATCCTCTATTGAAAGAGGYCGGCCATATTGTTCGGCATCCGCTTGCATTTTGAAGCCTTCCAGTGCTGGTTCCGATCGCCAAGAGATATGYAATTCTTAGCGATCAGAGAATAGCAACCGTTACCGGTTCTGGATAAAGKYYTCRGTTTTTYGATAAGCAACTTCRTCGGTAAAYTGTACCGGYGGGTGYTTGCAGAARAAMGAAGATGSSGCTTCTAACGGGCCRCCAATACCRCGATCAAGAGCYACTTTGGCACAACGGATCATRTCRATAGCAACACCDGCAGAATTMGGGCTGTCTTCYACTGATAGACGTAATTCAAGATGCATTGGTACATTACCAAACAAGCGCCCTTCCATGCGAATAAAGGCTACTTTGTTATCATTTTGCCAAGCGACATAGTCTGATGGGCCGACGTGAATATGTTCATCTTCCATGCGATCTGCGGCAACAGCTTGTACGGCTTCGGTYTTGGAAACTTTCTTTGATTTCAGDCGTTGTTGGTTTTTCATATTCAAAAARTCRGTRTTRCCACCRGTRTTCARCTGRTAAGTATTGTCCARTGGTACACCGCGTTTGGCAAACAGRTCGGTAAGAACYCGRTGAACAATGGTCGCGCCCAATTGBGATTTAATRTCATCACCAATGATCGGAACACCRGCATCGGTAAARCGYTTTGCCCAAACTGGATCGCTGGCAATAAATACTGGGATATTGTTTACAAAAGCTACACCGGCTTCAAGAGCGCACTCGGCGTAAAATTCAGTGGCTTTTTGGCTACCAACCGGTAAATAGCTGGTCAATACGTCAACTTGCCCTTCTTTAAGGGCGCGAATTACGTCTTCTTTATTTGCTTGTGGCGCATCTGATGGCAAGAACGTGCGGTCATCATTATAGGCATCCATGTGCTCGGAATATCCGTCAAGAATACAGCCCATTTGCACTTTTACGCCCATATTCGGCACATCTTCATGGAAAGTCTTGGTGCAATTTGGCTTAGCAAAAATTGCTTCCGAAATGTCTTTGCCGACTTTTCTTTTATCAATATCAAAAGCCACGGTAACGTGCAGATCGCGTGGATGATAACCGTCTAGGGTTTCATGCATTAAGCCAGCYGCGTCATTAGAGTTCTTCTGGCCGTAATAATATATGCCTTGGACTAATGAACTGGAGCAATTACCCATGCCCACAATCGCTACATTAATATTTTTAGTCCCGTTTTTCATCTTTGATGATCTCCACGTGTAAAATTGTCTATGTTATACGAGCGAATACTGCTTTGCCCGCATAGGTTATTGTTTTATCGAATTTGAGTACCGGCGTTGTCTAGTGTCAGCTGGGAAATGGTTATGTGTCTGTTGTTATTTCCTTTAAATATTCAAGTTCGTGTTTGGTTAAATAATGTCGCCGGATGAGCCATCATTTGGCGAATGATCGGCTCTTATAAAGGCTTGCCGAAGAAATTCGATCAAAAAAAACTACAATAGCAGTAAAATTTTTGTGACGGTATATGACGAAAGGAATGTTATATTATCGATAAACGGGTCTTTACGGGGGCGGTTTTAATTGATGAAAACCGCGATACACCGCTAAAGACGTGTTATCGAAAAGCAAATTGAAACTGCATCATTATTAATCACAAAACCGCAAATATGTGTCGTATGCGGTTGTTCGTTTCAACTTCTGCTAAATCTAGACCGGCCCTCCTTATGCCGAGATAGCTCCATAGAGTATTACGCCCCGTGCCAGAGTCAACACAAGATTTACAAGAATTGCCGCGCTTTTGCAGGCTTGGGTTATGGTTTTGGTCGTGTTTTCTCTTTACGCGTGAGTAATGGCAATGTTTCACCTCTTATGCGCTGCATTGTCATATCTTTGGCTGGTTTTCCCGGCCTTGGGTGGTGCCGTTTACCGAACATTCATTACTAAATGAAATAATGCATTTCCATTCTATCCACAGGTGTTCGGTTTTTGTTCCTGTATAGACTGTGGGTAAACTTGTAAAACTGGGTTTTATTGGGGAAAAAGTTGGGTTTTCCTTGGAATGCGCATTGTCTCCCATAATTTCCCATGGTATCCCATGCTTCATAAATAGTTAACTGGTCTTGTGATTTTACCGGCTGAATGGAGTTTGCTGCGGAATGTTTATTTCTACATCAGATCACGGCGTAGACACCAAGAACCGGGTGTCAGTGCCGGCCAGTTACAGGTCTGTGTTACGCAATGACCCGCACGATGCTGTTTACTTGTTTCCGCATTTTTCTGGTGCTTTTCTTGAAGGTGGCGGTGAGGTCTTTATTCAGCAACACCGAGCAGATATTGCAAGGCTCGGCCGTTACGATCCGATGAGGCAGGTTATGGAAGTTGCGGTTCTTGGTACGGCGAAGCGGCTGGATTTTGATAGTACGGGGCGAATTACTTTGCCAAAGCCATTTATTGAGCATGCGGGATTAGATAAAAAAGCAACTTTTGTCGGCTGTGGCTCGCGGTTCGAAATATGGAATAGTGACGCGCATGACTTGCGTGCTGCAACAATGGCTAAACAAGCMGCGAAGATGATGCAGGATCCTGAACTGGCCGCGAAATTAGGCGGCGGACAGGATTTAGCAGAGTTGATGAAAAATTCTCCGACGCTGGCTGACATGCTGGATCGAGATAAGACATGAGCCATGTCCCGGTCATGTTAAAAGAGGCGGTAACCGCTTTAGACCTTATCGCAGGCAAGCGGATTGTCGATTGCACGTTTGGAGCCGGTGGCTATTCGCGAGAAATACTAAAAACACCAGATGTTTTCTTACTTGGTCTTGATCGTGACCCGGCTGTGCAGGTTGAGGCTGATAGGCTTATTCAATCTAGCTCACCTCATTTTTCATTTTATCAAACTGCTTTTTCTGATCTTGAGCAGGTGTTGCAGCAACACGGTTGGGAAGGGGCTGATGGCATCGTGCTTGATGTCGGGGTTTCTTCAATGCAAATAGACCAAGATGTTCGAGGTTTTTCTTTCATGCGAGACGGGCCGTTGGATATGCGTATGTCGCAATCAGGTGTCAGTGCGGCGGATGTGGTTAACCAGCTACCAGAGAGAGACTTATCGTGGATCTTCAAAATTTTGGGCGAAGAAAAACGTAACCGGCGGGCAGCCGAGGCAATCGGAGCGCGCAGAGAGATCGAGCCGATCACCAGCACAGGGCAATTGGCGCAATTGCTTGAGCAGGCGTTAGGACCCAAAAAGGGGCGAATTCATCCGGCAACAAAAGTTTTTCAAGCATTGCGGATATATGTAAATGATGAATTGGGCGAGTTGTCTCGTCTGTTGTTGGCGGCAGAGCGGGTTTTGTCTCCGAGCGGCCGTTTGGTTGTGGTGGCTTTTCATTCTTTAGAGGATCGTTTGGTCAAAAATTTCTTGCGGTTGCGATCAGAAGCTCCATCATTGGGCTCGCGCCATGCACCGGTTGAGGAAAGGTCTGTGTTTCAAGCTAGTTTCGAGTTGCAGCAACGCAAAGTAATGTTGCCAAGTGATRGCGAAGTCAYTGAAAACCCAAGATCTAGRTCAGCTAGGTTACGTTGGGCGTCTCGCACCAATGCTCCGGCAATGTCGGTTGTTCCTGTTTTTGCGCAAATGGCAGATATCACACAATTGGAGGCGCGCTCATGATTAAGACGTTAAATGTGCTGGCCTTTACGGTAACGTGTTTATTGGCAGGGGCGCTGTATATCATTAAAAATGACGTGGAGCATTCGCAAGATCGCTTGACTCGTTTGCAGGTTGAGGTTTTTGAAACTAGAAAGGCTATATTATTATTAGAAAAAGAGCAGGCTTATCTTGAAAGTCCGGCAAGGCTTGCAAGGCTTGCTCAAGCGCAGTTGGGCATGGTTCCTATGACAAATCTGTCAGCGCATAGATCGGCAGAAGTTTTGAGCTCTTTAACTGAAGATGTGGTGGCAGAGCTAACTCCGGTCGCATTGATTGAGCCGTTGGAAAATAGTCGGTAATGGCTCAGGGCAAGGACAGATTAACGCCTTTGGCCGACACGAGTAAAATTAACATGTCGCGTCTTTTTGTGGCGCGAGGTGCCGATGTTGATTTGGTTGGAAGTTTCAAGCCACGGATTGCTGCAATAATTATGGCTATAGGTGCGGCGGCTATTGTGTTGGCGGCTCGTGCTGCTGATCTAGCTATACTAAACTCGGTTCCTGTGGAAACTGCTGCTTTGGTTTTGGATGCGGATCCGGTGGTTAGAGCCAATATTGTTGACCGAAACGGTGTTTTGCTGGCAGCTAATATTGAAACATGGAATATTTATATCGACCGGGTTGATGTTGGTGATGTTGATGAGTTGGTAAAGCGTTTGAGTGTTCTGGATAGTATGCCGGCTCCAGAAATTCTCAAGCAGCGGCTATTGGGTAGGTCGGGTTGGGCGGGAATTGCCAGGTCGGTAATTCCCAAGCAGCGAAGAGAATTGTTTGATCTGGCCGAGCCGGGAATGAAGTTTGAGTCACAAATCAAAAGGGTTTATCCAAATGGYCGTCTTGCTTCGCACTTGTTAGGGTGGGTGGATGCTGATGGTTTTGGCACATCTGGTGTAGAGCGYGCGTTTAATGTTCGACTAAGAGAAGGTAAGGAGGAATTAAAGTTAAGYCTAGATAGTCGGGTGCAGTTTACCTTGGAAGAGGAACTGCAAAAAGCGGTTGTTTTACACAAGCCACTGGCCGCTATTGGTTTGGTCACACATATYCCAACTGGTGAAGTGCTGGCATTGGCCTCTTGGCCTGATTTTGATCCCAATCACTTTAGCACAACAACGCCTGATCATCGCCGTAATCGCGCCTTGATAGATCCTTATGAACTTGGTTCGGTATTTAAGCCGCTAACCATGGCTATGGCTCTTGAATCAGGGATAAAAATGGATCAAATAAATATTGATGTGAAACAAAAACTTGTAATTGCTGGTCGGGAAATAAAGGACTTTCATCCGGGGCCAAGTCCAATGAATGCGACAGATATTTTAGTCCATTCATCAAATAAGGGAGCCGCGCGACTGGCTTTGCGAACCGGTGCCAAAACCCAGCAGGAGTATTTGCATCGGTTCGGATTATTGGCTCCGGCACAGATAGAGCTAAGAGGTAGTGCTAATGCCTATATGGTTTCAAATAATTGGTCGGATATAAAAACCGCAACCATTGGTTTTGGCCATGGTTTGTCGGTTTCGCCATTATCTTTTGTCTCAGCCTTAAGCGGGGTGGTGAATAATGGTTTACAGGTACCGCTTACTGTTTTGCCGGCAGATAATGATAATTTGGTAACGAAATACGTTGTCTCGCCAGAGACTTCACGGCTTGTGCGAACTGCTATGCGTCGGGTTGTAGTTGAAGGGTCTGGTAAAAAAGCTGATGTTCCTGGTTATGGTGTGGCCGGGAAAACCGGTTCAGCAGAAAAATGGGATGCTAGACTTTCTGCTTATGCCAAAGACCGTAATGTTTCTTCATTTGTGGCGGTGTTCCCGTGGGAAGCGCCGCAATATATGGTTTTTGTATTACTTGACGAACCGCAAGGAGGAATTACAACATTTGGCTGGGAAACTGCCGGCTGGAATGCCGCACCTGCTGTGCATAACATCATTGAACGGATCGGACCATTACTTGATGCGCCGTATAGTAGGCCGGATCAAGTTGCAAAATCTGAGCTTTCAGCACAGGTAGGGGAATGAAGTGAAGCTGTCTGAACTTGTAAAGTCGGTTGGGTTATCACTATCTGGCAAGAGCGGTTGTGATGCTATTGTAACTGGTTTGGCATTAGATAGTCGCAAAGTTCAGTCGGGTTTTTTGTTTGCGGCTCTTGCCGGAACACAAGTTCATGGGAAGCAGTTTATTCCAATGGCGATGGCCAAAGGCGCAATTGCTATACTTAGTGATCAGATGATCGAGAATTGCCCAATTCCTGTTTTAATAGATTCTGACCCAGCACAAAAATTGGCACAAATGGCGGCAATTATTTACCCTGGTTTTCCGCAAAACATTATCGCTGTCACCGGCACTAATGGCAAAAGTTCTACTGTGGAGTTTTTACGGCAAATTTGGCAAAATACCGACAGAAAAGCTGCGTGTATCGGTACGTTAGGGGTGACAACAAAGTCTGGAGTTATGCCATTGGGTTATACTACACCTGATTGTATTGCTTTACATAAAAATTTGAGCGAGTTGGCAAAACAAGGCGTTACTGATTGCGCAATCGAGGCTTCCTCGCATGGCCTAGATCAACGGCGGATCGACGGAATTGTGCTGTCGGCAGCAGGTTTTAGTAATTTAACTCAGGATCATTTTGATTATCATGATGATTTTGCTGATTATTTCGCCGCTAAACAACGTTTGTTCTTGGAGTTAACGCCATCAAATGCTCCGGTGACGATCAATGTTGACGATCAATATGGTGCTAAATTGGCTGATATTTGTCAACAAAAAGGGTTGCAAGTGTGGCGGATTGGCTGGAGTGGAGTTGAGGTCAAATTGCTGGAAATCCAACCCATGGCGCACGGACAAAAGCTACAACTTCGGGTAATGGGTGATGAACATACGATTATCTTACCATTGGTAGGAGAGTTTCAAGCGGCCAATGCGCTCTTGGCATTGGCTTTGTCCATTCAAACCGGCACAACAATCGTACAGGCTTTGTCGGCTTTGGAGCAGTTAGTTGGTGTTCGTGGTCGATTGGAGTTGGCCGGTGTTAGCCGTTCGCAAGTTCCGGTATTGGTTGATTTTGCTCATTCTCCTGATGGCTTGAAAAAGCTTTTGCAATCAGTGCGACCACATACCAAAGAAAAAGTGATTTTGGTGTTTGGTTGTGGCGGTGATCGCGACCCGAAGAAACGCCCATTGATGGGGCAAATCGCCAGCGAATTTGCCGATATGGTTGTTGTTACTGATGATAATCCCCGTACTGAAAACCCTAAAGAAATTCGCCAAGTAATTTTGGCTGCCGCACCTGATGCGATTGAAATAGCTGATCGCCAAGCGGCAATTTCTTATGCTCTTGAGCATTCSKTGGTAGGGGATTTGATAGTGATTGCCGGAAAAGGGCATGAACAAGGGCARATYGTTGGCGATSARRTGYTTGAATTTGATGATGTGCAAGTTGCCAAGAAATTACTGGAGAAAGCAAAATGACATCTGCACTTTGGACTTGTGATGAAATCGCTGCTGCCACCGATGGAGAATTATTATCCGGTGATGATTGGCAAGCATCGGGTGTCTCTATTGATAGTCGTACATTGGCCAAAGGCGACTTGTTTGTGGCATTGAGCGTAGAGCGTGATGGGCACGCATTCGTATCCAACGCCAATAAAGCCGGAGCTATTGCGTCCATTGTCTCTAGTGATGATGTCGTTGGCGCAAAGGTGTTGGTCAAAGACCCGCTGCAAGCTCTTACAAAACTTGGCATTGCTGCTAGAAAACGCTCGAACGCCACTCGTATAGCAATTACTGGTTCCGTTGGCAAAACCAGTGTGAAAGACGTATTGGCCAAGATTTTAACTGCCGATGGGACAACTCACAGCTCTGTGCAATCGTATAATAATCAATGGGGCGTACCATTGTCGATGGCTCGAATGCCGTCAAATAGTAAATGGGGGGTGTTTGAAGTTGGTACTAATTCTCCGGGTGAAATAGCTTTTTTATCTGGCGTGGTTCGTCCTAATATTGGGGTAATTACCCGAATTGCCGAGGCGCATTTATCTGGCTTTGGCACAATAGAGGCAATTGCCCGCGAAAAGGCTTCAATATGGGCCGCATTGGCACCGGACGGTATTGCTGTATTGCCGGGTTCAGGGCCAATGGTGGATATATTATCGGCGCAAGTTAAGTGTTTTGGGATCAAGAATTTATGGAGATTTGGAACGTCTGCCAATTGTGATGTTCGGATTGTAAATTGGGAAACCGCAATTACTGGTTCCAGTGGAACATTTGATATTCGTGGGCAAAGAGTTGAAATTTCTGCTCCGGTTTCCGGCATGCATTGGTCGGAAGTTTTTGCAGCCGTAATGGCAAGTGCTGTGGCCGCAGGTCTGGATCCGCAACAGGTGGCGCAGGATTTACGACAAGTAAGAGCCCCTGATGGTCGTGGCACATTAAGTGAATTGCCATTGGCAGGTGGTGGTGTTGCGATCTTGGTTGACGATAGTTACAATGCAAATCCAGCCAGCATGAAAGCAGCTCTTGATACTTTGTCACGATTTAATGCCCCGCGAAAACTAGCGGTTTTAGGGCAAATGTTAGAACTAGGACCAACAGAGGCTAGATTGCACAGCGAATTATCATGGCCAATTGAACAAGCTGGAATATGTAAAGTATGGTGTGTTGGCGAATTGATGGGGCATTTGGCCGGCAAACTGCCGCTTCATCGACAGGCAATAGTACCTGATGATATTGATAACCTTGCCAATTCGATTTATGCGGAACTGCAAGATGGTGATATTTTGCTGGTAAAAGGTTCAAACGGTTCCGGTGTACATCGGGTTGCTAAGGGGCTTTTGCAAATAGCCATGGAAAGATCTAAGGAAAAAGGGCGTAATTAATGTTGTATTACTTATTATATCCATTGGCTGAAGAATATTCGGTATTTAATGTACTTAGATACATCTCCTTTCGATTTGGAGCGGCTGTTTTCACTTCGTTATTTTTGGCGTTTGTTTTTGGTAAGCCGATTATTAACTGGTTGAAGAAAAAACAAAAAAACGGCCAACCGATCCGCGAAGATGGGCCTGAAAGACATATAATTGAAAAAGCAGGAACCCCGACTATGGGCGGTGTTTTGATCTTGTTTTCCGGATTGGTCAGCACTTTATTATGGGCGGATTTGAGCAATCAATATGTTTGGGTTGTGCTTGGGGTGTTGGGCGGATTTGGTCTTATCGGATTTTGGGACGACTATTACAAAGTAACCCGCCGCCACCATGGCGGGGTCTCAGCCAAAGTGCGGTTAATATTAGAGGCGTTGATTGCCGGAATTGCCGTTTGGGTAATCATGCAAATTGTTACTAAGAATAATGGCGGTGACAGTGCATTGGCTAGCTCTATTGCTTTGCCGTTTTTCAAAGATATGTTGATAAACCTCGGGCCGCTATACTTGGTGTTCGGAGTTTTTATAATTGTTGGTACTTCGAATGCGGTGAACCTTACTGATGGTTTGGACGGTTTGGCGATTGTTCCTTTAATGATAGCCATGGCTAGTTTTGGAGTAATTGCTTACATTGTTGGACGAGTTGATTTTACAGAATATTTGCAACTTCCCTATGCCCCCGGTACTGGCGAGTTAGTGGTGTTTATTGGTGCTATATTAGGTGCGGGGCTTGGGTTCTTATGGTGGAATGCTCCGCCAGCAATGATATTTATGGGCGATACGGGGTCATTATCACTTGGTGCGGCTTTGGGGGCGATTGCTGTTGCGGTGAAACATGAAGTAGTTTTGGCAATCATCGGCGGCTTATTTGTGCTTGAGGCGGTGTCAGTAATTGTGCAAGTGACATCGTTCAAATTAACCGGCAAGCGGGTTTTTCGCATGGCACCGATACACCATCATTATGAAAAAAAGGGTTGGGCTGAGGCGACGATCGTTATCCGGTTTTGGATCATAGCCGTTATTTTGGCAATGATAGGCCTTTCCACGTTAAAGCTGCGATAGGTGAAATTTGATACCGGTCAATGAATTTTCAGGCAAGAAAGTAGCGGTATTTGGTTTAGGTCGTACTGGGATTGCCGCTGCCATATCGTTAAGGGCTGGCGGAGCCTACGTTATTGGCTGGGATTCTTGTGAAGAAAAGCAAAATACAGCGCGTGTGGTCGTTGATGAAATTTGCGATCTTTCGCGCCGTTCAATGTCGGATTTGGCGGCATTAATTTTATCTCCGGGAATTGCACATACTTTTCCCGCGCCAAATAAGATAGTTACTTTGGCCAAAGCCTGTGATGTACCGGTCATTGGCGACATGGAGTTGCTGGCTAGGGTCTTGACAAAAATAGAGCCCAAAACCCGCCCTAAACTTGTTGGAATTACTGGAACTAATGGCAAATCTACTACTACTGCTTTGCTGACCCATGTTCTGCAAAGCGCAAATTTAGATGCGATCTGTGGTGGTAATATTGGCCGAGCAGTTCTTGATTTACCAAGCCCGCGCAAAGGGCAAATATATGTGGTTGAATTGTCCTCTTATCAGTTGGAACTAACGTCTTCTTTGCGATGTGACATTGCYTGTTTACTTAATTTATCTGCYGATCATYTGGATCGTCATGGCGGTATGSMRAAYTATATCACTGCCAAAAAACAAATATTTTCCCGCCAACAACCCTGTGACCAAATTGTAATTGGGATAGATGATCCGCAAACTATTTCTGTGATGTCAGAATTAAGTTTTGAAGATGTTCCTGTTTGCGTAATATCGGCKGAWACYGTGCTSAGCARRGGTGTTTTTGTTGTTGGYGGYAAATTGATAGATGCWATGGACGGTCATGCAMAASAGRTRGTTGATTTAGGTGAAGCTGCGGGACTTCGCGGTCGTCATAATTGGCAAAATGCTGCGGCGGTTTATGCAATGGCTCGCAAACTTGGTTTAAGTAAAGAGAAAATTATCGATGGTTTGCTTTCATTTAATGGCTTGGCGCACCGGATGCAGTCATTGGGTAGGCTTGGCAAAACCCTGCTTGTTAATGATAGCAAAGCYACCAATGGCGAAGCTGCSGCCAAGGCTTTGGCCGCATTTACCGATATTTTCTGGATTGCCGGTGGCTTRCCAAAAGATGACGGGCTTGAVCCWACYTTGCCGCTGATGGGTAATGTTCGYAAAACATACTTAATCGGAGCTGCCGCHAAATCTTTTTCCAAGCAATTAAAAGGBCTTTGCGAGRCCGTTCAGTGCGATGACTTGMGCGCGGCCTTTCAAATGGCAGTTGCCGATGCGGATAAAAGCGATGCGGAGTGCCCCGTGGTTTTATTTTCTCCGGCCTGTGCTTCTTTTGATCAATTTACTGATTTTGAAGAACGCGGTGATGCGTTTGTCGAACTGTTTGAAAACGCAAGGCAAAAACAATGAGTTCAATTGCCCAACATCGCAAGCAATCTATGATCCTCGACTGGTATTGGAGCGTTGATAAGGTATCAGTAGTGGCGGTTGGGCTGTTAATTATTATTGGGTTGCTTTTGTCATTAGCGTCTTCGCCGGGGGCTGCAGATCGACGCGATTTAATGGATCCGTTTTATTATTTGTCACGGCATTTGATCTTTGCAGCTCTAGCGGCTGGTTCAGTATTTGTTATTTCCATGTTCTCAAGACAAAATGCTCGTCGCTTGGCGTTTCTTGCCTTGGTATGCTCGCTTTTGGTGATGATTTATATTGAATTTTTTGTGAATTATACTGCGGGGGAAGCAAAAAGGTGGATCAGATTAGGCTCGTTTACCTTACAGCCGTCTGAGTTCTTAAAGCCCGGTTTGATGGTAATGATTGCTTGGTTGCTAGTTAAGAGCCAGCAAACCGGAATTCCTGGCAGGTTGATTGCTTTTGCGGTTTACGGTTTTTCTTCTATGCTGTTATTGCTTCAGCCAGATGCTGGGCAAACCCTTCTTATTACAATGTGCTTTGCGCTGATTTTTTTTATTTCGGGAATGTCCTGGAAATGGGTAGCATCTTTTGTTTCTTTGACTGTTATTGGATTGATTGGTGTGTATTTGACGATGCCGCACTTTGCCAGTCGGATAAACCGGTTTCTTGATCCTTCAAGCGGTGATAATCATCAGGTTAAGCTGGCAATGGCAGCGATCCAGCGCGGTGGGGTATTTGGCCGTGGTCCTGGCGAAGGACGAATAAAAAGCGAGATACCTGACGCACACACTGACTTTATTTTTTCGGTTGCCGCCGAAGAATTTGGAATGATTTTGTGTGTTATAATCATCGGCCTTTACACTTTGATTGTCGTGCGCTCAATGATGCGCGCCAGCCGTCTTATTGACCCGGTTTCACAATTATCTGCAATCGGCTTGGCTATGTTGTTAGGGTTGCAGGCTTTTATAAATATTGGTGTTAACCTACAGGTGCTTCCAACTACAGGAATGACTTTACCATTTATTTCCTATGGTGGATCATCAATGTTGGCCACGGGGCTTACGGTTGGACTATTGCTGGCTTTTACCAGATCGCGACCCGGAGTAATGGAATGAGTAAAAAACCGGTGATTGCATTAGCTGCTGGTGGAACTGGCGGGCATGTGTTTCCTGCCGAAGCTCTTGCTCATGAGCTGATTTCACGTGGCGCAAGYGTGATATTGGTAACKGAYCMGCGYGGYGARAAATTAACTGAGAATTTCCCGTGTGATCAAAAATTGGTGGTAAAGTCTGCAAGCCCATCAAAGAACCCAATAAAATTGTTTGTCTGGTTTTTGTCAATGATACGCTCTCGMCATGCGACGATAAAGTTYTTKAAAAAACACGATTGTGATCATGTGGTTGGMTTTGGTGGMTATCCTTCGGTGCCAGCAATATTGGCGGCAAGATCATTAAAACTACCACTTGGTTTGCATGAGCAAAATGCAGTTTTAGGCAGAGCTAATCGATTAGGYGCGGTAAGTGCTAATTGGATCGCCAGTGGTTTYGAAACTCTAAATCAGCTACCAACAAACAAGAATATTCGCCATTTGGTAACCGGAAATCCATTGCGCCCAGCGTTGATGCAAGCAACCAATAAGCCGTTTCCAACTGTTGCCGGTGATTTGACTTTATGTGTGTTGGGCGGCTCATTGGGTGCCAGAATATTAAGCGATACGGTTCCAGCAGCGATTGCCCTTTTGCCAGAAGAATTGCGAAAGCGGTTGTTTGTTGTAGCGCAAATCACCAAAGACAGAATTAAATCTGCAAYTGAAACTTTTGCCAGTGCAGGGGTGCGTTGCGAGTTGGCTCCGTTTTTTGATGATGTTGCTAGCCGACTTTCCATGGCGCATCTGGTGGTGGCTCGAGCCGGTGCTTCTAGTGTGTCCGAATTAGCAGCAATGGGCAGACCTTCTATATTGATACCGCTTGCTATTGCTATGGACGATCATCAGACAATAAATGCTGGTGAGCTAAAAAAAGCTGGTGCTGCGGACGTAATAAGTGAAGAAGAATTGACACCAGAAAAGTTGGCTGCGCTTTTACAGGTAAGATTGTCTGATTTACCTGAACTGGCAAAACGAGCAAAGGCGGCAAAATCGGTTGCCAGAGTTAATGCGGCCACTAAACTTGCGGATCTAGTATTGGAAAAGAGGAGATAGTTTTGCGTGGTGCAGTACCTTTTGAATTTGGTGTAATACATTTTGTTGGCATTGGCGGTATCGGTATGAGCGGTATTGCCGAGGTGATGTTGAACTTGGAGTATCAAGTGCAAGGATCAGACATTTCTGAGAATGCTAATGTAAAACGCCTGCGCCAAAAAGGTGCCAAAGTGCTCATCGGTCAACAAGCGGACAATGTTTCTGGTGTTTCGGCAATTGTTGTCTCAACGGCGATTAGTGACGATAATCCCGAAGTTATCGCCGCGCGTGAACTTGGTATTCCGGTAGTTCGTCGAGCGGAAATGCTGGCAGAATTGATGCGCCTTAAATGGTCGGTTGCTGTGGCTGGTACTCATGGCAAAACCACTACCACATCGCTTGTCGCCACCTTGCTTGATGTTGCTGGCCTAGATCCAACAGTGATAAATGGYGGGATTATTTCYGCCTATGATTCAAATGCAAAACTGGGRACYGGCGATTGGATGGTGGTTGAAGCCGATGAAAGTGACGGCTCGTTCTTAAAGCTTCGCGGYGCAGTTGCTATYGTTACYAATATTGAYCCTGAGCAYATGGARCATTACGGCACGGTGGAAAAYYTGCATGATGCTTTTTTCCAGTTTGTTGAGGCAATTCCATTTTACGGGTTTGCGGTTCTTTGTGTTGATGACCCGGACGTGCAGAGGCTTTCAGCTAAAGTGCAGAACCGTAAAGTATTATCTTATGGGTTTTCTCCGCAAGCAAATGCTCGAATTAGCCCAGTAGTTTCTGTCGATAATGGCTCTAAGTTCAGTATTGTTTTTTCTGGTTCTGATGGAGCCGAGGAAGAAGTTTGGGAAGATTTATTTTTACCAATGGCCGGTGATCATAATGTGGCAAATGCTACAGCTGCGGTGGTTGTGGCCAAGGAATTGGGGGCAAGCTTTGAGCAGGTACAAAGTGCATTGGCCAGCTTTGCGGGGGTAAAGAGACGATTTACTCATGTTGGGAAGTGGAACGGTGTTACTATTATCGATGATTATGGTCATCACCCAGTAGAAATAGCCGCGGTATTGCAAGCTGCRCGTAGCTCAAGCAATGGGCGGGTGATCGCAATAGTGCAGCCACACAGATATACGCGGTTACATGACTTATTTGATGGGTTTTGCACCTGTTTTAACGAAGCGGATACAGTGTTGGTTGCGCCGGTGTTTGAAGCTGGAGAAACGCCGATAGCCGGTGCCGATCAAAACAGTTTGGTTGCTGGATTAAAAGCCAATGGCCACAAAGACGTATATCCGGTGCAGCGCGATGAACTTGCCAAATTGATCGCCGACAAAGCAAACCCGGGTGATCTGGTGCTGTTTTTAGGCGCTGGGGATATTACCGCCTGGGCTTATGATTTGCCGGGACAGTTGGAGGCTCTTTGAAGTGCTTGTGCTGGTGAAACCAGAAGATTTTCCGGAAATTCGTGGAAAACTGATCGAACAAACACCATTGGCCGCTTATACATGGCTTCGGGTTGGCGGGCCAGCTGATATGCTGTTTTTACCCAAAGATGAGGCAGATTTAGCAATGTTCATGGCGCAAAAGCCAGCTGAGTTACCGGTTTTTGTTTTGGGTGCAGGCTCGAACCTGCTTGTTCGCGATGGCGGGATTGCGGGAGTAGTGATCCGCTTGGGGCCAGCTTTTGGCGCATTACAGGTCGAGGACGAGGTGTTTATTCGGGTAGGAGCTGCCGTTTTTGATAAAATGCTGGCTAAATTTGCTGCCAAGTTCGGCATTGGCGGTTTGTCATTTTACAGTGGTATTCCCGGTAGTATTGGCGGGGCTTTGCGAATGAATGCCGGTTGTTACGGTACAGAAACCGCAGATGTTTTGCATTCTGTAGTGGTTATTGATGGTTTTGGCCGGCGTAGAATTGTTGCCGTTGATGAATTGAATTATTCTTATCGCAATTGCGGTGCGCCTAAGGATTGGATTTTTGTTGAAGCCTTATTCAAAGGGCAAAAAGCTGATCCTGAGGAAATATTTCAGCAAATGCAGCTCATTCAGGAGCGTCGAGAGCAAAGCCAACCAATACGAGAAAAAACCGGTGGTTCGACATTCAAAAACCCGCCAGATCATAAAAGCTGGGAATTAATAGATCAGGCCGGAGCAAGGGGGCGAAAAGTCGGTGGTGCAATAATGTCTAAGCAGCATTGTAATTTCATGATCAATGCTGAAAATGCCAGTGCTGATGATCTGGAGCAATTGGCTTTAAGTGTTCAAAAATCAGTCAAGGAAACTAGCGGAGTTGATCTGCAATGGGAAATTAAACGAGTAGGGCGGTCATGAGCAGAAAAATAGTAGTTTTAGCAGGCGGTCAAAGCGCCGAGCGCGAAGTGTCATTAAATTCTGGCAAGGCCTGCGCTGATGCTTTGCGTCGTAAAGGTTGGGACGTGACTATGCTCGATCCTGGTACTAATTTGGCGATGGAATTATCGGCATTAAATCCAGACGTGGTGTTTAACGCTCTGCATGGTGAATTTGGCGAAGATGGCAGGGTTCAAGGGTTATTGGATATTTTGGGTCTGCCTTATACTCATTCTGGAGTTCTGGCATCAGCTTTGGCTATGGATAAACAAAAAACCAAAGCGGTTTTGCGTGAGCATGGAATTAAATGCCCAAAAGGCATTTTGGCTAACAGGTTTGCTGCGGCCAAAGAGCATTTATTACCGCCGCCTTATGTAATAAAACCAAACGCTCAAGGCTCTAGTGTCGGGGTGTTGATTGTTCTTGAGGCTGATATCTGTCCTCCTAAGGTTCTGGTATCAGATGATTGGCCTTATGGTGATGAAGTTCTGGTAGAGGAGTATATTGCGGGCAGGGAATTAACCGTAACTGTTATGGGTGATAAAGCCCTTTGTGTTACTGAAATTGTCGCCAATCGTGATTTTTATAATTATGAAGCAAAATATTTTGCCGGCGGTTCAACTCATATTTGCCCGGCGAAAATCGATGATAATTTCGCAAAAAATGTTATGAATCAAGCGGTTAAGGCTCATAAAGTACTAGGTTGTAATGGAATTACCCGTTCTGACTTTCGCTGGGATGAAAAAAATAATTTGTTAAGGTTACTGGAAATTAACACCCAACCGGGCATGACTTCTACTTCGCTTGTTCCTGAACAGGCGGCTTCTTTAAAGATCACGTTTGATGATCTAGTGGAATGGATGGTAGAAGATGCGCTTATCTCAACTAAAGTCGGGTTCCGGCCGCAGGAAACCTAGCGGGCGGGCTAAACCTGTTAGGTCTAGGCGTGCGCCTAAAAAAAAGAATGCTGCATCGACTAAGGCCAGTAGCTGGATTCACGCCAAAGCWAGGTCAGTTCGVCAGCGCCAACGTCCGCGAACAATAGTTATAGGTATTGTCAGCGGGTTTTTATCCACTGTTATCTTGGGTTTTTGGTTGTCCGGGCATTTAGGTGATGCTTATGCAGCTAGCGCGAAATTTGGGGAAARCAGGTTGCTAGCGGCTGGTTTTGGTGTTGACCACATAGATGTTGATGGVGCTTTACATTCATCGGAAGGTGARGTTCGCAAAGTATTGGGTATTGAAAATGGYGAATTAGTATTTGCGRTAAAYCTGCAACAWGCYCGTTTACGTGTTGAATCGTTAGGVTGGGTMAAAAAAGCTTCTGTCACTCGATTATTACCAAACCGTATTGTGGTGGTTATTACTGAAAGAACACCGTTTGCAGTCTGGCAGCACCGAAATGAATTTAGTTTGATAAACGCTAATGGTTCATTGATYAGTCGTATTACRGGCAAAGAATACACAGATTTACCAAGGGTTATCGGYGATGGCGCCTCGACGGAAGCGATAAAACTATTGACGGATTTGGGAACCAGAAAAGAGCTGGTGCAAAAAGTTCGTTATGTTGTTCGGGTATCAGAACGTCGTTGGAATTTGATATTTTTCTCAGGAGCTGAACTATTATTGCCTGCGGTGGGTTGGAGCGCCTCACTTGATCAAGTTGAGGTGTCTAATGATTTCATGGCAATGTTGAATTTACCAAATGTCATTCTTGATACCAGAGTTGTTGGCAAAATTGCGGTTCGTGAAAAACTGACAAGGCCTACTACGTTGAAAAGAATAGTTTCATGATCGCTAAGACAAGTATTATTTCATCGTCAAAGGGTGGTTACTCTTCTGCCGGTGCTGTTGCTTTAAAGCCAAAGTTGGCTGGAGTTTTGGATATTGGTACGTCCAAAATCACTTGTTTTATTGCTAAGATAGACGAAACCGGGCGGGATCATATTCAGGTGATAGGCGTTGGCCACCAGCTTTCTAGAGGTACTTCAAATGGAGGTATTGTCGATCTTGAGGAGGTCGAAGGTGCAATAAGATTGGCTGTTGATCAGGCCGAACGTATGGCAGGGCAYTCTATCTCATCGGTGACGGTTAATCTTGCCTCYACTGGAATGGTGGCTCGTCGTGTGCARGGCGTTATCAATATGAGTGGCCGTGAAGTCTCAGACCGTGATGTTAAAAGGTGTGTTGATGTTGCCAAGCGAAAGTTCCAAGAACCAGAACATGAAATGATCCATGCTTTTGCACAAAGATATAAGGTTGATGAAAATAACGATGTGCGTGACCCTAGGGGAATGTTCGCCCACCAGYTGGCDGTTGAAATGTGTCTGGTTTCCAGCCCGCTBGGACCTATACGCAATATTGCGCTGGCGGTCGACCGTTGCCGCCTTGAACTACGAAGCATAGTAGCAACTCCGTATGCGGCGGGATTGTCGGCATTGGTCGAGGACGAAAGAATGTTAGGGGCGACGATAATTGATATGGGAGCTGGCTCCACCTCATTTGCAGTATTTAACGAAGGCGTTTTGGAATATATGGGAATTGTTCCGCTTGGCGGCAATCATGTTACTAATGATATTGCCCGTGGTTTATCAACGCCTACTGCTTCGGCTGAACGAATTAAAACTATGTTTGGATCGTGTCTTGATGGCCCTGATGATGATCGTGAAATGATTGATTGCCCTGGCATGTGCGATGATCCTCGCCAACGTATTGACCAAGCGCCAAGAGCTTTGTTAACCGGAATTATCAGGCCTCGGGTTGAGGAAATTCTTGAAATGGTACGCGATCAACTTGACCAGATGAAGCCAGAAAACCCTTGGGGTAGACGTATAGTCTTGGTTGGTGGTGCTAGTCAGATGGATGGGGTTGCTGATTTGGCAAGTAGGGTGTTTGGTGAGCGTGTTCGTGTTGGAAGACCTTTGGCAATATCCGGGTTAGCAGACGCGGTTAGTGGCCCAGGTTTTGCCGCTACTGCTGGTAGTTTGCGTCATGTGTTTCGCTCTAATCGTGAAACAATAAATGGCTCGTTGCAATTGACTAATAGTGCTGGAGATAATCAGAACCCGGCAGATAATAACCCGGTTTTACGGCTTTTTAGTTGGTTGCGCGAAAACATATAAGACCCATCGGATGGGCTTTGGGTCGCTTTGAGCTGAAAATTTGCTCTATCTTTTTATTTTGTCGCATTTTCTTGCCGTAAAATCGGAGTTATTTTTGCTGGAGATGCTCTAAGTGCTTGTTCTGCAACAGATTTCATAGAAATATTTGAATCGCTGATGTTAGGCATACTCTAAAAATTGATAAAAATTACTGCTTATGCTTAACCCAGTGTTAAGTGAAATAGTAAACTATATGTGAACCTTGTTCCCCTTTTGGAAAATTGGAGCCTAAAATGGCCATCTCACTTACAGCCCCTCCATCTCATGAATTAAAGCCCCGCATATTGGTATTTGGTGTCGGCGGTGCTGGCGGTAATGCCGTCAACAATATGATCGAGTCCGATTTGCAGGGCGTTGAGTTTGTTGTCGCCAACACCGATGCTCAAGCACTGCACCGTTCAAAAGCGGAACGCACCATTCAAATGGGAGCTGCAATAACCGAAGGTCTTGGAGCCGGAGCGCGTCCCGAAGTTGGACGTGATTCCGCAGAAGATAGTTTGCAAGACATAATGCAGCACCTTGAAGGTGCGCACATGGTGTTTATTACTGCCGGAATGGGTGGTGGTACGGGAACCGGAGCTGCACCAGTTATTGCTCAAGCAGCAAGAGACGCAGGGATCTTAACCGTTGGTGTAGTTACCAAGCCATTTGACTTTGAAGGTTCAAGACGTTCAAGAATCGCCGAAGAAGGTGTAATTAGCTTACAAGAAGTTGTTGACACGCTGATAATAATTCCAAATCAGAACCTGTTTAGAATTACCAACGAGAAAACCACGATGTCAGATGCCTTTGCTATGGCTGATGAGGTTTTGCATTCTGGTGTTCATGGAATTACAAGTTTAATGGTCAATCCGGGTTTGATAAATCTGGATTTTGCTGATGTTCGTACTGTGATGGACGAAATGGGCAAGGCGATGATGGGCACTGGTGAAGCTAGCGGTGATGATCGGGCTGTTGAGGCTGCAAAAGCTGCAATATCCAATCCATTGCTGGAAGATATTGCTATTTCAGGCGCTCGTGGTGTGTTGATCAATATTACCGGTGGTGATGATCTTACTTTGCATGAGGTTGATGAAGCTGCATCTCTGATCCGCGCAGAAGTTGACGAAGAGGCTAATATTATTATTGGCTCAACGTTTGATAAAAATTTAAGCGGTGCAATGAGAGTTTCAGTTGTTGCAACTGGAATTACTGAGGGAATTGCTATGCAAAAACCAATTCCTGCCGCGCAGCCTATTATTAGCGAGCCAGTTCAAAGACAAGAGATAATCCAAGAGCCGGTAGCAGAGCAAATGCCAGAGCCAATACCACAGCCAATACCGGCCGCAGCGCAAGTTACAATGCCAGAACCTGTTGAGCAAACCATACCTGATCCGGTTTATCGTAACACTGAAACTGCTGCTGAAGTGGACGTTCCGTTGGATACAGAGTTAGAAGCTCCGGCGCCAAAGTTTGGTTTTAATATTTTTCGCCCGAAACGCCGCCCTGTTGGTGCGCCTCCGGCGATGGTTAAGCCGGATGAGCAACGTATCGAGCCGGTTGTTGATGTTAGAGATGAAACCCCGGTTACAACAACTCCGGACTTATTTTTAAGCTCAGTTGATGATGAATTGGAAATTCCGGCATTCTTGCGACGACAGGCAAATTAGCAATTTTGCCGAATTTTAGAAATTCAGAGAAACATTATGCAAGCATTCGTTGGTTGAGGCTATGATCAGGCAGATATAGGCTTGCTAATTATTTCATCAATAAACTGGTTTCGCTGTGGTCACTAAAGCTTCTGAGTTTACAAATTTACAACAAACAATAGCGCAACAAGTTAGTTGTTCGGGTATTGGTTTGCATACTGGAAAACAGGTAAACTTGCTAATAAAGCCGGCAATGGCTGACTCTGGGATTTGTTTTTATCGTTCCGATATAGAAGACAAAAACAACAAAATCCCGGCCTTAGTCAAATACGTAATTGATACTAATCGTGGTACCAGTATTGGTAATGCTAATGGCGTGCATATCAGTACCGTCGAGCATTTATTGGCAGCGTTGCTTGCTCTTGGAATAGACAACGTTGATATATTTGTTGATGCGCCAGAACTTCCGGCAATGGACGGTTCCGCAGAGATATTTACTTCGTTATTGCTTGCTGCTGGCGTAAATGTGCAATCTTCCCCACGTAAATTTATCCGAGTTTTGAAAGAGATCGAAGTTAAGAGCGGCAACAGTTTTGCTCGTTTAACGCCGCATAATCATTTTACAGTTGATGTTGGTATTGACTACGAAAATCAGGTTATTGGCGAGAAGTCTATTTGTTTTGATGTTAGTCACGAGTATTTTGTGCAAGAGTTGGCTAAGGCAAGAACTTTTGCGTTGCGCTGTGAGGTCGATGATCTGTATCGCAGTGGTAAGGGTGCTGGTGGCAGTCTTGATAACTGCATTGTTGTTGGGGAAACAATGGTGGAAAACCATGGCGGCTTATGGAGAGACGACGAATTTGTCAGGCACAAAGCAATAGATGTTCTTGGTGATATGTCATTGGCTGGTGGGGCTATCTTGGGCTTATATTACGTGCGCCATGCCAGCCATAGGATAAATATTATGGCATTGCAGGAATTGTTTAGTGATGATGATGCGTGGGAAATGGTGACGCTGTGAATTTTGCGTGGCAGATAATTCATTTTTTTACATCTTATTGAAGTTTCCTGCATAACAGACTTCACCCGCGAGCAAGCTTGCGCTACAAGTCGCATCTCTATGTTCCTTTAGGTTGGTGTATTTGATGAAAAAGTCGATTTTACTGTTGCTAGCTATGTCGTTTGTAGTGATATCCGGGTGTGCTGGTAATAAGGCCAAGAAACTGGCTTATGTGGAAAAGCCTGCTGAAACTATTTATCTTGACGGCTATGATCGTATGCAGAGGCGGGACTGGTCTCGTTCAATATTACTGTTTGATGAAGTTGAGCGTCAGCATCCGTATTCAGAATGGGCGCGTCGGGCGATGCTTATGGCAGCTTATGCAAATTACGAAGCTAACAAGTATGATGAAGCTGTTGCTGCTGCCGGCCGATTTGTGGCTTTGCATCCTGGCTCGCGTAGTGCGCCGTACGCCTATTATTTGATTGCGGTTTCTCAGTTCGAGCAAATTCGTGATGTTGGCCGTGATCAAGGTAAGACAGCTCAAGCCTTAACCGCTTTGCGCCAAGTCGTTCGCAGGTTCCCCAATAGTGAGTACGCCAGAGATGCACGTCTGAAGATCGACCTGACCCGTGATCAGTTGGCCGGTAAGGACATGTCGGTTGGTCGTTATTATTTGCGCAAGGGTAATTCTTTGGCGGCCATAAATCGCTTTAGAAATGTGATTAAAGAATATGACACTACTACTCATGCGCCAGAAGCATTGCATAGGTTGGTAGAGGCATATGTTCAGTTGGGCGTAATGAACGAAGCCGTGCAAGTTGCTGCGGTTCTGGGCTATAATTACCCCGGTAGTGACTGGTATCAAGATACTTATAATCTACTTGATAAAACCGGAGGTTTGCAATTGACCAAACACCTCGACGAAGCCGATCCGGATAAGCGCGAGAACTTCTTCAAGAAAGCTTGGGGGCGTCTTTTCTGATAATGTCTGATGCTGACTGATCTATCAATTTATGATGTGGTTTTGATTGATCAGCTTGATCTTTCATTCTCGCCAGGACTAAGTGCATTAACCGGTGAAACTGGTGCGGGCAAGTCGATTGTTCTTGATGCTCTTGGCTTGGCTCTTGGCTCCAGAGCCGATCGCTCATTGGTTAGATCCGGTGCCAAGCAGGCCAAGGTAATTGCAATCTTTAACCTTGCGGACGATCATTTGATATGGCCTTTATTGGCTGATCGTGAGTTAGATATTGAGCAAAGTGAAGAACTTATTTTGCGTAGGATATTATCCGCAGATGGTAAATCGCGTAGCTTTATCAATGATGTACCTGTTTCCGCCACCTTGATGCGCGAGGTGGGTAGCTTGTTGGTTGAAATTCATGGCCAACATGATGGCCGTGGATTGATGGATGTTCGCACTCATATTCTTGCGCTTGATATGTTTGGCGGATTTGCAAAACTTATTGCTAAGTGCGGCGCAGCATACCAAGCGTGGAAGCAGGCCGTATCTGCTGCTAATCGGCTTGAGCGTCAAGCCAATGCCGATGCCGCCGAGCAGGTGTATTTACAAGAAGCAGCTAGTGAGCTGGACAGGCTTGACCCCAAACCGGGTGAGGAGCAATCATTGGCCGCAGAGCGCGGTATGATGATGCAAACGGAAAAGCTGGTATCTGATGTAGAGAGCGCCAGAATTGCGCTTGAGGCAGGCTCCGGTATCGATGGGCAAATGGGTTCTGCTTTGCGCAATGTCGAGACTGCCTTGAGCCGTTTTGACGCGCAAATCACCGACAATGCCGCAAGGAACTCTTTGCAGCGCTGTTTGCAAGCATTAGAGGCGGGGTTAGCCGAAATAGAAACCGCCAATATCGCAATGCATGATGCCGCAAGGCAGTTAGTGTTAGAGCCGGGACAATTAGAGCAGTCCGAAGAACGATTGTTCGCTTTGCGGGCTTTGGCACGTAAGCACAAAGTCGATGTTGATCAACTTGGTTCTGTTCGTTCTGATCTTGCCGATCGTTTGCAGGCATTAGAAGACTTGGAGCAAGCACAAGCGCAAGCAACTGAAAAGGTGCAAAAAGCTTACGCAGAATACGCAAAAATTTCTGGCGATCTGTCGCAAAAACGACAGAATACTGCTAATAAGCTGGATAAAGCGATATTAAAGGAGCTGGCGCCGCTACGGTTGGAAAAAGCAAAATTCCTAACCCGTATCGAAGTTCAAGAGCCGCAAAATGGTAGTGCAAACGGAATTGATAGCGTTGGCTTCGAGATTTCCACTAATCCGGGAGTGCCGGTTGGGCCATTAGCTGCTATTGCTTCTGGTGGTGAACTATCGCGAATTGCCTTGGCGATAAAGGCAGCTTTAGCCGCCAATTTTGGACCGTCGGTGATGGTGTTTGACGAAATTGACCAAGGGGTTGGCGGTGCAGTTGCCGATGCGGTAGGTCGGCGCTTGGCAATGCTGGCCGATAATTGTCAGGTATTAGTAATTACCCACAGCCCACAAGTAGCAGCTCGTGCTTCGGAGCAGTTTCAAATAGAGAAGTCAGAAACAAAAGGCGTTGTGCGAACTAACGTAATATTGCTTGATGATGCTGAGCGCGAAGAAGAAATCGCCAGAATGCTCGCCGGAGCAAAAATCACCGAACAAGCCAGAGAAGCAGCAAAAGCATTATTGTCCTAATTGGTTTATTATGTGGATTTGTTTCAAAATGCAGTTTTGAAAAAAACATCCGTTAGTTTTTAGTGTTTTCCCCAATGGATAAACTCTAAAAGGCTCGGCAATAAAAGATTTGTTGCTATTACAAATCCCTTTGCATATTTCAACAAAACCCATTTTTCATTGAATTTAGCACGTATTCACAATGTCAAACAGCCGCAGATGGCCGTGTGGTGGCCGCTTGCAACACAATTATAGCAAACATGATTGTTACGGGTATGTTTGAAACTTATCCCCACTGTCCAAGGGTTGCTAAGGGGCAATGAGTGCTAATTCTTTGCTAATTAAGTCTAATTTTATGTGCAGCCTTTGCCAATGATTGCTAATTAAGGGGTAAGCAGTAAGGGTCACGTGACCCTTGTTTGCACTTAACGCAAAACAACCAACACCCAGCCCCTCATCCCGACTTCTTTTTTGTCCTACCGCTTCGCTACTTGAGGACTCTCCCGATGGGAGAAGGAGTCATATTTGTGAAGTTTTAGAGTTATGCAAAATCTCTTTATCTGTCTTCCTTATCCTGAGGTGCTGCGTAGCAACCTCGAAGGACGCGCAGCCCCTAATGTCTCTTTGTCCTCCACCTTTATGGGGGAGGTGGGCGCGACGCGCTCGGAGGGGGTGCTAAAATAAGGACTTATGGAGCGGGACAGAGCTGTTGACCATTTTTCACTATTTTCACCTTACACCACTTACAGGGCCCAACACCGTCATGCGTTTGACGGCCGGATGTTTTATTGGTTTTGCATCTGTATTAGCCAAGTCATCAGCACTGGTGCTATCGCCAATAAGGCGACGTATTCAAGGCCATAGCGTTGATTGCTTTTGAAAGATTTTAGGCATTGATCAGAATTATTAAAGTCAGTTAGCCGTATTTGACCGGCGAGATTAAAAGCAAATAATCCGGTGGCTAAAAAACCGCCATATAATGCCTGTCTTTGTAATTCTTCTGGTATCAAGTTGGCTTGTGTATTGCCAGCAAACATTAACAGGCCAAGGCAGATAAAATAGATAATACCAACGGCGGTTTTTGAGTGTTTCCCAAATAATCTGGCGGTTGATTTTATACCGATAAGTGCATCATCTTCGCGGTCTTGATGGGCATAAATCGTATCATAGCCCAAAGTCCAAAATGCCAGACCAATATAGAGCAAAACCGCTGCACTGTTTATTTCACCGGATATCGCAGCATAACCAACCAAAGCTCCGGCATTAAATGTCAGACCGAGCCATGCTTGYGGCCAGTAAGTAACGCGCTTCATCAKYGGATATAAAACCACCAACACAATCGCCGCCATTGATATTTGTTTGGCCAATATTGGTAAGTTCAACCARACAATAAAGCCGACAAATAATTGTAAGSCCAAAAACCAATATGCCTGTTGCACGGTTATCGCGCCGCTGGGTARTGGGCGGTTTTGYGTGCGGCTTACTTGTGCATCAAGGTTGCGATCTAAAATGTCATTATATGTGCATCCGGCTCCGCGCATGGCAATTGCACCAARACCAAACAGCAAGCCAAATTTTAAGTCCGACCAAAGCCAGCTTTGATCAAGTCTGGCCAAAGCAATTCCAGCCCAACACGGAATTGCCAATAACCAAAATCCGATGGGTCGATCAAATCTGGCTAATTGCAAATATGGCTGCAAAGTTTTGGGGGCATAATTGTTAACCCAGTTGCGTCTGTCAGTATCAGCGATATGATCGGATTTGTCTGTCATCATTTTCWGTGCAATGAAAACTAACCTCAGGTCAAGCCATRTCGCATRTTTKWMSWYKYYKYRYYRARMATGMTWWGMRWWSKSRTGMGKWKWTRSWSSTKWGCRRYWAWKCGKYRYMKTAKGWWMKTWRWGTSWWGMRMRSSCRYRTWRRSWYSAYWWKYARRTWWWTMWATGGCAAAGACGGAGAATGGCAAAGCGAAATTGGGCAAATAGAACGACGGCAAGTAGTTTTGCAAGTGCAGGGCAAGCTACGTCCACAAACTATATGTCCTGATATCGAGYTGGTTTTTTCGCCGGTTAAACGTACGCGGCAGGAGTTTATTGTTGAAAAAGCCACCGAACTTGGTGTGCGAAATATGCAAATCGTCAATACAAAGTTTAGCAATCAAAAGCCGGCTCGCTCTGAACGGTTGCAAACAATAATCGTCGAGGCGGCGGAACAAACCGAGCGCATGGACTTGCCTAAGATTGCGGAAATAGTCGATTTGAAAGATTGGTTGTTGGAATTTCCAACTGACCGAGTTTTGGTATTTTGCGATGAAAGTGGTACTGATACCGCACCGATTTTGGCGGCGTTGAATAACAACCCGACCAAGGCAACTTCTGTGCTGATTGGCCCAGAAGGTGGGTTTTCCAAGCAAGAACGAGAACTGATTGCACAAACTCCGGGGGCGTTGGCGGTGTCGTTGGGGCCAAGAATTTTACGAAGTGATACGGCGGCAGTGGCGGCGTTGGCCATGGTTCAAGCGGTGTATGGCGATTGGAAATAAACATTACAATTTTGTGATCTCTTGCGGATTGCATTGCCGGGTACCATTTGTTTCTCTACACCGAATCATAAATGATTGTATCTGAACAAAAGGACGGGCAATGGCGGGGAATAAAAAATCAAAACTGATTGAATCAAAAGATGACTTAATCAATTGGCTGTCCGATGGTTGTAAGCCCGCGGATAAGTGGAAGATCGGTACTGAACACGAAAAATTCGGATTTCGGTTAAACGATCACGGGCCATTGCCGTATTCATGTGACGGACCCAGTGTCCGTAAAATGCTCGAAGGCCTACAGCGTTTTGGCTGGCAGCCAATGATCGAAGAGGGTTATCTTATTGGTCTTTTGCGTGATGGTGCGTCGATTACTTTGGAACCTGGCGGGCAGTTCGAATTGTCCGGTGCGCCCTTACAAACCATTCATGAAACCTGTTCCGAGGTGAATAATCATCTGCTTGAAGTCAAGCAAGTCGCCGATGAAATTGGTGCTGGGTTCATGGGCTTGGGTTTTTCGCCGGTTTGGTCATTGGCCGATACGCCGATGATGCCARMRYYCAKMKASWMRMWSRKSCGTGATTATATGCCTAAAGTTGGCCGTCTTGGACAACAGATGATGTTTCGTTCTTGTACTGTGCAGGTCAATCTCGATTTTTCTTCCGAAGCTGACATGGTGAAAAAACTGCGGGTTGGACTGGCATTACAGCCGGTGGCCACGGCTTTGTTTGCCAATTCTCCTTTTGCTGATAATCGTCCAAATGGATTTTTGTCGTACCGTGGTTATGTTTGGGGTGATACTGATCCTGATCGTACTGGCATGTTRCCRTTTGYSTTTGARGACGGCATGGGATTTGAGCGTTATGTTGATTACGCACTTGATGTGCCGATGTATTTTGTCAAACGTGATGGCAGGTATTTGAATGCCACTGGCAAAAGTTTTCGCGATTTCCTTGATGGCAAATTGGATATTTTGCCCGGCGAAAAGCCGACGCTTGGTGATTGGGAAGATCATTTATCAACCCTGTTYCCCGAGGTACGGTTAAAACAATTCCTAGAGATGCGCGGAGCCGATGGCGGCCCTTGGGGTAAGCTATGCGCTCTGTCTGCTTTTTGGACGGGAATTTATTATCACCAGCCGTCACTGGATGCTGCGTGGGATCTGGTCAAAGATTGGGGAACACATGAACGCGAGGGCTTACGTCGTACCGCGCCAACTATTGGTTTGCGCGCGCCGTTTAGAAATACAAACTTACAAGAAATAACTAAACAGGTGCTGGAGCTTTCGCGCATTGGATTAACTGCGCGCCAGCAGTTAAACGGCCATGGCGAAAATGAGAGTCTATTTTTGGACGAAATGCAGCAAATCGCCATAAGCGGTGTCACTCCGGCGGAACGTCTATTGCAAATGTACCATAAGGAATGGAGCGGTGATCTTGATAAGGTTTTCGAAATAGCTGCTTATTGAAAACCGTTTATGCAAATTTGTATGGTTGACGTTAGTTGCGAACAGTTGTTYACTGTTTGTTCAATAAGCAATAGGAGATAGAAATGCTTGGATATATAACTGTTGGCACTAATGATTTGGAAAAGTCGGCAAAATTTTATGATGCGCTGCTGGCTGAATTTGGCGGCAAGCGAATGATGGAWGAAGATAATTATATTGCKTGGGCTGTTGATATGTCGGCTGGCGGAATGTTTTCGATCATGAAACCGCATGATGGCAAAGCTGCCAGCGTTGGCAATGGTACAATGTTTGCCTTTGCTGCTACTTCTACTGATCAGGTTGATAAGTTTTATGCCAAGGCGATTGAGTTGGGCGGAACTTGTGAAGGTCCGGCTGGGCCGCGTGGAGAGAGCGGTTTTTATGCCGGTTATTTTCGTGATCTTGAGGGCAATAAACTAAATGCGTTTTTCATGCCCGGCATGGAAGGCTGATCCTTAAGTCGTTCGAGCAAGGAGGCAGTTTCTTTARGTAGGCTGCCTTTTTTATGGTTAAAATACTTGAGCATATCATTTGCCCGTGCTTTGGTGCGCCCAAGAGGGATAAACCGAAAAATTCGGTATAATTTTGGGGAGCACAATTGTGGCAACAAAAGACGTAAAAATATCCAATACTGGATTGTCGGATACTTCATTTTTTGGCCATCCACGGGGATTGGCCATTTTGTTTTTAACCGAGATGTGGGAGCGGTTCTCRTATTACGGCATGCGTGGYYTGCTKGTTCTTTATYTAACGCARCACTTCTTGTTYTCYGAYGAGCGTTCKACGATAATGTATGGTGCATATACCGCTTTGGTTTATGTGATGACTATTATCGGTGGATCCTTGGCTGATAAATTTCTCGGCCAGCGAAAAGCTGTAACTTATGGGGCGATATTGCTGGTTCTTGGTCACGGCCTAATGGCTTTTGAGGGTGCTGGCTCCAAGGAATATCTTACTTTTGAAGGTAATGATTATCAAATTACACTGGACGGYAGAGGCGGCGATGCACCGCAAGTGCTGATTTCAGATACTGGTCGTTCACTGATAAGCTTTAACGAGGGCGCGACGCAGATGCTGATTGCCGACCCGTCTGCAGTGGGTTTACCGCWAAGCATTGCTACCGATAGCTTTACCACTCGTGTGATTCAGCAGGAATTATACGTTAACATTCTTTATCTGGCTTTGGCGTTGATTATTGCCGGCGTTGGTTTTTTGAAAGCCAATATTTCGACCATTGTTGGTTCGCTCTACGACCTTGGTGACCCAAGGCGTGATTCCGGGTTTACGATCTTTTATATGGGGATTAATCTTGGCTCGCTGCTTGCAACAGTGAGCATTGGCATTATCGGTACCCGGTATGGCTGGAACTGGGGTTTTGGTATGGCTGGCGTTGGAATGTTTGCAGGCTTGATAACATTCCTAGTGTTCCAATCATGGTTAGAGGGTAAAGCCGATCCWCCATSMRYSGAAAAACTAAAACAAAAAGTATTWGGYCCGATCAATGTTGAATGGGCGTGTTAYCTAACTGGTATYGGTATTATTGYCTTTGCTATGYTGACRGTGATGAAYGCTCATYTRGTKCCGRCATGGTTTSYSKKWKTKYTKGGTWTAATCGTATTKGCKCTKATGRTYGGRTATGCYWTTRYYAARYTGGCTGGTATTGAACGYGRGCGAATGTTTKCGGCAATTTATTTCATTCTTGCGCAAATTCCGTTTTGGGCATTGTTCGAACAAGCCGGTTCATCTTTGACTCTGTTTACGGCGCGGATAGTTGATCGTGAAATGTTTGGCTATCTGGTGCCAACCCCGGTCTTTCAGTCTTTGAACGCAGGATTTATTGTGGTGTTTGCGCCATTGTTTGCGTGGATGTGGATGGCCATGTCAAAACGCAAAATTGAACCTTCGACACCGGTTAAATTTGCCTTTGGTGTTTTCCTTGCCGGTTTGGGTTTCTTGGCATTAGTTGGTGGTATAGCACTATCTGGTACTGGCCTTGTCTTGGTTTGGTTTATCTTCTTGATTTACTGGATACACACCATGGGCGAGTTGATGCTTTCCCCGGTTGGTTTGTCCGCTGTGACTAAATTGGCTCCGGCAAGCGCAGTTGGYATGACTATGGGKGCMTGGTTCTTGTACTCWGGYYTGTCTAATTATCTGGCTGGTGTTATCGCCAGCGGCACCGGTGCAGAGACAATCGGTGGTCAGTTAACCGATGTTGTGGCTGCCAAGGCAACTTATGTAACCGTTTATACCAATGTTGCTTATGTGGCGATGGGTATCGGTGTGTTGATGTTGTTGATCTCGCCGATTATCAAGAAATGGATGCATCAGGAAGAAATAACCTGATTTGCTTTGAATAAATGAAAAGGCCGCTCATCACTGGGCGGCCTTTTTGTTTGAGGGTTTGTTGGTTAGAATGTACCGCGCAGGCTTAACCGGAACATCAGGCCACTGTTTTGCTCACGGAACTCTGTTYGTCTAACAATTCCGAGGTTTCTGGTTCCATTAAAATCAAACCGTTCACGAAAATTGGTCGGATTGAAGATGTTCTCGACTGTAAATCGAATTGTAGCGCCCTTTACCTTGGTGGTTTCAACAAAGAAATCGAGATCTCCGGGCCCATTATAATTTTTGCGTTGGCTGAATAAAAATGCCCCTTGAGAGGCAGAGCGTTGAAAATAGTCAAACCCCCAAGCCATTTTCCAATTAGTCAGTTCCTGCCTGAAATCTACCCGATAGAAATCATCAACCCGAAACGATTGTACTCTGGTAAGGCCGGTTAAAGGGTCTGTTACGGCTGAATCACCAAAACCACCAGCCAGTGTCAGAATGCCGTTTTTTAGGCCAAATTTGTCTGTTGGTATTCTGGCATTTGCTGACATTTGCCAAGCCTTGCCATTGCCAATATTTCCCGGTGCATCAAATAAGTTATTGATCGGCACTAGGTCGCGGACATCGGAAATCCAGCTATGACTGGCATTAAGGGTCAATACGCCTTTTTTACCGAATTTTCTTTCGAATGAAATGCTAGCGTCCCAACTGGCATCAGGTAATAGTTGAATATTTCCGACATTGGTTTGGTTGTCTATTATGTCAATGTTTGTGGCAAAGTCATTAAAGTTTAACTGCCCGACATTGCGTTGCAAGTTGAACCGTATCTGGTCACGTTTATTGCGTTCCCATATGGTACTAAAATTTGGTTTCCAGTATTTTAGAACCCGTGCATTAGTTGCATCACCGCTTTGGCTTATTTCAGAAATTTCATATTTTACACCAGTTTCAAAAGTCCAGCCGCTATATGGTTTGGCAATCCATGAAACAGCGGCCTCGGCGCGTTTTTCTCTTACTTTGGTGTTAGAGGTCGGCAACACAATAGCAGTAAATCCTGAGCCAGTATCCGCGGCTATATCAAGGCCGGATTTTAGCCAGTTAAATGCTCCTTCAATGCTGGCCTCGAAACTGTTTTTATCATTGCGTTCCCAATTATATACCGAGCGTAAAATACTTTCATTATTGGCCTGGCTGCTGATGACCCGGGTGGCACGAGCAAAGCCCCCTGTGTCGAATGTTTCAAATAAATTATCAGATTCCCTTCTGTCACTGCGTTGTAAAAAAATAAATTTTACCGATTTTTTATCATTGAATTTGTGCTCATAATCACCACCAATTTCAATACCTGTTCCAGTATTGTCCGCACTGGAAAAATCAAACCTGTCAAATTGCGAAAGGCCTGTGCTTACACTATCGGTTTCCTCGACCCGGGTGCGTCTCCAAACCCAACTCCAGTATTTACCATTTAAGTTAAGGGCATTGTCATCGTTAAATTTCTTGGCGATATTAAAATGTGGTTGCCACTCGCCAAACTGCGTTTGACTGCGAGCAGCACGAGATTCAAATAAATCAGCACCAACATTAAACAGGTTTCTGGTTTCGGTTCTGCGCCGTGCTGCGGCATTTCTTTGAATGCCAAGGGTTACATCAGCGCCTAAAGCTTTGAAAGATTGAGTTATTTCACCAGAAGGAATAACTCGTTTTGGCCACTTTGTTACTTGAAAGGACCAGGTTGTTTTAGTTTTTGTATCACCCTCGACCAAAGTAACATTAACTATTCGTATTTGACCGCGCATATCAAGGCCGGATACCGCACCGGTGACCAGTTCAATTTTTTGTACCCGCTCGGCGGGAATGCGTTGCAATAATTCCTCTAGTGAAGTTGATTTTGTGCTGGGCCGTTCGCCATTGATTAGAACATTACCGGCATTGCCACCAAAGCCTCTGGCATTTCCACCGCTATTGACCGAGAAAGCTGGAACTTGACGCACCATGTCCAGCGCTGTTACCGGGTTRTAAATATCAAAAAAACTAATTTCATAAACGATTATATTTTCATTATCGCCGACTTCTTGTGCGCTTACGGGACTGGTTAATAATGCAATAGCTGCCGCACCTGACAATAATGTGTTGAATAATTTAACCGAACCTGATTGCATGAAATGCCCCTTTGTTTATGCGGCAAGGTTTTACGCATAGAGCTTGTAAGGACAAGTTACATTACGGATAGGTGGGTTAATAATCGGCAAGGTTGTTACAGGCATTTAATCTTGAGAAGAAAATAATGTTTACAGAATACTATATTTTTAACCCTGCAACCATTTGGAGTTATTTTTCTTTTTTGTAAATTTCTTTTGGCCATCTTCTATGTACCCAGAACCAGTTTTGAGGTTCTTTGCGTATTTGCTCCTCCAAAAACATATTGATCTGCTCAACCGTCTCGGCGATCGCTTTGGTTTTGTTAGAGTTGTTCGAGGCTTTCATCGGTGGATGAAACCGGACTTTGAAACGGGCTTTGSGTAATCTCTCTATCGAAACCGGTATTATTGGTGCATCAAAGCGTAAAGCCAGACGGGACGGGCCGGGCGCGGTCATTAGCTCATGTCCAAAGAATCTGGTTGAAATTCCCAGATTGAATTTTTGATCGTTCAAGAAAGTAACACTATGGCCATCTTTCATTGCCGCCAGCATTTCTTTGGCACCGGCTCCACCTTTGGCGCTTAATTCTGGTATGCCATAGGCCAGACGGATTCTAGTGATAGAGCGGTCAATCCACGGATTATTAGTATGCCGATACGAGACTCGCGCCGGTAATCCGCTAAGGCAAATGGCTGCGGCCATTACTTCCCAATTGGCAAAGTGACCGGAAACCAAAACTGCAGGTTGGCCGCTATCGATGATTGCTTGTAAATGTTCGTGTCCAACAATTTCAACCCGGCCATCTGCATCATATGGGCGCAATTCTGATAAGTGCGGAAATTCGCCACCGATGCGGCCAAGGTTATCCCAGCATTCTTGTACTAATCGTTCGGTTTGTGCTTTCGTATAATCAGGGAAAACCAGTTTGACATTGATAAGTGCGGTGCGATTGGCTCTGGTCAATGGGCCGAGCTTTCTCGCCAACCAACCGCCGCTGGCCGAAGCCATTTCAATCGGCAATAGGCGAAACAAACCAAGTATAATATACCACACAGCGGCTTCTAGCAGCCATTGTAGCCATTGCCAAAAAGATGCTTTGCGGTTCATCGGCATTTTGGCAAAACCTCTTGCAATAAACTTCCAATATCATTTGCATGATCAAACACCAATTCCACAGGCCAGAGTAATAACTCGTTTCTAAACTCTTCTGGCCAGCGCATTAAATCCTTGGTGGTGGTAATTAGTTTTGAGTTTGAACTCGTAGCCCAAGCAAATAAATTGACTACGTCCTTGCTAGTATAAGGTTGATGATCGGCAAAGGCTATTTCTTGTTCCAAATCAGCTCCGGCGGCACGCAATGAGGCAAAGAATTTTTCTGGWCGGCCAATRCCGGCAAARGCGATYARYTTWCCASTTGGMGCTTTATCAGGTGTYTGTAARTRACTGCGKAAAACYWYRCCKGYAWAYCCKSYAAGGTTTGGTTGTTTTTCCTCACCGATCAAAACAATCGCGTCGGCTCGTAAAACCGCTTGTGCGACCGGTTCACGTAACGGCCCGGCGGGAAATACCCGCCCATTTCCGTGACCAACACCGGTGTCGATAGTAATTATTGCCAGATMTTTGTGTAGATAGGGATTTTGAAAACCATCATCCATTATAAGGCAGCCCGCGCCTTGCTCTATGGCCATTTGCGCTACTTGCAGGCGGTCTTTCCCAATAAAAACCGGAGCGATTTCAGCCAATAATAATGGTTCATCACCAACATAGGTATAACTATGTATTGTTGGATCAACCTTAGTCGGGTTTTTTATCGAGCCACCATACCCGCGTGAAATAAACGCTGGGTTTTTGCCCTCAGCGAGCAAGGCTTTGGCAATTGTCATGGCCAATGGAGTTTTACCGCTACCGCCAAGGGTAATATTGCCAACACATATTACCGGCACGGATAGTTTTGTTGGTTGAACTTTCTCGTATCGATTTTTGGCGATAGTTGAATAAATCCAGCTAAGCGGGGTTAACAAAGTTCTCGTCAATGGGGCGGCAGCACGCCCGTGTTTTTCGTTCCAAAATGCCGGAGCTTTCATTTGGCGCTCCTGTTYAATAAATCCAACAATGGAGGTACAACTTGTTGTGACATTTTTCTTGCTGCATCTGTTATCCATTCGCCGGCTTTTGTTACAGCCGGTTCGGTTATACTTGGATTGCTGAAATGTTGTTGAATAGCAGCCGAGATTTGTTGTTGTGTGTCAGTGAATTTCACCGCTCCTAATTGGTTTAATTTTTCATAGGTTTCAGCAAAACTCATCACGTTCGATCCTGATAATACTGGTTTGTTAGCAATAATTGCCTCGATAGGATTGTGACCTTTGCCATTAGTTAGCGATCCGCCAATGAATACAATCTGCGCCAGTTCAAGCCAATATTGCATTTCACCGATAGTATCGGCAACCCAAACGGTTCTGCCGGTTGTTATATGATCAGAGCGAAGGCAGTAACTTATATTATTTTGCTGGCATAGGTCGCCAATTTCCTGCCTCCGTTCGGGGTGGCGTGGTACTAGGATCAACAAAGTATCTGGTTGTTCCTGCAATATTTTTTTGTGGGCTTGTTATAGTATATTTTCTTCGCCGCTGTGGGTTGAGGCGGCCAGCCAGACTGGACGGTTTTCTGCAAACTTGGAAAGTTTTGCTAATTCGTTATTGTCCGGAGTTTTCGGTTTA